>NZ_JBYTCJ010000032.1:0-63513 GCF_058790155.1 Neobacillus sp. FW104-15D2
TTTCGGTCCGATCACTTCAAGGTTAAATCCGTGTTCCACAAAGATTTGGGAAGGAGATTTCCCTTGTTTATACTCGTGGACAGCTTGTATTTTAAATTCAGGTTTATAGGAAATGGACCGGTCTGAAGCATGTAAAATATTTGGATTTTTCTCCAATTCTTTAATTTGAAATTCAGTATAAAAATTCCGACTCATCATAATCCTCCGTTCATACTCATTGGACTCATTATAAACGGGATTTTTTCTGAGGAACACAAAAACCCCGAATAAGGGGCACTTTTTTAATCGTGTCCGTTATTCGGGGTATGGATCATTTACTCCCTACCTTTTTTATTTGCCGAAAATAGAGAATCAATACATATTCATCTTTATATTGTAATTATATTAAAAATGGTGAACATTAAGGCCGTAAGGATTAAACCGGAAAACAAAATAATTTGGGGAATATTTTCCTCCAATTAAAATAACTTCTATTGTTACCATATGGATCAAAAGGTGCATTTTTAACAAAGGAAGCTACAATTGCTGAATTGATAGTTGATACAGGAATTCTTTTATATTCGGATTTCGATTTGGTGATTCCTTCACTTAAAACACTTAACCAATTGTTTCTAAAAGGTTATTTTCCCCGATCTGGTGAGTGGGAACCCTTTGAAATTAACGAAGAAGAATACAAAGATTTAGTAAGGCCTTTAACCTCGTTACCGTCGCCGAGACCATATAGAACGATTGATAATACCTAATAATACCTGCAATGTGAAGAGTTGCACTTAAACTATAGGGTGCGTTAGTTGAAGACGAGTCCCAAAAGGGACGTTTCAGGAGGAAATGCCTTAATAGGTCTAAATGCGTCTTATTTGCCAAAAGCATTTTAATATCACAACTCAATTATTTTTGCCATTCTTGAGTCAGAGGAGATTTTAGCTGGATAATTCCTGAGCTGATTGATGATATTATGTTTCATTACTTTACTTCTTTGAAAATAATCAAAAATGCTGCCAGACTTTCTATCGAGCAGCATTTTATTTTTATCTTTAACCAGAAATTAATAAATTCCAACGGGGTAAACAGTTTTTTATCTGCTTATATTATTTTTAAGTATACTAAAATCTCGATTTTGGTAATAAGTATTTTTTACTAAAATATTGGGACCAAGGCAAGAAACAGCGGGACAATGACAGCTTAATTCTTGAGATATTTTCGAATCCTGCCATTTCTGATACGCTTCTTGCAGATTGGTAGTTTGAACATTTCCAAGAGGTGGAGTATCGCCAAAATCTGTGACAATAATATCGCCACTAAATATATTAATATTCAGACGTGAACGGCCATCAGGATCATTCCTGATCGTTACATTCTTACTAGTGTAAAGACGTTCTAATAGACTTAAATCTTCTGGATTGTTACTACATGCATAGAATGGCAGTGTTCCAAATAACATCCACACATTTTCATCACGGACATCGAGTAAATGATGAACGGCTCCTCTGATTTCTTCCAGTGATAATACTTCAAGGCTGCTTGCAAAATCACTAGGATACATTGGATGTATCTCATGTCGTTGACAGAACATGTCATCAACAATTTGCTTATGTATTTTTTCCAAATGTGGTAAAGTTCGTTTATTTAACATTGTTTCTGCAGAAACCATTATACCCGCTTTCACTAACTCTCTGCTGTTTTCTGTTATTTTTTCAAAATATTTCATCATTTGTAAATAGGTGGGCTTTTTGTCCATCCGTGCGAAACCGCCCTCCGCGAAATCTTCTACGGTGCCCCAGTTGTGTGAGATATGAAGGACATCTAGATAAGGAGTAATTGATTCGTACCGAGCTAAATCCTGGGTGAGATTAGAATTGATTTGCGTACGCACACCGCGAGCATGAGCATACTTTAATATCGGCAATACATAATTTTTTACTGAAGAAAGGGAAAGCATAGGTTCTCCACCTGTTATACTCAAGGACCTAAGTGTAGGAATTTCATCTAATCTATGTAATATCATTTCTAACGGGAGTGCTGCCGGGTCTTTTGTCTGGAGAGTGTAACCAACTGCACAGTGCTCACAGCGCATATTGCAAAGAGTTGTAGTAGTGAATTCGATATTAGTAAGTTGGGGTTTGCCATATTGCTCAATATCCAGATAAGCTTCCCATGGATCATATTGAGGGGTGATTTTTTTTGTAGTTAACATGATTAACTCCTTAGTATTTGTATTGAAAAAACTTTATTATTATAACTCTTAAGGGATGTTCTTGCTATTACAAATTGACCGTGATCAACTCTATTAATGAAGATATATATACTAATTGTCTAAAAACCCTTAATGCTTATTAGATACATACGTGAACTAACCCATAAAAAAAATAAAAGGAGTAACCTACTCCTTATTAGATGAAAGTTGTCAGCCTCCTTCGATACAAGTAGAAGAGGAGCTTCCAACAATTTTATTTAATTCTTTAATAACTAAATTAAGGATGTTTGTTTCAACTGTTTTTTCCAAGGGCTTTTCTGAGATAGGTACATTAAATATACTAAAAACATCTTTAGTATTAGTCCAAATTTCAGAGATAGCTTTGGGTGACATATTTGGTTGAATGACCAAAAGAGCCTCCTCCTTTCAAAGGTTAAATAAATCTTATCATTTGAAGACTGTTATTGCACAATATGATGATATTATGCAGGAATGTTCTTAAACAAACGGGTGCTTTACATCAATAAGGGGTAGAGCTTTTTTTGTTGTTCCACTAACATGGCTGTTTAGTTTAATAAGAGTTCCATTTTAAAAAGGAACCGCGATTGGCGATTCCTAAGATTATTATTTATTTGCTGTGTTTATGGTACTAAGTGACTTGTTAATTGCGGTTTTACACTTCTTTACATCGAGATTAGATGAACGAACTGCTGCTAATACAACATCAATTGTTCCATCAATTTTCGTCCATGTAGCGCCATCGATATTTCGAAGCCTAGGTTCCTGTGTGTCCCATTGATGTTCTAATTTATCTGCCCCTTTTTTCGCTGAAACAAAGTCATTTTTGTTTACACCGTTTAGTATATCATTTTCGATTTTTGCAAAATCGTTTAACTGTCCAGATAATGTAGTTTGTGAGGCACCGGATTTTGATGTTGATTTATTTGCATCTTTTAGGGCACTAATTGAATTATTAAGTGCTGTTTTGCTTTGATTAACATCAGGTCTTGAAGAACGAACCGCTGCTAGCACAGAGTCAATTGTTCCATCAATTTTTGTCCATGTAGTGCTATCAATTTTTCGAAGCTTAGGTTCTTGTGTATCCCACTGATGTTCCAAATTATCAGCGCTGTTTTTTGCTGATGCAAAGTCGTTTTTATTTACAGCGTTTAGCATATCATTTTCAATTTTAACAAAATCGTTTAATTGACCTGCTAATGTAGCTTGCTCTGCAGCACCTTGGGATGCAATAAAATGACTGCGCCAGATGTAACCACCTATACCAACAACTAAGAAAATTACGAGTACAATAATCGTTTGTGTTATCACATTTCTCTTATTTGCATTACTTTGGTTTGTTTCCGCTATATCACTTTTAGCATTTGTATCAATTTTTGAAACGGCAAGGAAAACGATGATCGCAAAAATAGCGATAAGAAAAATCACACTTGTAACGGTTGTCCCAAGTCCTAATCCGCCATTTACTTTTGGTTGAGATAGGTAATCTCCAAGAGACGCTCCAAGCGGACGAGTTAAAATATACGCAATCCAGAAAGCTAATACTCCGTCAAGTTTCAAAAATTTATAAGCTAAGAACACAAGAGCAATAATAATAACAACGCCTATTCCTGTATTAAGATAACCAAAACCAAGTTGTTCAGAATATAAATCGCCTACCGCTGTTCCTAGGGCAAAGGTGAAAAGAATCGTAAGCCAGTAGAAAACTTCTCTTTTTCTAGTAAAAATCGAGTGGATCGATAGTGTTTTTTCACTAAGATACCAAAATAGAAAAGTCAGTCCTAGTAGCACCGAGAAAACAGCTGTACTAACCTCAAGTGGTACACCCATATTATCTGTCAAATTATCCGTTACCAATGTTCCAAATACGCTTATAAGAACAACTGTTATCCAGTAAATGACTGGAACATATTTGTTTGCTTTAAATTGAAAAAACAATGCAATAAAAAATGCAACTCCCATAATAATGGTAGTAAAAGTTAAACCAAGTCCAATGTTGAAATTGATGAAATCAGCAAATGTTTCACCAACAGTTGTACACAACACTTTGATAACCCAAAAGAAAATCGTCACTTGTGGCACTTTGTTAAGTAAATTTTTCATTTTATTTTGGTCTTCTTGCATATATAATTTCCTTTCTTTAAGTGGTTTCCCCACATCTTAAATTTATTTCTCTCACTCTGCATAAGGGTGCCCATCCAGGGTACAGCGTATAACTACTAAGATGCTCTTTCCTTTTCTTCGTTAAATTCCACGCTTTTTGCGGGTGAGCCTCCCCGAAAGATGACTAGGAGGATAATAAAGATCAGTAAAACAAGGCTAACTATACCTTTGTCTATCCCCAGACCACCGTGGCTATGAGACGCTGCTAACCAATCCGAGAACGAGGCACCTACTGGACGCGTCATGATATAAGCGAACCAGAAGGCAAAAATTTCATTAAGACCAAATAATCGGTAACCCAAAGCTGGAATTACAAGCAAGACAGTAAATAATAAACCTGAAGAGAAGTAGCCCAAGTGCATGCTTGATGCGGTCATATCCCCTGCTGCGGTACCGAGTGCAAATGTAACCAGTACGGTGAGCCAGTAAAAGATCTCCCGGCGACGGGTGAAAATGCTGTGTACGGACAGAGTTTTTTCTTTAGAATACCAAGCTATGAGAACGACGGCGAGTGCTGCTATAAAGAAAATGGTTGAAACGATGTAGGGTATGCCCAGTCCAACCCGAACCACATCTGCAGCCATTGTGCCAAATATACTAACCATAATGACAACTAACCAGTAGACCTTTGGTATATATCGGCGTACTTTGAACTGTAATATCATTGCGGCTACGAAAATAAGAACACTTAGCGGTGCTGAAATAAGCGGATTTAGATTCTCGAATAAATAATCGGATGCTACTTCACCCATTCCGGTAGTCAGTAGCTTAGTAATCCAAAAGTAAAGTGTAATTTCCGGAACTTTAGCAAACATTTCTTTTGCCTGATTCATGGTGACCGATAAAGATTTGTTCATATTTAAGGACCTTCTTCCAATAATCTTCAATGACAAAGGCGTTAATACAGCTGCAAATCTTTCTTGTTGATAACATATCTTCAGCTAGTACGCCTAGTGTAGTTGTACAAATCCTAAAACCTTGGTAAGTCAAAATCAAATAGTAACTTCTGGTGATTTGCTTAACATTTGAAGACTTGAAGGTTGTAGCATTTTTGTATGTTTTGAAACGGCTAAGTAAAGAATTCATCTCCTTTTATGAAGTATATTGTTTCTAAGTATTTTCCATCTCTTGTTCGTTTGAGATGACGCTAGTCTCTACTATATTACAAATTGGTCAGCTATTTATTAAACCTAAATTAAAATTAACTTAAGTGTCTATTAAGTATAGGTGGCATTTTATAATTGTACATATGGTCCAGTTAAACTTCAGAAAATCTTAAGGTTTTCTCAGTAGGTCAATACATATAAATTTAAAATAACTAGGTTGATCCATAACCACTATTACAATTTTTGTGGCAGGAGCTAGAACAACAAAGATCTTCTAAACAGGATTGTGAATAAATGTATTGTGCGAAACGTTTCCTTATAAGTGAAAAAATAAAGAAAAGCATGGAGAGAGCAATGCATTAAATCTTCGAGCATACGGTGTAGAGAAAACAAGTGAAACAGTAAAATTGGCAAAAATGAACTTAGCTCTAAATAATATTAGAGGGGAAATAATTGAGGCTAATTCTTACTATAGTGACCCTCATAATAGCTATGGTGCTTTTGATTATGTAATGGCAAATCCACCTTTCAATGTTGATGAAGTTGAACTTGATTTAGTTAAGGGGCAGCCACGCTTTAACGAGTATGGTATACCACAAAATAAAACAAAATCATCAAAGAAAAATAGTGATAGAACTGAAAAGGTACCAAATGCAAATTACCTTTGGATAAACCAGTTTGCTACTGCACTTAAACCTAATGGAAGAGCAGCGCTTGTTATGGCAAATTCCGCCTCGGATGCAGGTAATAGTGAAAAGGATATAAGGATTAAGCTTATTGAGAGCGGTATTATCAGCCAAATGGTAACCCTACCATCTAATATGTTTAATACTGTTACATTACCTGCAACCCTTTGGTTTTTTAATAAATCAAAGCCTAAAGAGGATGAAATATTATTTATTGATGCAAGAAATATTTTTACAGTAGTTGATAGATCACATCGTAAGTTTTCTGATGAGCAAATTAAAAACCTTGCAATAATTTCAAGACTTTATGAGGGTAAGGAAAATGAATTTTTCTCATTATTAGATGAATATAAGTTAAACATGGAAAAATCAGAGGATAAGGAGTATTGGCAAGATAATATAAACTGGCTATTAGAGCGGTTTCCAGATGGAAAATATAGAGATGTAGTAGGACTGTGTAAAGTTTCTTCTATTCGAGAAAAAGACGGAATAAAGGATCAAGATTATTCTCTTAATCCAGGAAGATATGTTGGAGTAGTTATTGAAGAGGATGGTTTAACAAAACTGGAATTTAATGCTGAGATGTTATCTTTAAACGAAGAACTATTACAACTTAACGCCAAAGCTAAAGAGCTCGAAAGGCAAATTGCAATGAATTTGCAGTTTTTGGTAAATAGCAATGGTTAAATATAAGCATTTAAGTCAAGCCTGCAAGTTTGTAAATGAAAGAATTAATTTGGATGAAATAAGTATAAATAATTATATTTCTACCGAAAATATGTTAGCTGAAAAAGGTGGAGTTAAAAAAGCAACATCTTTGCCCGACGCAAAATCAGTTTCATATTTTTATGAAACTGATATTTTAACATCTAATATTAGACCTTATTTCAAGAAAATATGGTTTGCAACTAAAACTGGCGGCTGCTCAAATGATGTATTGGTTCTTAGAGCAAACAAAACAACCGATCCTAAATTTTTATATTATGCATTGTCCGATAATAATTTTTTCAATTATGCTACGGTTACTTCAAAAGGTACGAAAATGCCTAGAGGTAGTAAATCCGCGATAATGAAATATTTAATTCCTGATATTCCATTACCAACTCAAAAAAAAATAGCAGAAATACTTTCCACATATGATTATCTAGTTGAGAACAACAACAAAAGGATTAAACTTCTAAAAAAGATATCACAAGAGATTTATAAAGAATGGTTTGTTCGTATGAGGTTTAGTGGATATAATACTTCAAAATTTCTAGACGGTATTCCTGAGGGATGGGAAACTGTTCGGTTAGGTGATCAAATAAATATCACTTCGAGCAAGAGAGTGTTTCTCTCAGATTATGTCGAAAATGGGATTCCTTTTTATCGCTCAAAAGAGGTTATTCAGTTAGCAAATGGACAACCAATTTCGGAACCAATTTATATAGATGAGCAAAAATATTTTGAGTTCAAGGATAAATATGGAGTACCTAAAGTAAATGATATTTTGCTAACTTCTGTAGGAACAATAGGTGTTTCAATTTTGATAAGTGATGACAATCCATTTTACTTTAAAGACGGTAATTTAACATGGTTTCAAAGCAGTTCTAATCCAAATTTTGCATTGTATTTGTACATTTGGTTAAATTCAGAGTTTGGGAAACAGCAAATATTATCTTCGACCATTGGAACATCCCAAAGTGCATTGACAATAGAAAATCTAAATAAAAATAAAATAATAAAACCCAGTGATCAAGTGTTAAAGGAGTTTACCGAACTGGTAAAGCCAATATTAATAGAAGTGAATAATTTACAAACTCAAAATCGTAACTTAGTAAAACAACGTGATTTAATTTTACCTCGGCTATTGAGCGGTAAATTAGAAGTACAATTGTAATTGAAAAGATGTTTATTTTTTGAATTGATTTAATGGGGAGGTTGATGCTATGCCAAAAATAATTACTGAAGATATGATAGAACAAGCTATGATAGCAACCTTAGTTTCTTCCGATTTTCAATTTAATCACTTGAACTGTTTTACAATAAATCCTGATGATTTGAATGATGGTACCAATCGTGAAAATAAAAAGCAAGTTGTTCTTTATGATATTCTTTTCAGGCAATTACAGATAATCAACCCTAACATACCGATTGATACTTTAAAAAACATTGCATTGGATCAAGTTTCTCTAAGTTTAAATGTTGATATAATGAAAGCTAACTACGAAAACTATAACAATATTAGAAATGAAATTAGAGTTGAATATCAGAAAAATGGTAAAAGAGAAGTAGGATATGTAAAGCTTATTGATTTTAATAATAAAAAGAATAATGATTTCACTGTTTGTACTCAAATGTGGATTAAAGGTGAAATATATTATAGACGGCCAGACCTTATAATACTCATAAATGGTCTACCAATTGTATTTATAGAATTGAAAAACTCAGATATAAAAGTTAAAAATGCTTATGATAAAAATTTAACAGACTATTTGAGAGATATTCCTCAGCTTTTTTATTTTAATCAGATTTGTGTTTTATCGAACGGAATCGAAACAAGACTGGGGAGTTTTAATGCAGAATATGAACACTTTTTTGAATGGCTTAAACTTGAGGATGAGAAAGAAACACCAAATAGAAAAAAAATAAAATCTGATGGTATTAGTCTCTTATATCTGGCTAAGGGATTACTGAAGAAAGATAATTTATTAGATTATATCGAAAACTTCATATTATTTGATAGAAAACAAACAAAACTTATAGCAAAAAACCACCAATATTTAGGTGTTAATAATGCCGTGAAAGCATTTGAAAACAGAGAAAGTCTCAAAGGGAAGCTAGGAGTTTTTTGGCACACACAAGGTAGCGGAAAAAGCTATTCAATGGTCATGTTTGCTAGAAAAATAATACGCAAATATAAAGGTAATTTTACTTTTTTAATAATTACTGATAGAGAAGATCTAGATGGCCAAATTTATAAAAATTTCTTGCGAACCGGGGTTATTTCAAAAGATGAACAAGTCCGCCCTAAGAACAGTTCTCAACTAAGAGAATATTTGCAAACGAATAAAACATTTATTTTTTCGCTGATTCATAAATTTCGATATGATAAAGGAAAAAAGTACCCAGTACTTTCTAATCGTGATGATATTATTGTAATAGTTGATGAGGCACATAGAACACAGTATAAAGACCTAGCCGAGAATATGCGGGCTGGTCTAAAAAATGCACAGTATATTGCCTTCACTGGGACACCGTTATTAGGAAATAAGCATCTTACTAATGCTTGGTTTGGAGATTATATTAGTGAATACAACTTTGCACAATCTATTGAAGATGGTGCAACTGTACCTCTTTTTTACTCAAAACGTGTTCCAACTGTTGATTTAATTAACATTAATTTAGATAATGATTTCGCTGATATTATTGAAAGTGAGGATTTAACTGAAGAGGAACAAAAACGCCTTAAAAAGTTTTATAGCCATGAAATGGAAGTGTTGAAGCGTGACGATCGCCTTGAGGCTGTAGCAAAGGATATTGTCTATCATTTTCCGCGGAGGGGTTACCTTGGAAAAGGTATGGTTGTTTCTGTTGATAAATTTACTGCAGTTAAAATGTATGATAAGGTCCAGTATCATTGGAGCGAAGAAATTAAGCGTTTAAATAAAGAAATTAAAAAGGAATCTGATGAATTAAAAAGGGCAACTTTAAAAAAGATTGTAGAGTATATGAGATCAGTTGAAATGGCGGTGGTAATCAGCCGTGAAGACGGAGAAGATGAAAAATTTTCAAAACAGGGTTTAAACATTAAATGACATAGGGATAGAATGAATTTGGTGGATGAAAATGGTTTTGATATTGAAGATCACTTTAAAAATCCACAACACAAGCTTTCACTGGTATTTGTATGTTCTATGTGGCTAACTGGTTTTGATGTTCCAAGCGTTTCTGCTATATATTTAGATAAGCCTATGAAGGGGCATACACTTATGCAAGCAATTGCAAGAGCAAACAGAGTGGCTCCTGGAAAAACAGGCGGTATTGTAGTTGATTATCTCAATATCTTTAAGTATATGAAAAAAGCACTTGGTGAATATGCGGATTCTAATAATAATAATGAAATGCCTGTAAAGGATATAGATAATTTAATAGTATTGATAAATAGAACAATAGATGAGACATCTGAATTTTGTAATTCTATTGGAATTAATTTAAATTCCATTCTTGTTGAGGAAAATACATTTAAAAAATTAGGCATTTTTAAGAATTATGCGAATGTAATTCTTGGTAATGACGATAACAAAAATCAATATAAAGTTTATTCTAATTTGGCTGAAAATCTATATGAAGCTAGTAAGCCAGAAATCTTTTCTACTTCATGGGATAATCCCATGTTAAAGGTAATTTTGTATTTACGTGGGATTATTGATGGAAATGTCAGAGATGAAAGTATAGAAAAAGCAAAAATAAAGGTTAATGAATTGTTGGACCAGAGTATCGAAGCAGTCAAGGTACTTGAATCAAACGGTGAATATGGAATTGTAAAGTCCAAGGTGATTGACCTATCGAAATTGGATATAGAAAAAATAAGAGAACAATTCAAGGCAACTCCATATAAAAATATTGAAATCAGTGATTTAAGAGTATTTATAGAGGAGAAGCTTAGTGCTATGCTCCAAAAAAATGTAACCCGGACTAAGTTTTCTGAAATTTACAAAGGTATTATAGACAGATATAATGCAGGTGGTTCTGAAAATGAAAATTTCTATGAGGAGTTATTAAAATTCGTTGATAAAATGATGGAAGAAGAAGAGCGGCATATTAAAGAGAATCTTTCAGAGGAAGAATTGGAGTTATTTGACCTTCTATTGAAGGATAAACTAACTAAAAAGGAAGAACAACAAGTTAAGCTATCTGCTAAAAGTTTATATGAAACTTTGGTGGAAAAGAAAAACAGCTTACTTATTGTAGATTGGTATAAAGATGAACAGCCAAAGCTAAAAGTGCAATCAGTAGTTCAGGATGTACTCGATAAAACACTTCCACAAAGTTATGACAGGGTAATATTTAAACAAAAACTTGATATTGTTTTTAACCATATTGTGGATAGGGCTACAACCGGTTATAGCTATGTTGCAAGCTAGAAATAAATGGAATGTTGATACGCTTTTAATAACTCTCCAATGTTCTGGATCTCTTTTAACTTTCTAATAGATTGTCTGATTGAAATAAAGGATGATTTATGGAGGACTGAGGACTATTTAAAAAAGCACAGCTTTTTATAACTGTGCTTTTTAATGAATTTTTGCGGTGTTTTATAAATAATCTTTTTTAATTCCTTTTTTTCTTGTACTCAAATAGCGTTCATATTTTCTATCGAGAAAATATGTTGTATCGTTACTATATATCCAATCTAACAATTGGTTAGCCTTTCTTCCGCTTAAAGAAAAACCGGGATATATTTTTCTAATAAATGTTTTGTTAATATTCCAAGTGAACCTCTTGTTTAGAAATGCAATACACCCATCTATAAAATCATTAGATCCACAATAGAGTCTAACCCCACCATCTTTTCTAATATTACCATCACCATCGATAACCCCTCTTAAGAACATGCTTGCACACGTATCATTGAAAAAACTGTCAGGGAATTTTAAGGTTTTGGTTTTCGCGGGTGTAATATTAAAATGATTAAACAATTCATCAATTAGTGTCTTAGAAGTCATAGTTAAATCGTAACTTTTATTGTATAACCTCACTTCACCAGTAAATTCAAAGTATCTTGCTAAAGCCTTAAATAATGTTTTTGAACATTCGTCATTTGACCTTATTGAAACTCTTGGTGTTGTGCCCGAATCAACATGTCCATCTGTAGCTACATATCCAGCATAATAACAAAAAATCGGGTCCTTATAATCGAATAAGGAATCTTTACAAGTATGTTTATATGTTTTTAAGCCATAGAAGCCATGAGTTTTAATCCATTTATCTACACGCCCATCCGAAACCCCTAGTTCAGCAGCTATTTGAGAAGCGGGTTTTCTTATAATTAAATATTCATTTTTTAACCAATCCTTGTTACTTAAATACTGCTTTGTAATATGTTGTTTTGGATCAGGGGTTATTTGAGTTTTATAAATACCGTACTTTCTATTTAAATAATCCTTAACAGTCCATACACTGACATTAAGCAGTTTAGCAATGTTTCTTATTGAAATATTTTCTTCAATATAAAGTCTATACATTTCATCTTTATTTAAAAGAATTTTCTTTGCATCGTGATTCATAATTACTCTCCTCTTTAATTGTTGAAGCTTGTCATATCAACCTTTAGAGGAGTGTTTGTTGGTGCCCATTTTGGTGCCCAAATGGTGCCATTCGATATATTAGGTTAAACCTTTCATATTTTGAATTTATGTAAACCTTGTTGTATCAACGTTTTTCAAATAATAAAGGTCTTACCTATAATATTTAAAGTTAAAAAGCTAGTAAAATTCGCTTTGACAGGGAAGGGGTCGGGGGTTCGAATCCCTCTCAGATCATAAGACTAAGCCTTGGTAACCCTGTGTTATCAAGGCTTTTCTGTTTTATACAGAAAAATTAAAGGTGGCAGATTGGTGGCATATTCCTATGCCTTTTCCTTATTAGAGGATTAAATAAACTTTCAAATTTATCCGCGGCTGCCTCATCTGCACTATCTAAAGCGTGCCCATATAAATCCATTGTTGTTCCTATTTAGCACTTATAGTTTTCCTATGCACCCCCTGGTTTATTAAGAGGGTAGCTGGAGTGTGTCATAGGTCGTGGAATTTCTCCAATATCCCGAAATACTAGATGGATGCTAGGGCTACCGTTCCAAGCAGAAAACAACAGATTACGGCCTTGCCCTTCCCATTTGTCTCCCAAACGTAATTTCTGTTTGTTCTTATATACCCTATATCGCCTTAGCTTTTCCGTTACTCTAGCGGCTAGAGAAATTGTTCGTATTGAATTTTTTGTTTTTGGTTCTTTAAATATATATCCATTTTCCGTTGTCTGGGTCATTAGCATCTCAACAGCAAGGGCTCATCTTGGTAAAATATTTAGCAAGACTGATGTTAAAACTAGAACTCAATTAATTAATGTTTATTACTCAGAGAAAATAGGCTCTATTTTAGAATTTAGGAATGATATTTTTGAAACGAAATAAGTTAATATCAATTATTGGACTTCTGTTTATAATTTCTGCTATGACTTAAAAATTTTGTAAAAACAGATACCGCATAAAGGGTTAAAAGAGATAATAGGTTGAGAGATTTAAAGGAGAGAAGAACAGATGAAAAAATCAAAATGGATCCTATCATTGGGAATGATTTTATCATTAACTGTATTCGGAACAGCTTGTAGCGATGTTTCTACAGTAAAAAATAACCCAACTAAAGAAACTACTAAATCATCGGCAGGAAAGGAACAATCAAAAAAAGAAAATAAAGTTGCCAAACCGGTGATAAAACCGCAAGCGCAGACAACAACAGCGCCTGTTAATAAGCAAGGTGCTACTCAAACTACAACAAAACAAGCAACATCTATTAACGGACAATTGAAAGTCTATTATTTTGATGTTGGTCAAGGTGATAGTATTTTGATACAAACCCCACAGGGGGAAGATATTTTAATTGATGGAGGAAACAATGATAAAGGGGATGATGTAGTCCGTTATCTCCAGGCTTTACACGTAAATGATTTGGAAGTCATGATAGCGACACATCCAGATGCCGACCATATAGGGGGCCTTGATACAGTCTTATCAAACGTTGTGGTAAAGTCTGTTTTTACTCCAAGAGTAACTCATACGACACAAACCTATGAAGATTTCTTGCTGGCTGTGAAACAGGAAGGGTTAAAGTTGAAAGAAGCAAAAGCAGGAGTCGACTTAGGATTAAAAGGAGCCAAGGCGAAGTTTGTAGGTCCTGTACAGAGTTATGGAAGTGAACTCAATGATTGGAGTGCTGTACTTAAGTTAGCGTTTGGAAAGAACACATTTTTATTTACTGGAGATGCTCCAATACGATCTGAAGAAGATATGATTGCAACCCGCCAGGATATTCAATCTGATGTGCTAAAGGTAGGACATCATGGTGCAAAGACTTCAACTGGTCAGAGTTTTTTAACAGCTGTAAAACCAAAGTACGCTATCATTTCAGTTGGACAAGGTAATCGTTATGGGCATCCTACCGAGGAAGTGCTTAACCGATTAAAGCAAAATGGTGTACAAATTTATCGTACGGATCAAATGAAAACCATTTTAGCAGTGGCTGATGGAAATACTATTCACTTTCAGTCTGTTGCAAACTTAACGCCAAATATTGTAAGCAATCACCCTGTTCTGAAAGTGGTTCCAACACTGGCCCCTGCACCAGTACCGGCGAAAAAGCCAACTCCTAGTGTGGCTGCTACACCGAAGGCACCAGCAAACGTCGTATTAAAAGCGAGTCTTGATAATGCTAAACCGCAACAATATCATACGATACATTTAACGGTAACAGGATTACCGGGTGCCTCTTATACAGCAACCGTGCATTATAAGAGTACGGACACAGAATATACCGGAACTGTCGGAACTGCTCTTCCAATAAGAATAAGTCGAGCAGCTTCAGGGTATGAAGTAGTCATAGATATTGTGGCCCACGCAAACGGAAAAACATATACCACACAAACATCCTTTGTACCACAATAAGGAGGAATCAAAATGAAAGTTATTGTTGATCGTTTTGAAGGAGACTTAGCTGTTTGTGAAAAAGAAGACAAATCAATGGTTGATATTCCAAAGAAAGAACTGCCAAGTGATGTAAAGCCAGGAGATGTTGTAATAATTGAAAATGGTAAGTCACGATTGGATAGAGGGGAAACGGAAGAACGGAAACAACGAATCGAAAAGTTAGCCAATGATCTATGGGAATAATTTATTAGGTAAACGGCAGAAGGCACTATCCTATTATTTGGGATTTTTGATTGTGAAACTAATAGAGTTCTATTATTATAAGTCTAGTGATAGTAAAATATGGAATGCGAGGTACTTATAATGAAGAAGGTTTTAGCTGTAGGTGTTCCGTTGGCGCTTTTATTTGGGTTGAATTTTGGATATGCACAGGAATCAGAAGCAGCAACAAAGGTTGTAACTTTTAAAAATTGTACTGAGATGAATAAAGTTTACAAAGGCGGGGTGGCCCGTGGTGCTAATATAAAAAACAAAGGCGGTAAAACAAAATATAAACCATTTGTTTCTAAAGCACTTTATGACGCTAATAAAAAGAGTGACCGTGATAATGACTTGATTGCTTGTGAACAATAAGATTTATAGAGCAAAATTTCTAGGGCCTAAAATGGTCCTTTTTTATTTTAATCACATACAGAATGTTTGTTCCTATGTGATAATATCGAGATGAGTTTTATGGCGATACGTGACCACGGTAAACAGAAATGGCAGTTTGATTTTGGGATGCAAGAATTGATTAAGGCACAATAACCTGTCAATAAAGATAACTATATGACGGCTTTACATTCGTTATAACTGGTCACATACATTATATAAACCCAATATTACGTGATCTATGGATTGACCAGGAGCGAATGAAAAAGCCAATCATTGATGAATACGAAAGGGAAGATTTTGACCAACGTATATGTCATGCGATGGAGTATAACCTGTTAAGCGATTGTGCACTTATAACAGGGAACCTTGGAAGGAAACGAAAATAAAGAAAACTTGGCTGTGTTTGGAGTCCACGAAGACGGCCAAGAAAAATTGCCAACTTTGTACCTCCCTGGGGTGGTTGGTACAAGATAATTTTACCAATAAAATAAGTGTTTAGGTAATGTACGTTTTGTGAACTTTCGTATTAGAACTAAATTGTACTACCTTTAAGATTTCTTATTGCGTTGCTTAGTTGGAATGGCGAATCGGGTCATTACCGAGTTTTAGCTGCTACGACGGATACCCACTTTCGAAAGACATCTCCAAATGCGATTGTCGCATTTGGTAAATGGGGTGTTCAAGGATATAATTGGAGATTTCAATACGAACGCTATTCAAAAGCTAGTGCAAATGGAATTTTCAAGATTTTCACCCCTAAATATACGGTTTAAGCTTGCAGCTAAATCTGCAGGCTTTTTATATTGAAAAAAAGGATTTACAATCTTCAAGCAAGCTTGAGAGAAACATTATATTTTTTTAATAACTTATTTACCTTTGATATGTAATATTAATCTCGTAAAACAAATATAAATAAACAAAAAACAAACAAAAAACAAACAAAAAACAAACAAAATACAAAGTCCGGGGGAATGTTACGATGAGAAAAAGCTCCATTATTAAAATGGCAGCTGTAGGAGTTTTATCTGTATCTATATTTACAGGATGTTCAAGCAAGGGTGAAGAACCGAAGAATGCTCAAGCTTCTAAAAAACTTTCAATTGAAGATGTGACGAAGAAAGCAAAACAAGAAGGCGAAGTAAACTCTGTAGGTATGCCGGATTCTTGGGCAAACTGGAAGGGGACTTGGGAAGATATCAATTCAAAATATGGGATTAAACATACTGATACAGATATGTCCAGTGCGGAAGAGTTAGCAAAATTTGAATCTGAAAAAGGAAATGCAACTGCGGATATCGGTGATGTAGGAGCTGCTTTTGGTCCTTTAGCAAAAGAAAAAGGTTTAACACTTCCATATAAAACATCGTATTGGAATGATGTTCCGGCCTGGGCGAAAGATAAAGATGGAGACTGGATGATCGGTTATACCGGTACAATCGCGTTTATTACAGATAAAAACAATGTAAAAAATCCACCAAAGTCATGGAAGGATCTTGAAAATGGCACTTATAAAGTAGCCATTGGAGATGTTTTAAAAGCAAGCCAGGCCCAATTCGGAGTATTGGCAGCAGCCTTAGCAAATGGTGGGGATGAAAAAAATATTAAGCCCGGTGTAGATTTCTTTGAGAAGCTTGCAAAGCAAGGCCGTCTTCAAACTAACGATGTCAAGTTAACAGCACTAGAAAAAGGGGAAATCGATGTAGCAGTCGTTTGGGATTTCAATGGGCTTGGTTATCGAGATCAAGTTGATAAAACCCGATTTGATGTTGTGATTCCGAAGGAAGCTTCCGTAATTTCAGGTTATGCATCAGTTATCAACAAATACGCAAAGCATCCAAACGCTGCAAAGCTTGCACGTGAGTATATTTTTTCAGACGCCGGACAAGCGAATCTGGCACGTGGTTATGCCCGCCCAATTCGTGAAAATGTAAAATTGCCGGAAGATGCTAAAGCGAAATTACTTCCGAATGATATGTACAAAAATGTTAAACCTGTCAAAGATGCGAAAGCATGGGAACAAAGTATGCAGCAGTTGCTATCTTTATGGCAGGAGAAAGTGTTAATAAATGTCAAATAAACTTGCCTTTATTATGCTTGATGGTATGCGTTTTGATACGGCTGTTTCCCAAATGGGCTACATGCAGCATCTGATTGAAATGGAAAAAGCCTCACGGTTTAAGGTTAAGTCTGAACTGCCGAGCTTATCCCGACCTCTCTATGAGGTGCTATTAACGGGTACACCTGTTTATGAAAATGGGATTACATCAAATCAAACAGTCCGATTGTCTCATGAAGAAAGTTTGTTTCATCTAACCAAGAAAAACGGATTAAAAAATGCCACAGCATCTTATTACTGGGTGAGTGAGCTCTATAATTCTGCCCCGTTTAACCAGATGACAGATCGAATACAGTTAGACACAGATAAACCGATTGAGCAGGGCATTTTCTACTGGGAAGACCATTATCCGGATTCGCATTTATTTTCGGATGCCAATTTTTTGCTGGATAGGTATGAACCGGATTTCCTGTATGTCCATTCAATGAATATCGATGATGATGGTCATAAGTTTACTGCTGATTCAAAAGAGTATCGGAATCGTGCCATCGCCGCAGATGTTGTTTTGGCAAATATACTTCCAAAATGGATAAATGCGGGCTATCAAATCATTGTAACTGCTGATCATGGCATGAATAATGACGGGCAGCATGGCGGCACGACAACAGCTGACCGGGATGTTCCCTTATTCATAATCAGTGACAAACTGTCATCAGGTACTTATGAAGAAGTAATTCCTCAGCTGCAGGTTGCGCCTTTAGCATGCAAGCTATTGAATATACTGCCGTCTAAAGCTATGCAAAAACTGTCCCTTCCCAACTTGAAAAAGGCGTCTTCCTAAGAAGGCGCCTTTTCTCTTAATAGGGTTAGACATTATTGATTCAAACAGAAAAAAAAGGGGTTTTCCAATTGAAACGAATAAATGGAATGCTATTGTTTAGTCTCTTGCCGTTTCTTTTGATGGTTGTTTTGTTTTTGTTTGTTCCGTTGATATTTATGATATATGGAGGCTTTCAAGCGGATGGAAGAACAGGATTTTCATTGAACCAGTATGCAGAAGTTTTTCGAAATGCTTATTACCACCAAGCCTTTAAAAATAGTATTCTGATTTCGTTTCTATCAAGTTTAATAGCTATCCTTTTCGCCATATTCGCAACCTATTCGTTAACACTTTTTTCTAGTAATATTCAAAACCGTGTGTTGATTTTTGCAAACTTAACATCTAACTTTGCAGGAATACCATTGGCTTTTGCTTTTATTGTTCTTCTAGGAAACAGCGGTTTGTTTACCTTGCTGTTTAAGCATATCGGCTGGGAAATGCTTAGTTCCTTTAATGTTTACTCCTGGTCAGGACTCGTTCTTATATATATTTACTTTCAGCTTCCTTTGGCGGTCATGCTTCTTTACCCAGTTTACCAGGGGATACAGTCTCAATGGAAAGAAGCGGCCTTCCTGCTGGGCGCTAGTCCGCTGAAGTTTTGGCTTCGTATTGGAGTACCAGTTATCCTGCCTAGTATTGCTGGTACGTTCAGTATACTGTTTGCCAATGCGATGGGAGCATATGCATCCGCTTATGCTTTGACAGGAAGTACTTATAATCTGCTCACAATACGAATTGGAGCATTAACCACCGGAGATATATTTGCAAAACCAGAACTCGGCAGTGCCATTGCGGTGTTATTGGGAATAACCTTAGTAACGGCCATGCTCATAAATGAGTGGTTAACCCGCAAAGTTCGGAGGGATTTATCTTGAAAATAAAACGTTCATTTTATCATTATCTGACGATTGGAGCAGTCCTTCTCTACTTGATCGTTCCGCTTCTTGGTACACTAATTTACTCATTCTCCACACAATGGCATAAGACCATTTTGCCTGAAGGCTTAACCTTTCAATGGTACAAAGAATTATTTGGTGATTCAGTATTTTTAAAAGCAATGGGACGGTCACTTATCCTTTCATTTGGCGCTACGGTCCTTTCACTTGTCATCATGGTACCGACTATATTCTCGATTGTTATGTATGCACCTAGGCTTGAGAAGTTCATACAATCCTTAATTGTTATGACCTACGCGATGCCAGGAGTTATCATTGCTGTTGGGTTAATTAGAGCTTATTCAAACAGTGGAATTTCTATGGTAGTTGTAACAGTGGGTGCCTATTTTGTGGGAATTCTTCCTTATATGTATCAGGGGACACGAAACAGCTTAAGGAACATTCATGCAGTATCGCTTATGGAGGCAGCAGAAATATTAGGGGCTGGCCAATTCACTGCGTTTATGAAAGTCATTTTGCCAAACATTATGACTGGCATTCTGGTTTCTTCACTACTGTCATTTTCAATATTATTCGGGGAATTTGTGCTAGTTAACCTTTTGATAGGAGGAAGCTTTGAAACCATTCAGGTCTTTTTATATAAAAAATTAAATGTTAGCGGACATATAGCAAGTGCAATTGTAGTCTGCTACTTTATTTTAATCTGCATTCTTTCAGTCGTGATTGTAAAAGTGACTCGGTCAAAAAAGGGGACGGTGTAAAATGACTTATGTAACGATTGAAAAAATTAACAAGGCTTTCAAAGGGCAAACGGTGCTGCATGACATCAACCTTTCATTAAAACAAGGTGAATTTGTTACCTTACTAGGACCAAGCGGTTGTGGGAAAACTACATTGTTGAGAATTCTTGCTGGCTTAATTGACCCGGAGCACGGTGTAATAAAGATAGAAGGAAAAGATGTCACGAAATTAAAAGCAAAGGACCGGCAAATCGGAATGGTTTTCCAATCTTATGCCCTTTTCCCGAATATGACTGTCGCTGAAAATATAGCCTTTGGCCTGAAAATGAAAAAACTTGATAAGGCAGCCATTCAGAAAAAAGTAGCTCGGATGGTGGAATTGACAGGATTATCAGGTAAGGAAAATTCCTATCCAAGGGAATTATCGGGAGGGCAGCAGCAGCGTGTGGCCTTAGCCCGGTCCATTGTTACGGGACCAAAGGTATTGCTCCTTGATGAGCCATTAAGTGCCCTCGATGCACAGATACGGAAAAATCTGCAAAAACAGCTGCGTGTTATACAGAAGGAACTGAACATGACGACGGTGCTTGTAACGCATGACCAGGAGGAAGCAATGGCTGTCAGTGACCGAATTTATATTTTAAATGAAGGCTATATTGCACAAAGCGGTACGCCTCATGAAATTTATACGAAGCCTGTAAACGAGTTTGTTGCAAGATTTATCGGAAACTATAATGTTTTCAAAGGGGAAGAATTATCGCTTTTAACTCAAGGAACAGAATTCCCTCACAAACTGTATGCAGTAAGGCCAGAAGCATTCTCTTCGCAAATGATTGATAATTATCTGGAGATTATTGGTAAAGTCGATAAGGTGATGATGCTAGGAAACGTAACCCGTTATGAACTTTTTTCGAAGGGTGTTTCCGTAACAGCGGAACACTTGCACAAATCGAATGAGGATATACAGGAGGGAACATTGAAAACTCTTTATATTGATAAAAAGGATGTGATTCCTCTGGCATGAGCTTCTTGGTAACCGAACGCCATGATTACATTCTAAATCAGCTAGAGCAGAAGAACAAAATACTGGTAGCTTCCCTGGCAATAGAATTAGGGGTTACCCCTGAGACAATCAGGAGAGATCTTGATCTTTTGGAAAAAGAGAAAAAACTGCAGCGGGTACACGGGGGTGCAGTTAAGCATCAGCAAACAAAGAATGAACCACATTTCTCAAAAAAAATGAATTTAAGAGCCTCAGATAAAAAGGCAATAGGACACAAAGCAGCCGAGTTTATCAAGGATGGAGATACCATCATGATTGATATTGGAACCACGACGGTCCATCTCGCAGATGCGATTTCAGATGTTCAGGGTGTAACTATTGTAACCAATTCACTTCCTGCCGCGGATATATTGAATCACCGATTAGAAAATAAGGAATTTGAAGGTAAAGTCATCGTACTTGGGGGAGTTACGATTCCTGAACAAAAATCGATTGTGGGTGCATTGACTTGCAAGATGCTTGATTCATTTCGTTTTGACAAAGTCTTTTTATCATGTGGAGGATTCACACTAACGGATGTAAGCGATTATGATTTGGAGGAATGCCTTGTTTCAACTGCGATGGTTGAGAGGGCGAACCAGGTTTTTTTACTCTCCGATTCTTCTAAAATAAATCAGGAATCCTTCTATAAAATATGTCCATTAACTACAATAGACAATGTGATTTGCAATCAAGATATGCCAAACTTATGGATAGAAAAGGACATGGATACCATGCTTCAATGGATTACAGTCAAAGGTGGCGAAAAACATGAAGGTTGACTATCATTTACATCTTGAAGAAGGCCCCTATTCATTCCGCTGGATGGATCGGACAAATCAAGCTTTAAACTATTTTCGGCCGCTGGATGAAACACCCCACACACGGGGGTGGCTTTCGAAAAGTATGGAACGTTTAGCTAAGAGAATGGAAAAAGGGGCATATGACGCTTCGTGGATTGATCTTTATTTAATAGAAGCGAAACGAAAAGGCCTGAGCGAAGTAGGAATAGTGGATCATTTATACCGTTTTAAGGAGGCCAGGGCTTATTTTGAAAAAAACCTAGACCTGAGCGATTCGGAAATTGGCAAAAAGCAGCGAGTTTGGCTCAATCAGGTTATGACCGAATCAATGGGTAATTTCGTTAGAGCAATGACTGAAGCCAAGAAGAGATGGGCTGATGAAGGCGTAACTCTTCGCCTGGGGATTGAAGCAGACTATTTTCCCGGAAGTGAAGAGGTACTGATAGACCTTCTTGGGAATTATGAGTGGGATTACATAATCGGCTCTGTTCATTATATATATGGGTGGGGATTTGATAATCCTGATACTCAGGAAGAATATAATAAATACCCATTAATAAATTTATATGAAGACTTCTTTAGCGTGGTGGAAAGGGCAATCCGTAGCAGAATATTCCAATTCGTAGCTCATTTGGATAACCTCAAGGTTTTTAATTACCGTCCAGACGAAGACTTGCTTTTACCTCATTATGAAAGAATAGCAAAAGCACTAATAGAAACAGATACGGCTACAGAGATAAATGCCGGTCTTTATTACCGTTATCCGGTTAAAGAAATGTGTCCTAGCCCGGCCTTTTTGACTGTTTTAGTAAATGCCGGTGTGAGTTTTACGACTTCATCTGACTCTCATTTTCCAGATGATATTGGGTCATTTATTGATCAAAATACACAAAGCCTTCTAGAAAAAGGGATAAAGGAAATTGCAACCTTTCAAGAGAGACGGCGGGAAATGAAGGCGATTGGTTTAATGAAAGAAAACTAAATTAACATTCTTAAAGGGTGCTTCTTTTAATAAAGGAAGCTTTTTTCTATTCTCTTATTACTTGGGTTAAATATACCCTTACCAACACCTACCTCTGTTTTATAAACGAAAAATAGCAAGTTTTATTTTGTGAAAATTCAAAAAAGTTAGCAGATGATCCTCAACTATGATATAATAATGAAAAAATAACTAAGGCAACGAAGCCCTTTTCCTTTTGGAATGGGGCTTTTTCTTTTTTTAGGAGGTACTATACATGACTGAGGAAAAAAAGCGATTTATTCAAGAATTTGTCCCTGGGAAACAAATAACATTAAGCCATTTGATTGCTAATCCAGAAGTAGAGTTATTTGAAAAGTTAGGAATACAAAAATCAGGCTCTATTGGCATTTTAACTTTGACTCCAAGTGAAACTGTCATAATCGCCGGAGATTTAGCCACAAAGGCGGCCCATGTGTCAATTGGGTTTTTGGATCGTTTTACAGGAAGCTTGGTTTTAGTAGGCAGTGTATCTGAAGTTGAGATGGCGATGGGGAGAATTAATCAATTCTTATCAGAAACACTTGGCTATACTCCCGCTTCCATAACGATGTCATAGGAGGTGAGGTATTTACGATGTCAAACCGTGCTATGCTGATTGGATCGATTGGTGCAGGCAAATCCACACTAACTAATGCCTTATTAGGACGGAAAGTGGAGGCTGTGAAAACACAATCCCTTCATTATTATGACTGGATTGTTGATACACCAGGTGAATATACTGAAAATCCTCTATTTTATAAATCCATTATGGCAACAGCACTGGAAGTAACGCATGTATTGTTTATTCAAGACGCCACAAATCTAAAAATAACGTTTCCTCCTGGTTTTTCTTCAGGAATTCCAAAATTAGCAATTGGGGTAGTTACAAAGGCGGATTCAGATAAAGCTGATGTTGAACAATCCATCTCTAAATTAAAGAAAGCAATGGTTCAGGGACCTATTGTCGTGACATCCTCTTATAAAAATCAAGGAATTGAAGAGATTAAAGGCTTGGTTTCGTGTAATTCCTATAAAGAGATGAAGGGATATTGCGAAAATGAGAAAAGTTTGAGTCTTTTTTATTGAGTAAGCCTTTTCAAATTACAGAATATTTTGTATAATAGTCCTAACAAATTAATAGGGAATTTAGGCAAAGGCGCCTATCCGCATAGAAGATCTATGTAGATTGGTGCCTTTTTTCATAAAGGGGCATCAACACATGATCGAGCTTAAATGGGAAGTTTCAAGACTTTGCAAAATGTATACCTCTTTACCTGAGAAAGATATCGAGGTTCTCGAAGAAAAAAGCAAGTCATTACAGATGATCGCTGATCTTGCCCAAGGAAATGTTTTTATTGATTGTGCAACTGAGGACCCTGAAACAGCCATAGTGGTCGCGGAAGCGGTTCCGACGACGGTTCCTTCACTATACCAGGACCGGGTAGTTGGAAAAAAGATCTTATACTCGTATGAGCCAGCAGTTTACAAAGCATATCATAGCGGGAAGCCAGCAATGATGAATCGTGCTTTGACACATGAAGGGTCGCATGTCTGTCAAAATGTAACTCCGATTAAAAATGATGAAGGCTCTGTAATAGCATTATTGATTTTGGAAACAGACATTACTCAGCAAGTAGAGCAAGAACACGAGCTTGCCTTGTTATCAGAAACAACCGCGGAATTTGGGCGAACATGGGACATCGTTTTGAAGGACCAAATGATACCTGATTATCTTGAAGAGGCATTAATCCTTTTAGGGGAAGATGGTGCCATCCAGTATGCTAATAATTTTGCAATAGGCCTCATTAAGGAACACAATCCAACTCAACAAAAGAATTTAACGAATCAAAATATACTTATAATTTTACCTTTTATTGTTAAGGCGGATTTTACTCATGGGGGGATTACGCAACGCGAAGTGAGGAGCATGGATAAGGTTTTTATTCTCCGTTCAATATGTTTACTGAACAAAAAGGCTGATTCCAAACGTATACTGCTCTATATTCGCGATATCACAGATTTACGCGATAAGGAGCGACAGCTGATGGTGAATCAGGTAGTGATTAAGGAAATTCACCACCGAGTCAAAAATAATCTACAAACGGTAGCGAGTTTGCTACGCATGCAGATGAGGCGGGGTATACCGGAGGAAACAAAACTTTTATACCAGGAAAGTCTAAACCGTATTACGAGTATTGCTGCGGTACACGATGTGCTGTCAAGCAGTGGGATTGAAAGGGTAAATATGGTGAACATAATCAAAAAGATTACAACTGGACAAGTGTTTTATCCTTATCAGCCAAACTGCTCTGTAGCAATTCACTTATGTACCAAAGATGAAATTGAGCTCCATTCTTCTCAAGCAGTATCCTTGGCTCTGATTGTAACGGAATTGATTCAAAATTGTATGAAGCATGCTTTTATTGGACGTTCCGCCGGCAATGTCACGATACACTTTAAGCAAAATGGCCGATCCATTGAACTTGGGGTGATTGATGATGGGAATGGGATGGACAATGACCTAGAGATAGATCATTTAGGGATTGAAATTGTAAAAAACCTTACAAATTATGACTTGAATGGGGAGTTTGAATTTTTACAGAATTGCGAGCAAGGGACGGAGGCGTGGGTGACTTTCCCTAATAGAGAGGATTGAATGAACATGGGCAAATTAAGAATGATGGTTGTCGAAGATGAGTCAATCTTACGCATGGATATTAAGGAAATGTTAATAGAAGCTGGCTACGATGTAGTAGCAGAAGCGAATTCTGGGGATAAAGCGATTGAATTAGCCGCCCTTCACAGACCTGACTTGATTGTAATGGATATCAAAATGCCCAGGATGAATGGTATTAAAGCAAGCCGTATCATTTATCAGGCGTACCAGATTCCAGTTCTTCTGCTAACTGCTTACAGTGAGCGTGACCTGGTGGAAGAGGCCAAGAACGCATATATTCTTGGATATTTGGTAAAACCCGTATCTGAACGAGATCTTATTCCAGCTGTGGAAATTGCATTAGCCCAAGCGAGCCGATTAAAAACAATGGCAAACGATATTAAAAAAATGGAACAGAAAATCGAAGATCAAAAGCTGATTCAGCGGGCCAAAGGAATTCTTATGGAAGTATACCAGGTGAGTGAGGAGCAAGCGTTTAAAATGTTAAGATCTTATAGCATGAACAATGGTAAATCGATGAAGGCGGTGGCGGATTCGATTATTATCCATAGACGATTGGAAACCGATGTCACAGCAGTTTAATGATAAAAGCATAAAAATAGGCAATGGCGCCTGAATAACGATCATCAGATCGCTATTTAGGCGTCTTTTTGTTTTAAAAGAGGGGGTGAGGATGTATGAAGAGGAATGAGCAAATCATTAGCGCGGGTATTGATATTGGAACAAGCACGACTAAGCTGATTTTGAGCAGGTTTACCCTTATGAATACTGCGGGGTCTTCTCATGTACCTCGTATTGAGATTATTGACAAAGAAATTATCTACAAAAGCTCCCTTTATCGAACTCCGCTTTTAAACGAAACATTGATTGATATGAAGTCTGTTCTCGGGCTTGTTGAGCAGGAATACAAAAAAGCTGGTGTGCGGCCGCAGGATATCCAGACGGGTGCAATCATAATAACAGGAGAGACAGCAACAAAGCAGAATGCAGAAGAAATGCTGTATCTTTTATCCGAACAGGCAGGTGAGTTTTTAGT
Organism: Neobacillus sp. FW104-15D2; assembly: GCF_058790155.1. Classification (NCBI taxonomy): domain Bacteria; kingdom Bacillati; phylum Bacillota; class Bacilli; order Caryophanales; family Bacillaceae; genus Neobacillus; species Neobacillus sp. FW104-15D2. The sequence goes on from NZ_JBYTCJ010000032.1 coordinate 26,632, forward strand.
TGCAACTGCCGGACCTGATCTTGAAGGAATCATAGCAGGAAAAGGGTCGGGTGCGTTCCAACGCTCAAAGGAGACAGGTAAAACCATTGCCAATATCGATATTGGAGGCGGAACTGCTAATATTGCAGTCTACCAGGCAGGGTTATTACGGGGAACCTGCACTCTGCATATCGGGGGACGCCTGATAGAATTTGATAATGGCCAGGTGAAAAATATTTCCCCACCTGTACGGGAATTATTGATGAAATTAGGAATACCCCTTGCAGCTGGCGACGAAGTGTCATTTGACTTTATACGTCCCGTAACAGAAGCAATGGCGCGAATTTTGGTCCATATATTGCAGCGGAAAATTACCCGAGATGACGAGGTCTTGCTTCTCGGACATCCTCCTGATTGGAAGGTTCCCATAGATCAAATCATGTTTTCCGGAGGTGTGAGTGAGTGCATTTATGGACAGGAACCCTCATCTGATTCTTACCCGGATATCGGGATGCATCTTGCAAAAGCTCTTCAAGATAATACAGAACTCCAGGACTGGGATTGGATTCCGCCAGCTGAAACTGTTAGGGCAACAGTTCTTGGTGCCGGAACGCAAACTACACATATCAGCGGAGCAACCATACAAGTGGATCCAGCCAGGCTCCCATTAAAAAATCTGCCTGTTTATCAAATTGGAATGGATCGAAATCTCGAGGATGGTTCTCAAAAAATTAAAAATGCGATCCAGCAGGCCCTTCAAGTTTACGACCCGGCACTTGAAGGGAAAAACTTTGTCTTATATTTAACGGATCTTCCTTTTCTTCGCTTTCGGGATGTCCAGCAATTGGGGAATTGGTTGATTGATGCCTACAGGCTGCAGCCAAACCAAACGAATCCCATTGTCATTGTCCTTCAGGATGACATGGCTAAGGTGCTTGGGCAAACCCTTTTGGCAATGCAGTCTGAGCGGGATGTAATCTGTATTGACCAGATCCTTGTCGAACAAGGCGATTATCTCGATATAGGCAATAAGCTGCAATCAGAAGTGGTTCCAGTTGTCATTAAAACGCTCGCATTTCATTCGTAGGAAGGAGGGAAAGCTTCATGATTATGAAGACTCGTTTGTTAGGCACGGTATACCAATTTCGTAACTTGAAAGAGTTGTTTGCCAAAGCCAATGAAGAAAAGTCAGGAGACCGGTTGGCAGGAATAGCAGCTGAATCTGTCCAGGAGCGGATTGCGGCAAAGCAAGTATTAGCATCGCTCACCATCAGCGATATTCGCAATCATCCACTCCTATCACCGGAGGAAGACGAAGTCTCAAGAATTATTGAGGAACAAGTAAATGAACCAGCCTATCGCAGAATTCAAAATTGGACAATGGCAGAGCTCCGGGAATACATCCTTGATGACAAAACTACAGGTGAGGACCTCCTGAGATTAAGCTGTGGACTCACTAGTGAAATGATTGCCGGAGTCACTAAACTGATGTCCAATCTGGATTTGATACATGCCGCAAACAAATTGGAAATTGTCACGAAATGTAATATAGCCATCGGCCATAAAGGTACACTCGCATCCCGTCTTCAGCCCAACCACCCTACAGACAGCGTAGATGGAATGCTTGCTTCTTTAAAAGAAGGGCTTTCGTACGGAATTGGCGATGCGGTAATCGGGATTAATCCGGTTGATGACTCCGTTGAAAGTGTAAAAAGATTACTGCATGCGACCCGTGATTTTATAGTAAATTGGAATATCCCAACACAAAATTGTGTACTTGCGCATGTCACCACTCAAATGAAGGCCATTGAGCAGGGGGCTCCGGCTGATATGATTTTTCAAAGTATCGCCGGAACCGAAGCGGCCAATAAATCATTCGGCATCACAGCATCGTTATTGGATGAAGCAAATGCAATGATCCGGCAGCTAGGGACATCTGCAGGTCCACAGCGTTTATATTTTGAAACAGGCCAGGGCTCAGAGCTTTCTGCTGAAGCACATTTTGGGATTGATCAAATGACGCTGGAATCCAGAAATTACGGTTTTGCAAAAAGGTATGATCCATATATTTTAAACACGGTTGTCGGGTTTATTGGACCGGAGTATTTGTACGACTGTAAGCAAGTGGTTCGTGCAGGGCTTGAGGACCACTTTATGGGCAAAATGCATGGGATTCCAATGGGAGTGGATATTTGTTATACGAACCATATCCAAGCTGATCAAAATGATATTGAGGATTTAGGGGTGCTGCTTACTGCTGCAGGAGTAAACTTTGTTATCGCAACTCCGATGGGAGATGATTGCATGCTAAATTATCAATCTCTTAGTTATCATGATGTGGCAACATTACGCCAGACGATGAATCGCCGGCCGGCCCCATTGTTTGAAGCATGGCTGGAGAACGTCGGGATCATGAAAGATGGCAAACTTACATCCCATGCGGGAGATTTAACCCTGTTTCATAAGTAAGGAGGTGAGATGATGAACACAGAGTTAATTGAGACCATTACAAAACTGATACTGGAAAAGATCGGAGATGCATCGGAATATAAAGAGGTTCCGGCCACTTCGTCCGAATTAGACGCTGGAATGGTGAAGCTATGGGACCATTTATCATCTGAAAATCACTATATGGTTGTGGGTACCGAAAAAGCAGCAGATCCATATTCAGCATTGAATTCAGATGAGCTAGTGAAACTTTTGGGTCATGCAGAATCTCCTGAAACCAATATTGACTGCAGCGAGACGGCGGTGGAGGATAGGATTCTTCCCGAATTGCAAACTCGAATAGGTGTCAGCTCCCCACTTAATGCAGAAGCATTGCGGGATTCGGTGACAAAAACACCGGCAAGGGTAGGTGTCGGAAGAGCGGGTCTTCGTCCTAAAACGGAAACATGGCTGAGATTTCGTTTGGATCACGGAGCTGCTGTAGATGCAGTGTATGGAAACGTTCCAGAGGAATTGCTTGAATCTCTTAAATTCTTTTCAGTCAGTACGATGACAGACCATAAAGAGGAATATATCCGCCGGCCTGACCTGGGAAGAAAATTGTCCGAACAAGCGAGAATGACCATTCGGGAAAAATGCCTATTCAAATCGAAGGTGCAAATTATTGCTTCGGATGGGCTTAGTTCACAGGCAATTGAAAAAAATCTAGAGGATGTTTATTTATCTTTTTTACAATCGCTTGATCATCTAGGGATTGGCTATGGAACACCTTTTTATATTGAGAAAGGCAGAGTGGCTTCAATGGATGATGTCGGAGAGATTTTAGAGCCTGAAGTGGTAGTTCTATTTATCGGTGAACGTCCTGGGCTCATAAGTTCAGAATCTCTTAGTGCCTATATTTGTTACAAGCCAAGAAAAGGAACAATCGAAGCCGATCGAATGGTCATTTCAAACATTCATAGAGGCGGTATTCCACCGGTGGAGGCAGGTGCTTATTTAGGCAGTGTAGTACAAAAGGTTCTAAAGTACCAGGCGAGCGGTGTCTCACTGGTGCAAAAAGAAGGTTAGGAAGGATGGAATCGATGGAGATTCGGCCTGTTAAAGCAGAAATTTTAGCTGTTCGTATCATCCCCAATGCAGATTTAGCACTTGCTCAGCCTTTTAGTCTAAAGCCTTATCAGCGAAGCCTCGCAATATTGACGTGCACCATTGATGATGTGGGGTATACGGCTCTTGACGAAGCTACAAAACAAGCGGATGTAGAGGTTGTTTATGCCAGATCATTTTATGCGGGAGCAAGTCACGCATCAGGTCCGTTGTCGGGGGAATTTATTGGCATTATTGCAGGACCTTCTCCTGATGAAGTAATTAGCGGGATAGATACTGCAAAAAATGTAATTGAAAATGAAGCATATTTTGAAGCCATTAATCCGGAAGGGACACATTCAATGTACGCTCATGTTGTGACAAGAACCGGAAGTTATTTATCCAAGGTTGCAAACATTGAAGAAGGTGCTCCGCTTGCCTACTTAATTGCCCCGCCATTGGAGGCCATGTATGGTCTGGATGCTGCATTAAAAGCCGCTGATGTTCAATTGGCTGCCTTTTACGGTCCGCCTTCTGAAACAAATTTCGGCGGAGGACTTTTAACGGGAAGCCAGTCAGCCTGCCATGCAGCCGCAGAAGCTTTCAGGCAGAGCATTCGGGAGATCGCCCGGAACCCAATCGATTATTAACTCGGAAAGGAGGGGAACAAATGCAAATGGATCAGGACCTTCTCTCACTCCAGGAGATGAGAGATGCGGTTAAAAAAGCAAAAGAGGCACAAAAACTTTATGAGGAATTTTCACAGGATGCAGTCGATCGGATTGTGCAAGCCGCCGCTTATGCAGCTTTTGCTAAAAAGGATGAGCTTGGCAAAATGGCAGTAAAAGAAACAAGTATGGGAGTCCCCGAGCATAAGGCAATCAAAAACGAAGTAGCTTCTATGGGAGTATACGAATCCATTCGGGAAATGAAGACTGTGGGGGTGATTCGTGAGAATAAAAATGAAAAAATACTGGAGATTGCCAGCCCCTTCGGTGTAATTGCAGCGATTGTGCCAACAACCAATCCAACATCTAGTGCTATTTTTAAAAGCTTAATAGCACTAAAAACAAGAAATGCTGTCGTATTCAGTCCGCATCCGTCCGCTGCGAGATGCACGGTAGAAGCAGCCAGGATTTGTCTGGAGGCTGCTGTAAATGCAGGTGCTCCTGAAGGAATTATCGGCTGGATCACAAAACCAACCATGGATGCTACGCAGGAATTAATGCAGCATGGTGATGTGAACCTAATACTCGCAACAGGAGGAGGAGCACTTGTCCGGACAGCTTATTCTTCAGGAAAACCCGCATATGGCGTAGGTCCAGGCAATGTCCCGTGCTACATCGAAAAAACAGCCGATATTCAAAAGGCTGTGAAACGGATTGCGGACAGTAAAACATTTGATAACGGAACCATATGTGCTACTGAACAAGCTTTGGTGGTTGATCGAAACATACGGGAGATGGTCATTCGGGAATTTAAGAAACACGGTGCTTATTTCTTAAATGATGAAGAAAAACGAAAGCTCGAAATTGTTGTTTCTCCATCACCGGGAAAATTAAATCCGAAAATCGTAGGCCGCCATGCATTGGTAATAGCAAAAATGGCTCAGATTGAGGTTCCGGAGGACACAAGGATTCTAATTGCTGAAGAAACAAAGGTGGGCAAAGATGTTCCGCTTTCAATTGAAAAACTTGCACCAGTGTTTCCTTTTTATACGGTTGATGGAGAAAAGCAAGCCGCCTCAATCTGTGACCAGCTTTTATCAATAGGAGGCAGAGGCCATACCTTGGCCATTCATTCTACTGATGAAATGGTCATTCGCAGATTTTCACTTCAGATGCCTGTATCTAGAATATTAGTCAATACACCATCCTCAATCGGTGCTGTAGGCGGAACAACAGGATTAAAACCTTCTTTAACACTTGGATGTGGCGCTTATGGAGGAAATATCACTAGTGACAATATTAGTGCTGAACATTTAATGAATATTAAACGTATTGCATATGGCATAAAGGAAATCGAAGTTCCATTGACACAAACGACTGTCCAGCCGGATAGCTCTTCAATGATGAAGGACCAAATCCAATCAGTCGTAGAAAAGGTTCTTGCGGGGGTCGGAAGAGATACTTCAGTAGACCAGCAAACCATTACCCAAATGGTGTCCAAAGTATTGGCTCAAATGTAACGGATTCATAGAAAACAAAACTTATAAATTTAAATTTTAGGAGGAAATTGATATGACAAGAGAACTTACTGCTCTAGGAATGATTGAAACAAAAGGATTAGTTGCTTCGGTAGAGGCTGCGGATGCAATGGTAAAAGCTGCAAATGTCCATTTGGTTGGTAAAGTTCATGTTGGGGGAGGACTGGTAACAGTACTTGTACGCGGAGATGTAGGTGCAGTAAAAGCAGCAGTTGACGCAGGAGCTGCAGCAGCACAAAGAGTTGGAGAACTGTTATCTACCCATGTAATCCCACGTCCACATAACGAATTGGAAAGTATTTTACCGCAAATTCAGGCAGAGTAAGGAAAGTGAGGGGGAAGATTCATGAACTCCCACGTCATTCAGTCAATTGTTGAAAAGGTTATCAAAGAAATACAACAGGGGAGGGAAGCACCTTCGATACCGATTGGCGTTTCTGCCCGTCATGCTCATTTAAGTAAAGAACATTTGGAAATTTTATTTGGAACAAATTATCAACTGACAAGAAAAGCGAATCTTTCTCAGCCTGGTCAATTTGCCGCAAACGAAACGGTTACCGTGGCTGGTCCTAAAGGAAGCCTTGAACGAGTCCGCATTCTTGGCCCCGTCAGAAGTGCAACGCAAATTGAAATTAGTAAAACCGATTCTATTAAATTAGGATTAAATCCACCTTTAAGAGAATCTGGAAATATTAAGGGTTCGTCACCCGCAACTATTGTTGGTCCGAATGGGAGCATATATATACCAGAAGGATTGATAATCGCCCAGAACCACATTCATATGACAACGAGTGATGCGGAACGTTTTAAGTTACACAATGGACAATACGCTCAGGTGAAGATAGAAGGAAAACGCCCGATTCTATTCGAACAAGTTTTAATCCGGGTTTCCCCCCGATATCAACTGGAAATGCACATTGACACGGATGAGGCAAATGCCGCAATGTGTGTGACTGGAGACCTGGGAATCCTTTATATGAGTGGACGGCCATGAAAATCGATCAACAGGTCTTAGAGCAAATTATTCTTGAAGTAATAGCCAGGTTAAATGATAAGCCCAAACTTTTACTAGTGTATGAGGGAGTAAAAAAGCCGGAAAAAATTGAGTATCTTATCTCAACACTGCAGGATTCTTGGCAGGTCGAGTCCTGTAGTGATACCGATAGCTGTCTTTATGAGCAATCTGACTATCAGCATCTGGCCTTTTTGGATGTTAATCAGGATTTGCTTGTAAGAGGAGCGATGGGATTAACGGATACTCCAGGAAGCAGATTGCTGGCAAAAGCCTTGCGACAGGGAGACTATGTTCTATTTGAGCCGTCGAAAGAAATCGAATGGCTTTTAAAACAAGATATTCATTCCAATCCGGAACGTGTCGATCGTTACCGCAGGCATTTATTACAGTACAAAAGTAAGCTTGTGGAATTTGGAGTTTGGTTTGGTCTTATAGAAACTTTACATCCTTCTCTACTTCTTTACGATCGTAAACTATTAACGGAAAACGACATTCGGAACATAGAGTCAACGGAAATAAGAGTTTCTTCAAAAACAGTTATCACTCAATTGGCAAAAGATACAGCCAGGGAAAGAGGAATTCAAATAAGAGTCGATTTAGAGGGGCAATCATAATGCATATCGGTAAAGTTACTGGAAATGTATGGGCAACCCGTAAAGAGGAAGGCCTGACAGGACTTAAATTTTTATTTGTACAGTTAGAAGATCCACAAGGATTGCCTGTGGATACTCCTTTAATTGCAGCTGACCGTATCGGTTCAGGGATTGGAGATCGTGTCTTAATTACTAGAGGGAGTGCCGCACGCTTTATTTTTAAAGATGAGGATCTGCCAATTGATGCCGTAATAATTGGGATAGTTGATTCTATAGATGTGGAAAGTAGGTGAGAAAGATGGGAAAAGCTTTAGGGATGATTGAAACAAGAGGATTAATCGGATCAATTGAGGCCGCAGACGCTATGATTAAGTCAGCGGATGTACAACTGATTAAACAGGAAAAAATTGATGGGGGATTGGTAACCGTCCTTGTCGAAGGTGATGTCGGCGCGGTGCAAGCTGCCGTGGAAGCTGGTAAATTAGCAGCACAGCGTGTTGGACAATTAATTTCTGCTCACGTAATCCCAAGGCCTGATGACGAGGTAGATATAATTTTTAAAAAAAAGTGATGTAAAATCAACGGCTTCTGCTCCTATTTCACATCCTTCCTTAGACTCCAAAGCCGGTGTGGGTGAAGTTCAAATAAATCAGAAAAAAGAAAAATACTAGGCTAAGTCGGAAGATACACCTATTCATTTTGATACAGATAAACATGTATTGGGATACGTACAAACCAGAAGGGGAAATACCAACGGAAACGACAGAGGAGAATAACGAATGACTTGGTCTATACAGCTTAAAAACAGACAGTTTCAATTTTCCTCATTGAAAGAGGTTCTAGCGAAATCCAGTGAGGAGAAAACAGGAGATAAAATGGCTGGTATTTCAGCAGTATCTTCCCTTGAGCGGATGGCGGCAAAAGTGGTTTTAAGTGAAATTCAATTAAAAACCTTTTTTGAAAATCCAGTCATTCCCTATGAAATGGATGAAGTTACCCGTGTCATTTACGATGATCTTAATCAGACGATTTACCGTGAAATCCGGGAGTGGACCGTTGGAGAATTACGCGAGTATATTTTATCCCACCAAACCGGCCTGCAAGAACTGTCGCGAATTTCACAAGGCTTAACTAGTGAGGTAATATCGGGAGTTGCAAAATTGATGTCAAGCATCGATTTGGTAATGGCTTCGCAAAAGATGAGGTTCCAGGCACGGTGCAATACCATTATAGGGGAAGAGCGAAGATTGGCCTTTCGGTGTCAGCCGAACCATCCCAATGATGATCCTGAAGGTATTTTATATTCATTGAAAGAAGGCTTATCATATGGTTCCGGCGATGCGGTAATTGGCATCAATCCAAATATCGATACAGTTGAATCAGTTTCTCGTCTTCTTCATATGACACATGAATTTATGGAAAAGTGGAAAATCCCCACTCAAAACTGTGTATTGGCACACATTACCACACAAATAGAGGCATTAAAGAAAGGTGCTCCGATTTCACTTATGTTCCAAAGTTTAGCGGGTACTCAAAAAGGCAATGAAGCCTTTGGGCTGTCTAAAAGCCTGTTGGACGAAGGGTTCGAATTAATGAAACGATATGGAACTGCAATCGGTCCAAATCTTATGTATTTCGAGACAGGGCAGGGTTCAGAGGTTTCATTAGATGCCCACCTGGGAGTGGACATGCAAACACTTGAATCCCGGACATACGGGTTTGCGAGGCACTGGAAACCTTTCATGGTTAATAATGTATCAGGTTTTATAGGGCCTGAAACGTTATATGACGGCAGACAAATGATTCGTGCAGACTTAGAGGATCTATTTATGGGAAAAATGCATGGATTGCCAATGGGAATTGCTCCTACCTATACAAATCATATGTACGCTGATCAAAACGACCAGGAAATGGCAGGAATGCTTACCACATTAGCGGGAGCGAACTTTTATATGGGAGTTCCAGGTGGAGACGATGTGATGTTAAACTACCAGGATACTAGCTTCCATGATGATGCAAGCTTACGTGAGTTATTTGGATTACGGCCATTACGTGAGTTTGAAAAATGGCTGGAACGAATGGGGATTATGGAAAACGGCAAACTTACGGAAATGGCAGGAGATCTAAGTATATTCGACTAAGGCGGTGAATGATGAAAACTCTTACTGAAGAAGTTGTGGAGATGGTCATAAAAGCATTGGAAGGACAAAAATCTTCTTCAAACGAGAAGCAGGAAGATTCTTCTTTAAACATAAAATTTTCAGAGTATTCCGAAATAGGGGTGCTTAATCCTCGGAACCGGGACTCGATAGTTCGGGCACAAGCAATTACACCTGCCCGGATTGGAATTGGCAGGGCGGGAACGCGTATGAGGACATCAAGTTATCTTCGATTTCGGATCGATCATGCGGCTGCACAGGATGCGGTCAGGAAAGATGTTAATGAGGAAATCTTAAAACAATATAATCTGCCAATCTTACAAACGATTGCTGCTGATATGGATACTTACTTAATGAACCTTGACGCAGGAAGAAAATTAAGCGATTCTTCAGCCGAGTGGTTAGAGAAAAATGTTGAAAAGGGGAACCAGGTTCAGATTCTTGTTTGTGACGGTTTAAGTTCTTTCGCCGTGGAATCGAATATGCCAGATCTGCTTCCAGCGCTTATACAAGGACTTAAACTTAAAAATATTACAGTTGGTCCTCCTCTGTTCGTAAAAAGGTCACGCGTGTGGGTACAAGATCATGTTGCTTCTATTGTAAATTGTGATCTCATTATTTCTCTTATTGGGGAGCGGCCTGGTTTGGCAACTGCCGAAAGCCTATCCGCATACATGGTATATCGTCCAAATGAAAAAACGGTTGAGGCTGACCGTACCGTTATATCAAATATTCACAAAGGTGGTCTGTCTCCTGTAGAAGCAGGAGCTTATCTCTCAGACTTATTGGCAGACATGTTGATAACCAAGTGCAGCGGAGTTCGATTTTCACAAAAACGATATCTTGAAACAAACTAATTCGGTGGAAGTATTAAGTGAATGTGTTTTTCAAAAACGGTTAATATAGGGGGTATAAATCATGGTAATCGGTATTTTGTTAATTATCGTTACCTTGATATCCATGTTTGGTATTTTTGTGAAAGCCAATCAGGGAATCAAGAAATCACGTACAAAAGGGAATGCTGGAGACGATTTAAATGCTTTCGGATATAAACAAGAATTGCTTCGTGATATGGGTGGATTTTCCAACTTCGCGGTTTCATTTTCTGTTATCTCGATTCTTACTGGAGGAGTCACACTTTATGGTTTAGGTTTTTCTAATGGAGGACCCGCAATTATTGGGATAGGATGGGTATTAGTAACTTTATTCTGTTTGTTCATGTCTGCCTCGCTTGCGGAATTAACCTCAGCTATTCCTACATCAGGAGGCGTTTATCACTGGGCATCCATTCTTGGTAATCGAACAACTGGCTGGTTTTCCGCTATCCTTAATACAATTGGCCAAATTGCTACACTGGCTGGAATAGACTACGGTCTGGCTGGATTTTCCGCAGCTTTAATTTGGGAAAATCCAACTCATACTGAAGTAAATCTCCTTTGTGCAGGGATATTATTGAGTCATGCACTTCTAAATCATTTTGGAATTCATCTTGTTGCCAAACTGAATGATGTTTCCGCTGTTTATCATATGGCAGGGGTTGTAGTAATTGTAGCAGCATTGGCATTTTTTGCACCAAGCCATCATTCTATTTCTTATTTATTCGATACAACTTTTTCTACCCAAGCTAATAGCCTCCATATTCCTTATGGTGTAGCATTTCTATTCGGGCTTCTTCAAGCACAATGGACCATCACTGGTTATGATGCATCCGCTCACGTCAGTGAGGAAACGATTGACCCGCGCATTAGAGCTCCTTGGGGTGTATACATGTCGGTTGTGGTTTCAGGGATATTCGGATTCGTGCTCCTTTCGATGGTGACCGTTTCCATCACAAATCAGGTGCAGGTAGCAGCTGCTCCGAATGCATTTCTAACAGCAGTACAGCAGGCTCTGGGAACTAAATTCGGATCATTCATATCCTGGATGGTAGCAGCAGCTATGTGGTTCTGTGGTCTGGCATCCACAACCTCAACTTCCAGAATGATTTACGCTTTCTCTCGTGATAACGGCCTTCCTTTTTCAAAAATATGGGGTAAAGTATCATCCAAATTTCATACACCTGCTCCAGCAATCTATCTTTCAGTTCTTTTAGCACTTTTGTTAGGTCTTCAATCCGGTGTTTATGCAGCGGTAACCGCAATTTCAGTAATGGGCTTGCACACTTCTTACCTCATTCCTATTTTTCTTAAGCTTCGTGCGATCAATCGTAATGTTTGGACAGAAAAGGACGATGGACCTTGGCATTTAGGAAAATGGAGTGTTCCAGTGAATATTATCGCTTTGCTATGGATCGTATTTTTCGATATTTTATTTGTAGTAGCTCCTAACGATGTAACGTTTGGAAGTTATACCATGCATTACACAACAGGGAAGGCGTTTTTAGTGATACTGGCTATTGTTTTCTTCCTGTATTATGCCTTTGCAAGACGTTCTTACAATGGACCGCATCTAGGCACGTATGAGGATGTTAACATTCGGCTCAACAGCCAAGATGTTCAAGTAAAGGCAAACAAAACAATATAGGAGAGAAACTCTATGGGATTTAAAAGAAAAAAGATTGCTGTCATTGGCGCCGGTTTTACCGGTGCCACAACTGCTTTAATGCTGGCACAGAAGGAATTAGGGGATGTTGTCTTACTCGATATGCCAAATCAGACAAATCCAACTCTGGGAAAGGCCCTGGATTTGCTCGAAACAAGCCCAATTCAAAAATTTAACGCTAACATAACCGGGACTTCAGATTATACAGATATTAGCAATGCTGACTTGGTGATTATTACTGCAGGTGTAGCCAGAAAACCGGGAATGAGCCGTGATGATTTGGTGTCAATAAACGCAGGAATCATTAGGGATGTATCAGAAAATATACGGAATTATGCCCCTAACAGTTTTGTAATTGTATTAAGCAATCCTGTTGATGCTATGACCTACGTATGTTTTAAAACTACCGGATTTTCTAAAAATCGTGTCTTTGGACAATCGGGTGTACTGGACACTGCCCGGTTCAATACGTTTGTCTCTCAAGAATTAAATGTTTCAGTTGAAGATGTTAGCGGATTCGTATTAGGCGGACATGGAGATGATATGGTTCCACTGGTCAGATACTCTTATGCGGGAGGTATTCCCTTAGAAAAGTTGATTCCTAAAGATCGATTGGATGCGATAGTGGAGCGAACAAGAAAAGGGGGAGGAGAAATAGTCAATCTGCTTGCAAACGGAAGTGCTTATTATGCACCTGCTGCATCCATTGTTCAAATGGCTGATGCCCTCCTTAAAGACAAAAAAAGAATACTCCCTGCTGTTGCCTACTTGGAAGGAGAATATGGATATAAAAATCTTTATCTCGGCATTCCTACTGTTATTGGAGGAGAAGGGGTCGAAAAGATTTTCGAAATTCCTTTAAGCGAACTGGAAAAGCAGGAATTAGATAGGTCGGCTGAATCCGTACGAAAGGTAATGCAGCTTCTGCATTAGATCTTGATTGTTTATTTAAAATTCCCTTTGACTTTGTCTGAGGGTTTTTTTTGCGACATTCAAGCAGTGACTTCCTCATGATCTTTTCCAAATATCTTTTCTTTATATTTACAGAAAATGAAGTAAGGGTGTGATAGAGAAAACCGACTACATCTGATTTCTGCTTATTTGAGTCTAGTTTCAGCTGCTTGGAATAGTAGAGTGAGGAAACGAAATTGTTATTTCATAATAAGGAAATTTTAAATCTAAAGTCAGATTTAACGATATACTTACACCCGTGTTACTGCACATCAAATATACAAAGATTGCTTACTTATTTTCTATAAAAGATGCCTTAACAGTTCTATTAACTGAATTGATTTTAATTTATCGCCATTTTTCTGCAACTTTATTTTGACAGGGAAAAAAAGGCAGCACTTTTTTGATCGAATTAACTTCTATTGGGTTACTTCATGATAGAAACTGGTAAAATACATTGGTCCGGCGTACATATTATATATTTCAAGGATTACCTGAAAAAGAGAAATAAAAATTGATTTGAAAAATATCAAGTGACAACTTTATAAGAAGAAAGTCCTATTAGTTTAAATGGATTGAGTTATTCTTATAGAAGAAGATAGTGAGAGTATTTTTTCCCCTCAATGATAAAAGAATAGTCTTTCAAATCTCTATTCATGCTAAAATAGACACGTAATAGGCTACTGTTCAAACCGGAGGAGAAAAATGAAAAAATTAGTAATTGCAGGACCAATACTGTTTATGATTTTTCCATATGTTTTATTTGAATTGCTTAACATTGGATTTGTAAGGAATCCCCTCATGGTCCATCCGCATGGCCATTTTTATATTGTTTCCCTTGTTTCCATTCTTGCTGCTGGAATAGCCATATTGGTAGGTGTAGCTGGCAGAAGGTTAAGGAATATAAAAGTCAGTATACTTTCACTTGCTTTTTTATCTCTTTCTATAATGTTTTCCGTTCATGGACTTTCAACACCTTTTTTATTCCTTGGACCAACAAACCTGCCAGGTATATCAGCCCAATTAAGCATGCTGCTGGCTACAATATGGCTGTGGTTCTCTTCATTTTCTTCGAATAATAAATTTATAGATTTCCTTTCTTCAAAGCAAAAAGTGCTGGTGCCGTTTTGGACTATTTGCTTAATCATTTTTTGTTCTATCGGAATGGCACTTCCAAAAATTGTTGACATCGTTCCGCTAAACATTCACCCACTGAATCTTATTGTTTCTACGTTTGTTCTATTATTTAACGCTCTGACGATGTATAGATATATTCAATCTTACCGTTTTACCCGTTTTCCATTGCAACTCGCAATTGTTTATAGTTCCGGATGGATCATAGTCTCTCAGATTATTATGGTAAGAGGATTGCTGTGGAGTTTTGGCTGGTGGATTTATCATTATCTTCTACTGGGTTCGATGACTGTAATGATCATTGGTCTTTACAAACAATATTCGGTTAAAGGTTCTGTTGCTGATTCGCTTAGGTCCCTATTTGTTACAGACCCAATTGAAAGAGTAACAAACAGTATTCCATCAAGTGTAAGGGCTCTTGTTACTGCTACGGAGAAGAAGGACAGCTATACAGCCGGACATACTTTCAGGGTAACATTGTATGCTTTGAAATTAGCAGAAGAAATGGGACTCAAGCCAGAAGAATTACGTATAATACTACAAGGAACGCTTCTTCATGATGTAGGGAAAATAAGTGTTCCAGATCAAATCCTTAATAAACCTGGTAAACTTACACTCGAAGAAAGAAATTTGATTGAAGCTCATCCAGTTACAGGTTTTGATATGTGTCGAGGGCTTGGTTTACTCAAAGAAGAACTCAGTATCATAAGGTCCCACCATGAAAAGTGGGATGGTACAGGATATCCAGATAGACTTGCCGGTGAGAACATATCTTTATTTGCAAGAATAACAGCGGTGGCAGATGTTTATGACGCACTCACCTCTGAAAGGTCGTACCGAAAAGCATGGACTCATGCAAAGGCAATGGAGTTTTTGGATGAAAGTAAAGGGGCGCACTTTGACCCTGCATGTGTGGATGCGTGGAAAGCTGTTTGTGTAAAGGATCCATTTGTTTATCAATATCCTTCGGAGTTCATAAAGGATGGAACAATAGTCAAGAAGGCTTTAGCCTAAAGGCAGGTAATATTCTAATTTTAATCTTCATTTCTTATTATGCGGAGATAAAATTGCCAGTATCAGTAATAATTAAGAAATCCCTACTTGTCTTATACCAGTGGGGATTTTTTTGTGAAAAAAATATTAGTATTCTTGCTAAATGTTCCTCCAAATGACATTGACAATCATTCTCAATCAAAATACAATAAAATTTGGGAAATGTTATTGATATTTATTCTCATTTATACATATAGATCGTTTCACAAGGAGGAACCCATGGGTAAGTACTTACTGAAGATTACTATTCTTTTTCTATTAATAATAGGTTTAGGGATACAACGACCTGCTGAGGCTGCTGAAGATGCGAAGTCGGAATTACAAAGTGCTCAGGTTTCAGTGGATCAGGCAATTGGCTTTGTTTCAAAAGGGGACTTAGATGAAGCTCAGAAATCATATGATCAATTTAATAAAAGGTGGCGTGTATTTGAGGAAGGAATAAAAGGGGAATCTGCAGCCGCCTACAGAGATATTGAGTCAAATATGGGTAAAGTGGTTTACGCTTTTACGATTAAGAAATCAGATCAAGTCCTTCAGTCATTGGAGGGATTAAAGTCAGTAAATGAAAAATTTATTAGCGGCGGTTATCCAAAAGATCCTGGATTTAAAGAAAAAGATCTTTCTTTAGATGATTACATTCTCATTCTACAAGACGCCAAGAAAGAAATACATGAAAAAAATCAAGAAGAAGCACTTGAAAAAATCAAAGAAGCCAGCGATAGCTGGTTAAGTGTTGAGGGGACAGTGGTTGCCCAATCCGCTTCCGTATATGCGGATTCCGAAAGGGACTTGGTCGTGATTCAGGCAATGCTAAATGATAAACCGCCAAATTATAAACAGGCAGAAAAAACTGTTACAAATATGGTTTCTTATCTTGCTCCTTTAGCGGAGAAGTCCCAATACACTTATTGGGATGCCGCCATGATCCTTATTCGCGAAGGCTTGGAAGCCTTGCTTGTCGTCATTGCTTTAATGTCCTTTGTAAATAAATCTGGAGAATCAAAAGGAAGAGGCTGGATTTGGACAGGGGTATTAGCGGGCCTTGGGGTTAGCATCATCCTTGCCGTTGTTGTTAAGTTTGTTATATCATCCGGTGCCTTTGGTAATAACAATGCCCTTATTGGTGGGTGGACCGGTGTTTTTGCAGCCGTTATGTTACTGTATATGAGCTATTGGCTTCACAGCCAATCCAATATTGCCGAGTGGAATCGGTATATAAGAGAAAAAAGCCAGACAGCCTTATCAACAGGAAAGCTGGTTTCCTTAGGAGTTCTTGCTTTTCTCGCGGTTTTCCGGGAAGGTACCGAAACGGTATTGTTTTATATCGGTATGGCTAGCCAAATCCAGCTTCAATCCCTCCTGTTAGGATTTTTGATGGGAGCTGCTATTCTTGGAGTTCTTGCATACCTGATGGTGTTTGTTGGATTAAAATTACCGCTTCGGCCATTCTTTTTGGTTTCTAGTATTATTGTTTTTTATCTTTGCATCAAGTTTACAGGAATGGGAATCCATAGTCTTCAATTAGCCGGTGTGATTCCAACATCGAATAGTGAAAATATACCGAGTATCGAGTTTTTTGCGCTCTATCCTTCATGGGAAAGTACCATCCCTCAGATCATGCTTGTTTTAGCAGCAGTAATGATCTTGGTGTATAGGAGCTTAAAAAACAAAAAATCAATTACAGTTAAAAACTAAGAAAGTGGGAAAAGTAAAATGAAAAAAGTAAAATTAATGGCTTTAACAATGGGAATAGGGGCTTCATTACTATTATCTGCATGCAATTCTAATGACAAGGTGTCTGAAGGCGTAAATAAGATGCTGGACACAACTGGTGAACTTTCAAAAGCAATTGATAGCGGAGATCAGAAAAAAGTAAAAGAAGTAGGACCAAAACTTGAAGACCAATGGTCCTCATTCGAAGATGAAGTAAAAAAAGACAACAAAGATATGTATGAGAAAGTCGAAAAATACCTTGATCCAACAATCGCTGGTTCTGAAGCGGACACTCTTGATAAAGAGACATTAGGTAAGCTGAATGATCAGCTCATAGGCGCATTGAAGGAATTGGATGAAAAAACAAAATAAGTTATGGCGAAAAACCACCGATTCTTCCTATCGGTGGTTTTTGTATTCACTAGTTTCTCATCTTTAAGTGAAAAGTTTTAAAATTTAAACTGCCAAAGTATTTCTAAGAAAGCTGGATTAATTTATTTTCAATTGGTGTACGTTGTTTTTGCTCAGGAATTTCTTCCGGATAACCCACACCTAAAACTCCAATTACATCATAACCTTCCGGAACACCAAGAATTTCACGATTTTTCGCATTTCCACCTATAGAAGACCAAAATGTTCCTACACCTTCCGCCCAAGCGGCTAAATTGAAGTTTTGGATGAAACATGCTGTTGCTAGTGCGTTTTCCTCTGTTTCAATATTGGTCTTACCGTACTTTGACAATACCGCTAAAACAACAGGAGCATTGCCAAAATTTGTTTTATGATTTAACTTTACTCTTGTTTCTGGCCCTACTAAATAAATTTCCCATGGTTCTGTCATTCGATGATTAGGAGCCATAGCGGCGGCTTGTAACCATAATTGAAGCTTATCAGGATCTACAAGATCTGACTTGAAAACCTTTATATTACGACGAGATTTAATTACTTCTAAAATATCCACGTGATTTCCTCCCATTGTTTGTAATAAGATCAGGTACATCACACACTTTACTTTTTAACAAACTATTGGTTTTAGCACAAGTTTTGAAGCTTAATAATAATTTCCCGGTATAAGAATCTTTACAAATGTGTTTTTCAAGTTAGACACTTATGTTTTAGCCGACCATACTTTAGTGTAGAGGACTGCTTTTCATGAAGCATATATTTCCTGCGCTCATTAAGAATGAATCGACCCAGGTTTTGTACCTGATCAGTCAATATCATCTTCTTAGGAGGAACATCATCCCCAATTTCCCATTATTATTAATCAATGAAATATATACCATATATAGTTTTCCCACCCCAGTACGCAAGTAACAGCCAAATCAGAATGAATAGTACGGCAACAAACCAATTTTTTGGTTTCCCCTCATTCCTAATAATTTCTTCAGTCGTTTCTCTATTTTCTTCGATTAGATAAGGGGGTATGGAACAATAATTAGGTCATCGAGATAACCCAATATGGGAATGGAATCAGGGATTAAATCTATAGGACTAAAAGCGTAAGCGACTCCACAAATAGCAACCAATTCTGCATACCTTGGAACTCTATTCGCATATTGCCAAGTAGTATGCTATAATGTAAATGAACCTTTGAAGCTTTAAATCTTTTTATATTACCTGTACCATCTCCCTGCTCAAAACATTGAGTAGGGTTTTTTATTGTATATTATAAAGAGACACATAAAAAAACAGGCTCTATATAGAGAGCCTGTTTTGTATAAGTCATTTAAGATTAAGCTTTTTGAACGTTAGCAGCTTGAGCTCCACGAGCACCTTGCTCAACGTCAAAAGTTACTTTTTGGCCTTCGTCTAAAGACTTGAAGCCTTCGCTTTGGATTGCTGAGAAGTGTACGAATACATCGTCTCCATTTTCGCGTTCGATAAATCCAAAACCTTTTTCTGCATTAAACCATTTAACTGTACCTTGTTCCATTTTTATTGCCTCCTAGTGCGTTACACACAATGTATTACTATCCTTGCCCAAAGTGATTTTCAAGACGAAAAGTCGATATTCATACAATTCATTACACCGAACAAAAATAATTCTTTATTAGAATAACATGAAAAGGAAGAGATTGCAACTCTAAATAGGCAGCATTCCTGAAAGAATATAATTTAGTATAAACAAAAGGCTTAAACATAAGCTTCAGCTTTTGTAGATAGGCTTGATTTTATCTTTAGGATAAAGTCACTCTAGTAAACCAAATTGACATCAAAAACGGTATTTTGTATAGTAGGGTGCGAAGGTTATGATTGGGGTGAATCGTATGATTTCAAACTCTGAATTACAAAATTTAGATCTGATAGACCTATTGAGCGAGCGTCATAATTTGGTGAGAAGAATCGCTGAGAAAACATGGAACCATCAAAGTGAGATTTATATTTCAAATTCTGAATGGTATATCATGGCCAGAATTTATAAAAAAAGGCCTGCGATTTCTTATGTAACAAAGAATGTAGAAATTTCCCGGCAGGCGATACATAAGTTTATTAAAAATCTTTCCGCAAAAGGATTAGTGGAAATTCAAAATGTAGAAAACAATAAGAAAGAAAAGTGTATCCAGTTAACAGCTTTGGGTGAGGAGTGCTATGAAAAAAATGAGGCTCTTAAAGCCCAGCTTGAGAATAAAATTGCAGAAAATATAGGTATTGAGCAAGTCAAAATTCTTAAAGACCTTTTAAAGTTAGATTGGGGAATCTAGCTATACGTGAAAGCGCCCATTTTGTCAGCATGCTGAACAAGGTGGGCGCTTTTTACTATTCAATAATATTGATCAATAAGGTCATCATGGATAAAAGTTATTTTATCAGCTTAATCAGCTTTAGGACCCATCTCATTAATGTCTTCCCACGTAGTGTTCAATGAAATAGCCATTTCATTAAAAAGGATATTTTGTGCCGTGCCTAAAGTTTCCGATCTTGTACATACCGTTTTCTTCCATGAAGACTGGCCTCCATTTTTTAGTCAGCAGCGTATTTACAACGTTTGCGCTTTCTTTCCGATCACCTGTATTAACAATATTGTTATATAGGCTTGTCATTCCACTTAATCCCTGGAACTTTAAAAGATTAGAGTAATTCATACGCTTCCTCCTTTTTAAGAAGATCCAGCATGATGACTTTATCGTTCCTGACAGGAATGCTAATCGTTAAATGTTTTAACTGTTTTCTATTGATTGCAGTACGTAATACTTTCTGTGCTGCCCGAAAGGTTTTTTCACATATTTCATCAATTTTACAAATTCCATGTGCGAAATAAATGATCAAATCTCCAATGTTATACACTTTTTCTCCCCCAGCACATTTTGTCAACTTTGTTGATTATATCATTATAAAAGTTTTTGTCAATAAGGTTGACGTTTTGAAAAAAAGTTTGATATAGTGTACAAATCGTAAGTATGTGGGGGTGTACTGCGGAAGATGGAGCTTTGCTGTTAATGGAAATCACGGCTTATCTATTTCAGCAAATGACACTACGATCCAGGAGTATATAAAGTGTCAGTTGGAAAAATAAATTCTTCTAAAAATGATTAAAGGAGCTTAATAGGTGAATACACAAACCAAAACAGGCGAAATCGCGAAACAACATAACAAATCATATTCAGTAACGAAACAGCAATTCAAAACAGGCCCGATAATGGCTGCACTTTTAGTGGCGGGATTTGTCGGACTTTTTAGTGAAACAGCATTGAATATTGCATTAGGACAACTAAGTCAGATATTCACCGTAAATGCCACAACAATCCAATGGCTGGCAACAGGCTACTTTCTTACCTTAGGTATTTTAGTGCCGGTTACAGGTATTTTGATGCAAAAATTTACAACCCGACAGATGTTTTTAACGTCTATATCACTATCAATTATCGGAACAATTATAGCAGCGGCAGCACCGGCATTTCCTATTCTTTTAACGGGACGAGTCATTCAGGCCGCTGGATTGGCCATTAACTTGCCATTAACTCAAAACGTTATTTTTACGATTTTCCCTCCAAATAAACGAGGGGGCGCGATGGGGATAATGGGCTTAGTCATGTTAGCGGGCCCGGCACTTGGTCCAACTGTAGCAGGCCTTATTTTAGATACATTATCATGGCATTGGATTTTCTGGGTTACCATTCCTTTCTTACTGTTCTCTCTAATTTTCGGGCTTGTTTATTTACCGAATTTGAATGAAGTTCGTAAAGTTTCGATAGATATCCCTTCCGTTATTCTTTCTACAATTGGATTTGGTGGCGTGGTTTACGGAGTAAGTGCAGGTGGAGAACACGGCGGTTGGATAAGTCCAACTGTGATTGGAACCATCATCCTTGGAATGGTGGCACTTATTATTTTTACGATACGCCAAACGAAAATGGAGCATCCGATTCTGAATCTCAAAGCATTCACTTATCCGCTTTTCGTTCTTGGCGTCATTATGAGTTTTATCACGTTCTTTAATATGTTGTCTATGCTAGTCATTTTACCTATGTATATGCAAATGGCTTTGGTTGTGGCTGCTTTTACAACGGGTCTTATCCTTCTGCCTGGCAGCTTGCTAAACTGTATATTAGCTCCAGCCATTGGCCGTTTCTTTGACAACTATGGTCCGAAAGCGGTTATTACACCCGGTACCATTTTAGTTGCCATTGGTTATGGATTATATTCTCAATTTGGAACAGATACTGCTCTATGGATGATTGTTGCCACGCATATTGTCATGATGTTAGGGATTGGAGCAGTCTTGGCTTCTGTACAAACAAACACTCTAAATTCCCTGCCAAAGCAGTATTATCCAGATGGAATCGCTTTGACTCAAACGATCCAGCAAGTAGCTGGAGCAATTGGTATTGCAGTTATGGTTTCGATTTTATCGGCGACCCAGAATAGTTACTTAGCAACTCATGGGGATGAACCATCAATGGCAGCAGCAACAGGATCCTCGGTCGTGTTCACGATCAGTTTCGTTTTAGCAGTGGTGAATATTGCCCTATCATTCTTCATCAAAAAGCCAAATTAAACTAAATCAATTTAATTACAAATCGATTAAAAAGGGGATTAAAGGATAAATAACATACCCATTAAAAGTATTAGATTAATTTTCTCAATGGCAGCCAGCCTTAATACTCTTTATGACCGGTATGGATTAAATGAAATTTAGGGTTTTCTTACCCTAATTAAGGAGGATAAGTCTTCTAAATCGTATAGCCGACAAACGGGAAATTTAAGAAGGAATTAAAAATCAAGGCTGTGTTAAAGTATATTGTTGATTTTTCGCTATCTTGATTGGGAGCGCCGCGAGTGAAAATCAACATTGTTTAACAGACACCCATGCAAAAAAGTTGGCACCAAAGTACTGAAATACCATTTATCCACAGTTATTTGAGGGGAAGCCAAAAACAAAAGCAGGAACCATGTAAATGGTTCCTGCTTTTTCTTTATAATGGGGAAAGAATGTGTAAAAGGGGGAATTGCTAGTTACGATATATATTAACTTTCCTTTATTAGGATTGCTAATAGCAGTTTTAAAAAATTTAAGTCCCAATTACCTAATAGAAGAAGGGCCCACTAATGATTCAGGTTTCATACCCATGATTAAAAGGCTAATTTTGGCGTAACCAGTATTTCTAAATTTAGAAAAAATTTGCTTTAATACTTGGGAATCTTGATCGTCTTTTAATTTTTGTAATTCTTTCTTATACAATCGTAGAACAGAGCCATACACAAAGCTCGGGGCAGATTCGCCAGGATTCTCATTCATGAGTAAACATCCCATATACTGATATTTAAATTGGAATGCACGTGTAAGATTAACGGTATCCAACAGTTTTTCAAATAGGTTAGGATAATCATTTTTTAATTTCTCAATGGCTTCTTTAGTGGCTTTTAATTCATCAATACTAGATAAAGCTATCATAAATTCTTCCTCCTTTATTTGTCCCATGGCTTTTCCAATGAAATATATGCAGCTAATTCTTTACTTTTTTGCCTTCTTAATTTACGCATTTCGGCTCTTTCTTTACCTGTATTGTAGAGGAACTCTTCTTCTTCTGTTTCTGGTATAATACTTGGAACTTCTACTGGACGCTTATCTTCATCTAAAGCTACAAAAGTCAAAAATGCTGTAGCAGCAATTCTACGTTCGCCATTCAGCATATCTTCGGCTATAACTTTGCAAAAAATCTCCATAGAGGTTTTTCCTGTATATGTCACAAACGATTCGACACAAACTGAATCCGTTTGATGAATAGGGCATAAGAAATCGATTGAATCAGTAGAGGCTGTTACACATTCCTTAACTCTGGAATGCCTGCGGGCTGATAAGGTTGCAGCATCATCTAATTTTTTCATCAAAATGCCGCCAAACAAAGTATTATAGTTATTTAAATCGCAAGATAATACTTGAGCAGTATTAACAATACGGCTTTCTTTTACTTTTTTTGCTTTCATAAGGTTGCTTCCTTTCATGATTGGATCCTAGTTGGTAATTCCTATATCCACGTTATTAAAAGGTTTTTCTTGTCTGAAATAAGTTTACGTCGCATTATTCGATTAGTAAAATGGTTATATTTCATCTTCAGTATAGCTTTTGGCTATGTAAACGCTTCCATATATTCAACGCAACTATATTTTTGAGGAATAAAAAAACGGTCCTCTAAACAGAACCGTTCGATAAATATAAAGCTATTCAAATGTAAGAAAATACTTTTCGGTGATAGATTAATCTTCTTGATAAACTTTTGAGAGACGTTCTATAGTGAAATGAAGCCATTCTTTTGCTGCAAAGGACATGTACTGATTCTTGCCCCAAATAATCGCTAAGTTCCAACTGATTGATGGGTTCACGACTTTTACAGACCTTACATTTTTATTTAGATTATGACAAACACTTTCCGGTAAAAGAGAAACTCCGAGCTTGGATGCAACCATTTCCTCAATAAAAGACCGTTGTGAACTTTCCGAGATAATGTGGGGAGTAAAACCTGCACTATTACATGAATTAATGATTCGGTCATTTAGTACAAAGTCCTTATTAAACAAAATAAACGATTCATTTGCCAAATCAGCTAAATTGACTTCCTCTTTTTCTGCTAGTGGGTGTGATGGATGAAGGATGAGTTTTAAGTCTTCTTCCATAAAGGAGAAATGATCAAAGATTTCATTTTTAGTTGGAAGAACAATTACACCAACATCAAGAGAATTGTTGCCTACATCTTCTTCTATCTTTTTTGAACCATCTTCGACTAATTGAAAAGTAATTCCGGGATACTTTTCATGATACTCACCAACAATTTCCAAGAAAGTATGCGCATTAAATATCGGCGGCAAACCAATACGAATATGCCCTTTTTTTAGTCCTGTAAGGTTGTCTAATTCTGTTTCTAAATTTTTAAATGCTTTATCAATTAATTTTGCTTGCTCCAAAATAATTTTACCTGCATCTGTCAGGGTTAATTGCTTACGTGAGCGTTCAAAAAGTTCAATTCCTAATTCCGTCTCAAGTCTTTTAATCATTTTACTTATGCTTGGTTGAGTGATAAATAAGTTATCCGCCGCACGGGAAAAACTATTAAAATTTGAAACCTCAATAAAGTATTGTAAATGTTTGATATCCAATATGTACACCTGCTTGTAATCAATTTATAGGGTTAAGAACCAGAAGGATATATTTATTAAGGTATCATAAATCTCTACAATTTATAATTAACCAACTTAATTTAAGTAACAAAAGACAAAAGCCAACGTATTTTATCTTCGGGTTTGGTAGACCATTAAGGCTATTTTGAAGCGAGAAGGAATTGTGGAATGGTTTAAGGGAGAGAAAGGCTAGCGTCCTATATTTTACTTAAGGTGAGGAAGATAATTTCGTATTTGTTCATTTATTTCCGTACTACCTGCTAACGTAAGGTTTCCAAACGAATTCTATACCTTAAAAAAGGACAAAATGTTTTTTCAACTTAGTTTATAATTAAGATTTAGGTAACACAAAGATAGTTTGCACAAAATGCATTATTTCCTCTGATTAGAATCGAAAAAATGTGGGAGTCCTTGATTAGTTTACTCTCCTCAATCTGCCCCTAACGCTGAATCTTATTTTTCATACCGTTTTGTGCCAGAATTTAAAGGATAACTGGGAGTGGCCGGGGTTCAAATCCTCGCAGAAAAAAATCCTTGGTAGTTCTACGTTACCAAGGACTTTCGTGTAAGGGTTAACACTATACCGTTTTTGAAAGGGTTTGTTTGCTAAGCTCCAATCCCTTTTTATCAATCATGACTATCTTAAACAACATGCCCTGAATAAAAATAGCAAAGAGTAAGTAGTAATGAATAAATTCTTTTGCTAAAAAGTAAATCAGAATAAAGGTTAATACTGAAAGGATTCTTCCTCCATTAAGATATATTTCCCTCATAACCATTGATTCTGTTCGAAGCCCGGACTTTGGCAAATCTCCTATTAACCTGAACATAAAGCTAAAGTATGAAACACCAAGAAGGGCTTTACCAATTTCATTAACTATTAAAAAGATAAAGACGGACCATATATTCATGTTAATGACCATAGGGACGGCAGAAAGGAAATAAATTAACCAGGCTGTCAGTATGGTATATGGTTCCCTCTCCTTGTGATTATATTTAGAGTGCCATAGGCTTGAAAGAATAGAGACTGTTCCAAAAAGGATAGAGCTAATTCCAACAAGAAATTCGTTTTTGACTGTCATAAAAAGAGTAACTGCAGGTACGAACCCGAGTAACCCCTCACACATTCCCCATAAAAACCAGCCGCCCCACATTGGTTTCAATGCCGGCTTCCGGCGGTTAAGTCTCCATAATAATCGTAAATGCAAGGTTTTTTTGGAAGAAGGGTCCTTAGGCAATCGAAAACTTAGGAGAAAACCAATAAAAAACAATATTAAAGAGAGGGTAAAAACAATATTGTACCCAGTAAAACTTAAACGGGTAATAATAAAGCCAGCAAATGCAGGGCCAACAGTGGTTACTATCCCAAATACAGCCATTTGTTTTCCCATAAAGGAGGAGCGTGATTTATTATCGACCAAGTCATAAATTAATACCAGATAGCCGAGCCAATAAAAACCTGCTCCAAGACCATTTAATATTCCAATAAGCATTGGAATAGCTGCCGTTTTTTTCTGTAAAATAATGACAACTAGGTAAAAGAATGCTGTTAAGCCAATCCCAATTTGGAAACTTACTATTCGGTCTTTCCGCTTCGAAAGTATAGCATCAATGATAAAGGCAATGGTCCCAAAAAAGAAGGTAGCTAGAATAAATAAAGCGTTCACATTTAAGTCCTGGGCAATTTTCCATAAATATAGATTTAAGAACAAAGCTGCCATTGTAGTTGCTAAGCCGTAAAAACCATGGATGCAAAGCAATAGTTTCTGTGATGTACTCAAACATTTCCCCTCTGTCTTCCTAAATATAGTTTCCTTTATTAGGCCGTTAATTTTGGCTGACTTGGCCCATTTGATTAAAGGGGTTGAGCCTCCTTATTTCTCAGTACTAAAGGTAAACTTGGTCTGTTTTTTATATTCTTCTCCTGCTTTTAAAATTATGCTCGGAAGCTCCCTTATATCAAGGGAAGCAGGAGATGCTTGGGTTTCAAAACAAACTCCAAGGTATTTTTCGGACTTTGCTTCTGCTAACTGGAGTCCTGAAACTAAGCTATTAGAAGTATATACGACTATTCCCGGTTCATTGGATTCCACTGACATCATGCGACCGCTGTTCGGATCTTTCAAAATCACTTGGTTGGTAAGTTGATTATCAAAAGTAAAGTAATGGTCATATCCACTCTCAACTATTTTATTTTGTTCAAACTCCTCGTTAAACCCATCTCCAAGTCTGCGGCAATCTCGGAAATCAAAAGGGGTGCCTTCAACATTTAATAATTTTCCGGTAGGAATTAACTCCTCATTTAATTCAACAAATTGACTGCTGTCGATTGTCAAATAGTGATTTTTAACCGTATCTTTTAAGTTTCCGGTTAAATTAAAATAGGAATGATTAGTTAAAGCTAATACTGTTGTTTTGTCACTTCTGGCCCAATAGTTAATGATAAGCTGATTTTTATTATTCAGAGTATAGGTGACGAGTAGATCGACATTTCCAGGATAGCCTCCTTCACCATCTAAGCTGTGGTGAGCAAGCTTTAAACCTACTTCGGATACTGTTTGAAAAGGGGTAACGTTCCAAATAATTTGGTGAAATCCTTCTGGTCCGCCATGTAAGTGGTTATTTCCGTTATTTGCATGCAAGTTATAAATCTTTTCATCCAGTTGAAAGCAAGCTCCTCGAATTCGGCCAGCTACACGCCCAACAATAGTACCGAAGTAATTAGGGTTAGATTTGTATTCGCTGTAATCCTTATATCCCAATACGACATTTTCAAGATTACCTTTAATGTCTGGAACTAAAATTTTTGTAATAATTCCACCATAGTCCAAAACACTTACAGCCATTCCATTTTGGTTGGTTAGGGTATATTCCGTCCACTGTCCTAATATTTCTTTAGTCACCTTCATTAAGCTTCCACCTTCTAATTTATGTGTTTAAAATCTTTTTGAATTGCTTAGCCCTTTAAACGGGGATGGTTATTAAGGTCTTTGGTCAATAAACTTAATTAATTAATTTAATTAATCTAGTTTGAGTTTACTATTATCCCCAGGAAGGTTCAATAAGAAATCTAAAAATGATGGCAGTAAAGGATCCGTTAATGTTACATGGGATGAAGAAGCACTGAAACAGGCAATTAGCAATGGCGCAGGATCTTATGTTATTCAAGGTGTTGTTGAAGGTGGAAACACTGTATCTGCAAACCTTCAGATTAAACCAGAAAACTTCGTAAAGAACGCAGGGTTTGAAGAGGCTGATAGAAATATGTGGACAGTCACTTATCTGAACGGAACCACTCCACATACTGATTATCAAGACAAGGCTTCAGATGCTAAATCGGGAAATTATTCTCTGCATTTTTATTCAGGTGATGCTGTTAATTTCAAAGTAGAGCAGACGATTACCGGCCTGGAACCAGGATATTATAATTTATCAATGTTCGTGCAGGGCGGTGATGCTAAGAATCCTGAGATGTATCTTTATTCTAAGAACGGCGGCCAAGAGTATAAGATGAACACTTCTGTGAGTGGCTGGGTAAGTTGGAACAATCCTCAAATCAATGAAATTCTAGTAACAGATGGAATCATTACCATAGGGGCGAGAATAAAAGCGGATGGCGGTGCATGGGGAAGTTTAGATGATTTCTATTTATATAGAGTAAAAGGTTTATGATAATTGAAACATTAAGTTGAGCCCACCGTAATATTACGGTGGGTTTTTTCGACCTTTGGAGTGTGATTGGCTGCTGTAAGTTTTTCTGAAACAAAGTTTATTATTGATATAATCTCTAATTATGTAATAATTATGAATAGATAAAAAATATAAAACTTAATGAGAAAGGAGTTTCAGTATGGTTCTTCACCTTGAGAATGTCTCATTAATACGAGAAGGAAAAAGGATCTTGCAAAACATTAATTGGGAAGTTAAAAAAGGTGAGCACTGGGTGTTATTTGGATTAAATGGCGCAGGAAAGACAGCCATTCTCAACTTACTTAATGCTTACTATTTCCCAACTAAAGGCAAAGTTACGGTTCTTGGAAAAGAATTTGGAAAAACGTATCTTGGAGAGAAGCTCCGTAAGCAGATTGGTTTTGTTTCATCATCCATACAGGAAAAATTTCATCCAGGCTATAATGCTTTCGAAGTGGTATTAAGCGGTGCTTTTGCATCTATAGGTCTCTACGAAACACCAACGGATGAAATGAGAAAAAAGGCAATCTCTCTGCTTGAGGAAATGGGATGCATGGTATATGCGAATCGAAATTATGAATCTCTCTCTCAAGGTGAAAAACAGCGAATTCTAATTGCCCGTGCACTTATGGCTGATCCTGGTTTACTAATTTTTGATGAGCCAACAAATGGACTTGATTTTCTTGCCCGAGAAGAATTTTTGGAATCGGTCGAACGAATTGCAAAGAATCACAACGGACCTTCCATTATTTATGTAACCCATCATGTAGAAGAAGTTTTGCCTTTTTTTAATAAAACGATTTTATTAAAAGAAGGACAAGTTTTTGATTCTGGAGACACGAATGAGATGATAAGCAGCAAAATCCTTTCTCATTTTTTAAACGTTTCTGTCGAAGTGCTATGGAGGAATTCACGGCCTTTGCTTTCCAAGCTGCAGGAAGTAAATATTTAGAAAAAATTCCAATCCCTTTCGATATTAAAATAAAACCTTGGTAACTAAAAAGTTATCAAGGCTTTTTTGTATTAAAATTTTTTTAAATTTACCGCCAATTTTGTCGTAAATTGTAATATTATTAGTATTAATATATGTTTTTCTCCAACAGGAAGGAGATGATTTTTTGGAACCTTCAAATAAAAGAAAATTTGAGAAAATTGTTGCCGCTGATACAGATAAAATAATAGACTTGTATAATTATAAAGCTTACAAGATATTATTTGACCATCATCCTGATATTATTTTTACCATGGACCTGTGCGGTAATATTTTATCGGTTAATAAAAGGGTAGACAAATTGGGGTACCAGCCAGATGAAACAAAAAGGTACGTTTATAAATTACATTGATAAACCTAATGCTAAAGAAACGATCCTTAAATTTGAAGAGGCGATTAAAGGAAATCCTCAGATTTCCGATATTTCTCTTCTCCATAAAGAAGGAAGATATATAGATTTTAATATACATACCATCCCAATAATAGAAAATGATCAAGTGATTGGGGTATTTGGAATTGCTAAGGACACGAGTGAAATCAATAATACCTTATCACGTTTTAATTTTGCTCAGGAAGCGGCGAATGTTGGAACCTGGGAAAAGGATATTGTTACTGGAAAAGCTATCTGGTTTAAACAGGTCTTCCGAATTTTAGGGATGATTCAGGAAGGGGAACAATCGCCGGATTTTGATAAATTCCTAGACATTGTACATCCGAATGATTGTAACCGCGTACAAAAATACGTGAATCGAGCTCTTAAAGAAAATAGAAGTTATCAAATTGAATACCGTATTTTAAGAACTGATGGTCAAGAACGAATCCTATACGAAAAAGGGGATGTTGTTTTTGATGAAAAAAATAATCCAATTAAACTACTTGGTATTATTAATGATATTACCGATAGAAAGCTGGCTGAGGAAAAACTCAAAGAAAGCGAAGAGCAATCCCATAATATCTATAACAATCTTGATGTTGGTATTTGGTCCCAGGATTTAAAAACGAACAAAATGGAGTTTTTATCAAAGGGATTTGAGAAAATTTGCGGTTATACAACTGCTGAGATGATTGAGGAGTCTTTTCTTTGGGAGAATATTATTTTTGAAGAAGACTTACCACATTACGATTCCAGACAGGATGATTTTAAAAAAGGCCTTTCCTTTCATCAGCAATATCGAATTGTTCATGCTGATGGAATGATAAGATGGGTACAATCCTATACTATTCCTGTGATAGATAGTGAAGGAAAGTTAATAAAATTAAATGGAATTGTTTCTGATATTACAGATCAGAAATTAACTGAAGAAAAAATGCATTATCTAGCCCATCATGATTATCTTACTGATTTACCGAACAAGAGACTGTTTGAGCAAAAACTGACTGAACTGATTGGGAGAAATAAAAAAACAAAAGGAGAGAAATTTGCCCTTGCTTACTTAGACATTGATGGTTTTAAAAGGATTAACGATTCCATGGGACATCTGATTGGAGATGAAGTATTAAAAGGCATTGCTGAAAGGATTAAAATCCTACTCACGGAAGACCAATTTGCAGCGCGTCTTTCTGGGGATGAATTCGTCATCATTTTGTCTAACTTAACCGAATCTTCTAAACTGATTGACTTGGGAACAATGATTTTAGATTTATTTAAAAAGCCATTTTTAATAAAGGAATATGAACTTTATATTACATCAAGTATCGGTATCTCTATTTTCCCTAATGATGGATTGGATCCAGAAACACTAATCAGAAATGCAGATGCTGCACTGTACCGTGCAAAGGAATTAGGAAAAGATAACTTCCAAATTTATCAGTCTTCAAAAAAGCTAATCACACAAAAGCCTTGGCTCCTTGAACAAGATATTAGAAACGCTTTAATAAATAATGAGTTTCGAATCTTTTATCAGCCTCGATATGAAATGGCTTCGAATCGAATTGTGAGTGCTGAAGCACTAATTCGATGGGAGCATCCTAAACTGGGAATGATTTTTCCCGGTGATTTCATTCCTTTGGCTGAGGAGACAGGGTTAATAATCGATATTGGGAATTGGGTTATAAAAAATATAAGCCAGCTTATCAAAAGCTGGGAACATCACTCCTTTCGTGTGGTCCCCATTTCCATTAATTTATCTTCGAAAAGTTTTTTGAAATACAACTGGCGAAATACACTTTCCGAAATAATAGAAGAAACAGGAGTCAATCCCAAGTTCTTAGAGTTTGAAATTACAGAAACTACGATCATGAAAAATGAAAAAGTAGTCCTTAAAACAGTAGATTTTGTTAAGGACCTGGGGATTAAGCTGTCATTGGATGACTTTGGAACAGGATATTCATCCATAACACACTTAAAGAACTTTAATTTTGACTTTATAAAAATTGACAGATATTTTATTCAAAGTGCTATTATGAATGAACAGGATGCTGCACTTACGAAGTCCATCATTGATTTGGCACATGGCTTGAATATGGATGTGGTTGCAGAGGGAATCGAGACCCCTGAACAATACGAGTTAATGAAGAGATTCGGGTGTGACCAGGGGCAAGGGTACCTAATGAGTAAACCTGTTAATCTTAATGATTTTGAATGGCTATTAAACAAATCGCTTTCAAGGGAATTTTAATATGTAAATTGTGCATCTGTGCTGCAGATGCTTTTTTTCATTGGAAATTAGGGCAATAGTAAAATAGGGGGAGTTCAGGATGAAGCTGGAGCTGAAAGATATTGTTTCAAAAAGCATATTAACACCTGCTAGTGGTGCTATTGATGATTTTTCTCATTCATTAAATCCATATGCCGGATGTGTATTTGGATGTAAATATTGCTATGTGAGACAGCTGCCTGTTTCCTTATTTAGAGATCAAGAGTGGGGAACATGGGTTGATATTAAAACCAATGCTGCTGACTTATTAAAAAAAGAAATAGTAAAGGCGAAGAAGAAAGGTCCCTTAACCATATTTATGTCTTCTTCGACTGATCCCTATCAGCCACTTGAAGCAAAAACAAGGCTGACAAGAAGTTTACTTCAAGTTATGTTGGAAGACATGCCGGAATTTTTGCACGTTCAAACACGATCTCCCCTGGTAAAGAGGGATATCGATTTATTTAAGCAATTTGGGGAAAAAATAAGAATATCGATGACGATTGAAACGGATAAGGAAGAAGTGAGAAAGGCATTTTCACCATCAGCTCCGCCAATCCCAGCCAGAATGAAGTCTTTAAAAGAAATTACTGAGGCAGGCATTATGACACAGGCAACAATTGCACCCTTGCTTCCTTGCTCAAAGGATTTTCCTAAAAAGCTGAAAGAGATAGCAGGCCGAATAACCATTGACGATTTTTGGATGGGAGATGGAAGCGGAGGAAGAAGGACAGCAAAACTGGGTATACGAAAAATATATGAAGATATGGGATTGAGTAAGTGGTACAATCCCACAGCATATAAAGTAGTTTTAAGAATGATTGAGGAAGAAATTAAAGACACTTCGATTGAACTTGGTGTATCGAAAAGCGGGTTTAAACCTGATTAGGAGGCACTCAATGAAGGTTTTATCAATGATCCAGCCTTGGGCTACCCTTTTTGTTCTTAGAGAATCTAAGTTTGAAACAAGGACGTGGAGAACAAATTACCGAGGGCCGCTTGCCATCCATACAAGTAAAAAAATTGATAAAGCAGTTTGTGCCCATAAAGCCATCCAATACTTGCTTAAAAA
Organism: Neobacillus sp. FW104-15D2; assembly: GCF_058790155.1. Lineage (NCBI taxonomy): Bacteria > Bacillati > Bacillota > Bacilli > Caryophanales > Bacillaceae > Neobacillus > Neobacillus sp. FW104-15D2. The sequence goes on from NZ_JBYTCJ010000032.1 coordinate 59,516, forward strand.
GCATGGCTACATCATAGAGAGTCTGCCTACAGGGGTAATTATAGCGACCTGTGAGCTGGAAAATTGTTTAAGGGTAACAGAAAACAAAGAAACATGGGCAGTGCTGGAAGATGGCCAGTTTGTTTCGGATAATGATTTCTTTCTTGGAGATTACCGTGTTGGCTGTTATGCCTGGCAGGTCAAGGATATGAAAATGCTCAATGAATGTATCCCTGCCAAAGGAAAACTTGGATTATGGGAATATGAACTAAATTAGTTTTGCGGCCTCTCTAGGGAAGGCCGCCTTTTCATTAAACTTATATCGGACAAAAGCAAAGTTTCCCTTACTTTTCTGTCCTTTTTCCATTTGTCTGATTTCCAGTTGTTCTTTCATAGCTTACTTCAAGACCAGATTCCTTTGCTTTTGGGCCTTTAGCGACTTTATATTGGCTCATTTTTTTATAAACCATAGACATTCACCTCATCCTAATTTTCCTTCTTTATTTTTTGTTTAAAATACCAAGGTATGCCGTTAAATTATCCCAAATAAGTTGAAATTAACAAAACTGTCAAAAAACTCTCCATTGCTGTGACTTATAACACCACTGTAGAACTAGACGAGAGTGTATGATGTTTATATGTATACTCAGGGCTGGTGAAGAAGTTGGAAATAATAAAGCAATTGGTTCTAAATCTAGCTGTATTGTTAATTTTTATATTTTTTCTACAATTTAGGATTAATAAGGCAGGGGATCTGAAAACAAAAAGGAGGGCAATTTTTCTTTATTTTGTAATTGCGGTGTTTTTATGTATGCTGCTTTCCATTAAAAGTGGTGATAACATCCGTTTTGATTTACGTCAGGTTCCTATAATTGTTGGCACCCTTTATCTTGGTTCATGGGCAGGAGTGCCATTTTTTCTTATAACTATTATTGCAAGGGCGATTATGGGGGTTGATACAGGATTATGGGTCTGCACCTTTGTATATGGAATTCAAACAATTGCTCTTAACTACCTTCACAGTCCTTTTCTCCATTTTAAAACCTTTGGAAGGGTTGCTGTTGCCGTTCTGGTATCATTCTTTTCTTCTTTAATATTGCTGATTTTTTTGATAATCCTGGGCAAACCAGTTTCTTCATTTGAACTCTTTACAGGTTTCTTAATTATTCCCTCTCTTGGTGCAGGAATGATGTCTTATACAATTGAAAAGTGGCTGGAAATACGGGAAAGTCAGGAAAGACTTATTAATTCTGAAAAACTAGAGAGTGTTTCTCATTTAAGTTCAGCTCTTGCCCATGAAATACGAAATCCTATGACCGTGGCAAAAGGATTTATGCAACTAATTTTTTCAGATGATTTAAATAAGGAGAAAAAGAAGGAATATGCGTTAATTGCGGTTAATGAACTGAACCGGGCGGAAACTATTATTAAAGAATTTTTAAATTATGCGAAACCGAGTGTAAATCAATTTGAATATATTTATTTGGCAGAGGGAATTAAGAAGGTAATTTCCTTGGTAGAACCTCTGGCTAATAAACATACCGTACAAATTATGGCAGATTGCAATTCAAATCAATCTATCAGGGGCGATAAAGTATTAATTGAGCAATGCTTATTAAATTTATTCAAAAATGCAATTGAATCAATGGAAGATGGAGGAACTCTAACTATTTGCTTAAATAATCAGATGGATAAATTAATAATCGATATTATTGATACAGGTATCGGAATGAGTGAAGAACAGTTAAGAAAAATAGGAAAACCATTCTACAGTACAAAAGGGGATAAAGGTACCGGTTTGGGGCTTATGACAACCTTTAATATAATAAAAAGAATGAATGGGGACATTCATCTGGCAAGTAAACTGGGTGTGGGAACAACGTTCACACTTTCTTTCCCTGTTATTGACGATAAGAAGCCAATAAACACCAAACTAAATGAATCAAATGAAAATGGTATTTTACTAAAAATTTAAATTAGAAAGTCCTTTTTAGACTGTGTAAACAGTCTATTTTTATTTATAATATTTTTTAAATTCTTAAATTTTTAGAACATAATTAAAAAGAAAGAAAAAGGGGTATTAATATGTACTCACGTATTACAAAACCAAAGGGAGATATTTAGACATGGAGAAACTTACATTAATTTTTGACTTAGATGATACATTAATACACTGCAATAAATATTTTAGAGATACCATTAATCATTTTGCTGCCCAAATGAAACAGTGGTTTCCGGAGCTTACTATTCAGCAAATTAAACAAATGCAGCTGGAGATTGATATGAAAAGTATCGCAGAACACGGCCTTCATTCTTCCCGTTTTCCTGAATCCCTTGTCTCTACCTATTTATATTTTAGTGAAAAGTTTAATCAGTCGGTTGAACAATCCAAAGCAGATGAACTAAGAAGGATTGGACAAGGTGTGTTTGATATAGAAGTTCAGCCGTTTCCTCATATGTATGAAGTATTGAATACCCTGCGCCAGGACGGACATCACTTATTTATGTATACAGGCGGGGATGAAGCTAATCAAACTCGGAAGATTGTCCAATTAGAACTTGAGGCTTACTTTGGCAAACGAGTATTTATTTATGAACATAAAAATTCTGAGGCTTTAAAACAAGTTCTTCAAACTGCAAAGGCGGATCCTAAAAAGACCTGGATGATTGGAAATTCCTTAAAGACAGATATAAGACCGGCGTTGGAAAATGGTATCAATGCCATTCATATTCCTTCACCTATCGAATGGAGTTATAACAACATTAAAATTGATATAGCCCCAAAAGGAGAATTTTTAACGGTGAAATCATTGCTGGAGCTGCCTGGGATTTTTAAAACGCATAATAGCAGATATAACGAAAATGTAATTTGATGACTAACTGGGTTTCCACAGCGGAATCCAGTTTTTTATTTACTATTGAAAGATCGGGTTAATCCCCCCATTTTAAATGCATACTTAATGAACAGCAGTTTCCTCCTTTGGCATCAGAACCAATAGTTAATAAAATTCCACTGGGAGTATATTTTATAGTTATGGGCGAACTAACTCCTGTCGATTTTATTAACCGGTCAACTTCCTTTTTATTCCCCGTTTGAGCGGCAGTCATTATTTGGCGGGCAAAACCAGGGTCGGATATTCTATTAAGCATGACCACCGCTTCATTGGCGATTTTTTGCATAGTTTGGATAGAGCTTTCAAATATGCCGATTTTTAAGGGCGGGTATTGAGGGGGGAAGCGATAAAGGTAATTGGGATAATAAAGATATAGATAGTAGTGGTACATCCTTAACACCTCCATGGTTCTTCCTTTATTTTTATGCTTAGGTCTTTCATACAGTGACAAGGGAAAATAAAACATTAAATAAAATGAAATCTTGATGATAAAAATCCTTATCTTGTTTAAATTACTTATTATTAGGTATAAGAAGTGTAAGTGTCTGTTTTTACTATCTGCAGGATACAAAGGAGATTGTAGTAGATGATAGAAGGGAGGATGGTATTATCAAGAAGTATGAAGAAAAATCTGAAGATCAATTAAAACAGGAATTAGGTTCATATTTAATTGAACAACAAGGAGATCGAGTTTTATCGGATGACAATTCAAAGGACAACTTATAAAAGGAAAGGGTGATACAAGGATAAAGAGGTATTGCCCTTTCCTTTCTATGTTTCATTTCCTTCTAGAATAAAGTACTATAAATTCTATTGGAAAAAATTTTAGGTTGAAGAGCGTGTTTTAAGGTGGTAAGCTAACTTAGCTGCTTCGTTAGTGAAATGAATTTGAAAAACACTTTCTTTTCTTTTCGCAGAAGTTGACACTTACGAAAATTCGTGGTAAGATAATACATGTCGCTGATTCATTAACTTCCTTATTTTTAAGGGGTTGACGAAGTTAGCAACTTATTATAAGATAGAAAAGTTCTTTTGGAACTATCGAATATTGCTCTTTGAAAACTAAACAAACAAAGCGTGAACAAACAAACAATAACATGATGAATTTAATTCATCAGCCAACGT
>NZ_JBYTCJ010000033.1:0-61479 GCF_058790155.1 Neobacillus sp. FW104-15D2
TGATTTCCTCGGGTTTACACACTATTGTGGGATAAGTAAACACGGGAAGTTCCGAGTAAAGAGGAAAACCAGCAGGAGGAAAGTCCAAGGCAAACTAAGAGAAACTAAAGAATGGCTGAAGAATAATAGGAATAAAGATATTCATATGATTATGGATAGATTTAAACGCTCACTAATAGGTTATTACAACTATTATTGCATCACAGATAATACCCAAACTGTTAACAACTTTAAAGAGAAAATTGAGAGCTTACTATTTAAATGGCTAAACAGAAGAAGCCAAAGGAAATCCTTTACTTGGGATAAATTCAGGCTCTTTCTTAATAAATATCCACTACCTTCACCGAGAATCAAAGTGAATATTTATGATTTAAGAAAAGAGATTAGCTACATTCTGTAAATGATAATTTGGAGGAGCCGTGTGCGTTAATAGCGCAAGCACGGTTCTGTGAGGGGGGAGGAGTACAATTTACCGCAAGGTAGAAAGGCTCCCTTCTACTCGACTAGCTGTAGAAGTTATAAATTTAATACTTAAGTTATAGAGCATTTCTTTGAATGAGGAATGCTTTTTATTTTTGTTAAACAATAAACAATAAAAATGTTATCTAATTTAATAAAAATTTATTGAAAAACGATAAAATATATATTAAAATCAAAATCAGAATAAATAGGTGAGGTGCTTTTTATGGAGAAAGTAACAACGTTGTTTTTAAAAATAGCTGTTATTCTTTTAGGAGTCCCAGTTCTTGCTCTGTGCATCTTTTTGGTGCCTGAGATGGCAAATCTTGCAGCAAAATTGCTTCCAGAGTTTGCTTTTATAAAATATCTCGTTTTTATCGCTTTTGATGCATCGGCGATCCCTTTTTACTTTGCTTTGTTTCAGGCTTTCAAACTCTTATGCTATATTGACAAAAATAAAGCTTTCTCCAATTTATCTGTAAAAGCTTTAAAGAAAATCAAATACTGTGCCGTCACAATCAGTATTTTGCATGTGCTAGTTTGGCCGCTCTTCTATATCTTTGCGGAAGTAGACGATGCACCAGGAGTTATATTTGTCGGAGTGGTTGTTCCTTTTGCTTCGATGATTATCGCAGTCTTTGCGGCTGTTCTCCAAAAACTTTTACAAGAAGCAATTAATATCAAATCAGAAAATGATTTAACGGTCTGAGGTGAATAACAATGGCAATTATAATCAATATTGATGTGATGTTAGCCAAAAGGAAAATGAGCGTAACAGAACTTTCGGAGAAGGTTGGAATAACAATGGCGAACCTTTCTATATTGAAAAATGGAAAGGCAAAAGCGATTCGATTCTCCACTTTAGAGGCAATTTGTAAGGCTTTAGAATGTCAGCCTGGAGATATTTTAGAATATAAAAGTGACGAGTTAAACATTGTGGAGGAAACTTAATATAATAATTACTAGGGGAGGATAACTATGGACATTAACAATTTGATTATTGAAAATATTGCTAACCCATATGAACTGGAGAGAATGTATAGAAAAGACCCGATGGCTTTTAAAAAGTCATTCTTATACGCATGGGAACAAAATCCTGATTCTCAGGTTCTTGGCGTTTGGTATGAAAGATTGCATTTCAAGGAGACGGCAAATCCAGAAAAATCTCCCATTCTTCAAAAAGGTTTCTTATTCATGGGCATTTTAGCCATTCTGGCCGGGATAAGCACCAGGATCATTTTTTATTTTGTCGAACAGAAAGCCATTGCTCCAATTAACCTGGCTTTTGGTATCATTCCCTTTATTGCTGCCTTTTTTGTTTACAATAATACTCCGAAGAAAAGTGTTATTTATTCCCTTGCAGCATTGTTCATAATTTCCGGGTTTTATCTTAATATGCTGCCATTAAATTATAAAGACAGTATGATCCTTGCTTATTTACACCTTCCAATATTCTTATGGGTATTGCTAGGGCTTGCATTTACAGGAAATGAATACTCAAAAGGAAGTACAAGATTAGCCTATATTAAATTTAATTTGGAATTTTGTATTCTCTACGCCAGCATGGCAGTTAGCGGGATGGTGCTAGCAGCATTAACCATGCGGTTATTTAGCTTTGTTGGCTTGGATATAGAAGACTTCTATTTCAGTAATGTCGTTTTATTTGGTGCAGCCGTTCTTTCTATTGTAGCTGCATACTTGGTTTCAATGAATCTTAAACTTGCTAAGAATATTATACCATATATAGCTAAAATTTTTAGCCCGCTTGTCCTGGTCACATTGGTGGTCTATCTTATAACGGTTATATGGATCGGGAAAAATCCATTCTTGGATCGCAATTTCCTGATAGCCTTTAACGGAATACTCCTTGGTGTATTGGCCGTTACCATATTTTCCATTACCGAAAGCGACTCTGACGAAAAAAAGAATATTTCAGATTATATCAATTTTGCCTTAATTGTTCTTGCGCTTATCATTGACAGTGTGGCTTTGTCAGCCATCGTGTTCAGACTTTCTTCTTATGGGATTACGCCTAATAGACTTGCCGTTTTAGGAGTAAACATACTTATCTGGACGAATCTAATCTGGATTATGCTCTCCTATATGCGTTTTCTGCAAAACAAATCCGGACCTTCAACAATTCAAAATGCTGTTACGAAGTATTTGCCGGTTTACGGAATATGGGCAGCTTTCGTTACATTTACTTTTCCTATAATTTTTAATTAGAAAGGATATGTTAATGTAACGAAAAGCTAATCTTCTATAACGCAAAATCCTTTGAGCCGATATTATGCAGCTTTTTATACAGAGTTGTGTAGTTTTGGCTTATTTTCATTACTTAAGTAAAAAAGAAGAGGGTATTCATACTAGAAGACATAATATATTGCTGCAACTGGATTCTTTAAAATATGTCCAGTTACATGTGCCCAACGAAAAGGATTTCATGAAACGTATTTGATAAGCTAAACTTGAAGTTTGAGTTGATATTGATTAAATGTGAAAAGATGTACTTACACTAAAGGGGGCTTATGTAAAAATGGGATGGCTGCGGCTATCCCGTTTTCTAATTGTTCAGCGGGGCTGGTTAATGGAATAAGTAAGTTTCATTTTTATTTTTTAGTAGATTTTAAACTGTCCAAAAATATTTACCCAAGAGAGAAAGCGTTCGGACTTTATCAAAAATATTAAGGGGAAAAAAGAATTGATTAGCCTCTCTAAAGGACCTGTTGCAGAAGGCAATCCCATGACTATATCAAATTTTATAAATTAAAGGGCGGAGGGGGAAGGTGTACCAAAATGTGTTTTTCATAAAATTAGACTATTAATTGGAAGGATTGAGGGAAAAAAGAAACATGGAAAATCAAAATATTGAAACCCCATAGGCTGGGGAACGTGACTTCATTTTTCTCTGGCAAACGAAAATTTGCAGATAGATCTTTTGACGAGTAAAGAAAAAGGCACAACTAGTTAATCTCACTAGTTATGCCTTTTTGCGTTCAAAACTTCCGAAGGTCCCCTATAAGAACGGTCCCCATATTCCCACTTTTTTAATGAATGTCTTGAATAACTTTTTCTAAGAATTCACCCATTCGCTTAACGGCTGGCTCCGAAAAATCAAAACTGACCCCAGTTTCTTCATAAATTGCTGCGATGGATTGATTGTAGTCTGCACTTGCACCTTTTTTAAAGGATTCGACAGCTTGCTCTGGGTTTTTTCGATAATTCTCAAGTAATTGCAGAGCACCAAGCATCGAGATAGAGTACTCAATATTATAAAAAGGAACTTGGAAATAATGAAGGGTGCCTGCCCAGCTCATTCCGATTTCTTCCTCAAGCCCATTGGTATCGACAGGGTTTAAGCCATAACGTTTTGAGATTTCAAAGAATTTTTCATCACGCTCTTTGGCAGTGTGTTTAGGATTCGTATACATCCAATGCTGGAAGAGATCTCCTGCCAATGGACCGTATAACATTGTAAATGCCCGTCTTAGCTCTTCACGCTGTGCGCTCTTAAAATCTTCTTCTTCTGGATAAAAACGATCCAATTTATCCAATAAGAGCAATTCCATCCCATGAGAATAAAGTTCAGCAACTTCCATACGGTGTTGATAGTCTTCAATAGGTCCGTGCTCGGAAAACTCGAGGTATCCATTCACCGCATGGCCCATTTCATGAATTAATGCGATAAGAGAGAAAAAGGATGGGCTAAAGTTTGCAAAAACAAAGGTATCCCCTGAAACAGGTAAGGAGGTACAAAAACCACCTGGGCTTTTTCCTTTTCGATCTCCAAGATCTAATAACCCATGCTCTCTCATGTAATCGAAACGATCTGCAAAATATGGGTCTGTCTTCCCTAACATTTCAGAAACGCCATCCATAAGAGCCGATACCTCGGAGTATGGTGGGTTTTTCATCAATTTAGCGGTGTTATCCCAAGGGCGATAGGTATCGACACCAAGCTTGTACTTGAAAACCTCTGCGAGTCGATTCCAAGCAGGGATAATATGCTTCTCAACATTTTCATGAAAGTCATAACAATCTTGAACACTATACTCACGATTTTTGGCTACAAACATATAATCTCGATAATTTTCAAAACCTGCATTTAAAGCGATTTGATGGCGCAGCTGAACGAGCTCGTCCATGATGGCATCCATATCGGGCTTAATTTGACGATGGGCTGACATCATCGCGTGATAAGCTTTTTCTCGCACGGTTCTATCTAGATGATCAAGTTGGGATTGGATAAATGGATAAGGCTTTTCTTCGCCATCCCATTCAACAGTTAATCCTCCCATAATTTCACTATACTTTGTATTAAGCTCTTGTTCTTTTACCATTAATGGAATGTTTTCTTCTCTGAACAGTTTCACCTTGGATTCGCGAAAGCGTCGCATTAAGCCATAACGGTTTTCATCTAATTTATTGAAATAAGGAGACTCACAGACTTTCTCATTCAGTTTTGCTTCATATTTCATTAAAAGCGGCTGGATGACTTGCTGGTCATGTAGATACGTAGACTTGATATCCGCATCCTCTGTGTTCCGGTAGAAATCGACTTGGTGACCCGTCATTACCTCCGCGATTTTCATCATTAAATCCTTTTCAGCTTGTAACCATTTTTCTAGGTCAGAAACGGATTCAATTTGAACATCAAGTAAACTTTGAATTTGAGCTTCGACCCCATCTACATCTTGTAAATCAATTAATTTTTTATAATAATTATCGCTTAAATCTTGTGTCATGAATAATTCTCCTTCTTTTTTAAAAATTTTCTCAATATTTATAATACTGAATCCTAGTTCTTAAATCTAGCTTTTTAAAAAAGAGTCAAGTTCTTTATGCTACTTCAACTAAAACCCGCGTTAGTTGAAGTTTAATGTTTCACAATTTCATTTAAAATAAGTTCTGTTTAACAGGAGGGCTGTTTTTACTGCAGAGCGTTTTGTAGATTTTGCCTTTCAACAACTCGTTTTTGCAGAAGTAGTCCTTAAAAATGTAGAAAGGATTCTATATTGTAGCATTAGCTGATATTTTTGTAGAATAGCCTCATCATTTTGTAGAAGCAGCATCCATTTTTGTAGAAGGGGCTCTTAAAATTGTAGAAAGGATTTTATATTGTAGAATTAACTGATATTTTTGTAGAATAGCCCCAACATTTTATAGAAGAAGCATCCATTTTTGTAGAAGGATATCTTAAAATGGTAGAAACGATGGTAGATTGTAAAAAGAGTTATTGTGTTTGTTGATGGAAATCTTATTTTTGCAGTAGGACCCCGTCTATAAAGTATCTAGGACGAAAGAACTTTTATTTTTTTAGGAAAAATAGTTACAATTGAAGAGTAGTATCAACAAAAAAGGGGTGTGCTCCAATGAACCATCAGGATAAATGGAACAAGAAACATGAAGATAGACTTGAGGATATTAAAGAGCTAAACCCGAATGATAGACTTAAGAACCTTTCGCAATACATGAAGGGCGGAAAGGCTCTCGATATTGCCTGTGGCCTGGGCCGAAACAGCATGTTCCTGGCCCAATTGGGTTATGAGGTGGTGGCAGTGGATTTCTCAAAGGTTGCGACTGATTTTATTCAAAAAGAAGCATCTGAGAAGAGCCTCAAGATTACCACTTTGATAGCAGACCTCACAAACTTCGAAAGTCTGCCATTAGAAAAACACTCCTGCGATTTCGTGAATATGACGTATTATCTGGACAGGTCACTCTTTCCTTTTATTAAGAAGCTCATAAAACCGAACGGGTACTTTTTTATGGAAACTTATTACCTTACCCCAAATGCTCAGAAAGTGTCCGATCAGTACAAACTTCAATCAAATGAATTGCTAGCCGAATTCCGCGACTGGAAAATTCTCTTTTTTGAAGAAAATGAACAGGAAGGCAGGCAGACCATCTTTTGCCAAAAGCAGGCCGAATAAACCAGCTCTTATCCGGAGCTGGTTTTAAGAAATAACCCCTTTCCGAAATAATTCTGCGACAGCCTGCACCCGGTTTTGTGCACCAAGTTTTTTGATAGCTGATTTGACGTATTGATTGATCGTTACCTCGCTAATCGATAACGCAGCCGCTACTTCTTTTGTACTTTCTCCCCAGGATATCCTTTTCATCACTTCGAGCTCTCTTCGGCTTAATAATTGTGTATCCTCAGCTCCGCTATTTTGCTCTAAAACTTTTCCCACCTGGCGTCCATAGTTAGTGAAGGAGGACAGTAATTGATCTGTCATAACAGTCCCTTTTTTAAAATCGTAGGTACAGATATATCCAATGGAAACGGAGCCAAAGCAAATCGGCACGGCTAAGAAGGAATTCACAGTTGAAGGAAGTACGTATTTACTGGTTATTTGTCTAAGAAACCCAATCCCAGAACAGTATTTAGCTTTTCTTTCATAAAGAGCCGAATAAATAACCGGCAGGGATCGAATATCATCCCTAATATCCCGGATGTGAGATAGTCCATCTTGGTTTATTGAAATAATACCTTCTCCAAGGTAGCCTAAATGGGAGTATCTGAATAAGAAGGAGTTTTTAACAGGAAAGAGTTTCATATAAATGTCCAATAGTTTATATAGCTTGTCTTCGTGGCTGCCTGCATCTTCAAGTTCTCGAATATTATCAAAAACGGGATAGTTCCGTGGCATATTAACACCTTCTTTATAGGGATGCAATACATAGAAAATTAGGAATATTCAAAATTCAAAAAACGTATTAAACTTAAGATAGACATACTCAGAAATCTGCTGAAGATAAATTTTTAAGAGAGGAAAGGGGTTGGAATGGTAGTATCTTTCTAGTTTGTTGATGCTTATGGAGAATATGTAACTACTATTGTAATCGCTTACACTAAGGGATGGCAAGTTTGTAGTTCATATGAATTTTACCTAAAAAGGCAATTAGGTATCAAATGCTAAAATGCCTAAAAACATGAGATTTTTAAAAAGTCTTACTAAAAAAATGGGGAGGTAGAAAAATGACATCAACTCAACCAAATCTGGATGCAGTGATCGTAGGGGCAGGTTTTTCAGGATTATATTTGCTTCACAAGCTGCGCGAGGCTGGTTTTTCAACAAGTGTTTTCGAGGCAGGGGAAAATGTCGGAGGAACCTGGTATTGGAATCGCTACCCGGGAGCACGGTGTGACGTTGAAAGTATCTATTATAACTACACTTTCTCTGAAGAACTTTTGAATGAATGGACATGGTCCGCTAAATATGCAGAGCAGCCGGAAATACTTCGATACATTAATTTTGTGGCAGATAAATTTGATCTGCGCCGGGACATTCAGTTTAAGACACGAGTAAATGCTGCGCATTACGATGAAGAAAAAAACAGATGGGATATTCAGTTAGATAACGGCCAATCGGTAACGGCCAAGTTTTTTATAACAGCTGTGGGCTGTCTTTCGGCTTCCAATGTCCCGAAAATGAAGGGATTGGAAAACTTTAAGGGCGAGTGGTACCATACCGGACACTGGCCACATGAAAAAGTAGAATTTAATGGAAAAAGAGTAGGGGTGATTGGTACAGGATCAAGCGGAATTCAGTCTATTCCTGTTATCGCTCAGGAGGCAGAACATCTTACTGTTTTCCAGAGGACCCCTCAATATAGTTCACCTGCAAGAAACACTGCTCTCGACCCTGAATACTTAAAAGAAATAAGAGCGAATTACAACGAAATAAAAACTCAAATGCAGCAATCGGCTGTTGGTATTCCGGTTGTACAAGGGGAACGGTCTGCTCTGGATGATCCACCGGAGGAACGCCAAAGGTTATTTGAAGCCGCCTGGGAGAAAGGCGGGCTTATGACTCTATCAAATACTTATAACGACTTAAGCATTAACCCGGAGGCTAATGAAACTGCCCAGGAATTTATCCGCTCCAAAATACGGGAAGTGGTAAAAAATCCTGAGGTGGCAGAAAAACTCCTGCCAAACTTCTACTATGGGACTAAGCGGACAATCATTGATACGAATTACTTCGAGACCTATAATCGTGACAATGTAACGCTCATTGATGTAAGAAAGGCCCCAATTCAGGAGATTACATCAAACGGCATTAGGACGGCAGATGGTGAATTTGAACTTGATATGATTGTATTTGCCACCGGCTTTGATGCCATGACCGGGCCATTATTTAAAATAGACATTCGCGGAAAAGACGGGGTGTCCTTAAAAGAGAAATGGGCTGGGGGATCGCAAACAAGGACATATCTTGGAATCGGGACAGCGGGATTTCCAAACATGTTCATGTTAACAGGGCCAGAAAGCCCATCTGTTTTGAGTAACATGATGGTTTCAATCGAACAGCATGTGGAGTGGGTTTCGGATTGCCTCAACTATCTTCGCGAAAACGGATTAGGGGTTATAGAGGCGAATGAGGAAGCCGAAATTAATTGGAGCCAGCATTGCCGTGAAGTGGCAGATATGACTCTATTTACAAAGACGGATTCCTGGTATATGGGGGCTAATATTGAAGGGAAGGCACGCGGATTCCAGATTTATCTTGGAGGAGTGGGAACCTACCGGCAGATTTGTGATGACGTAGCGGACAAAGGCTATGAAGGCTTTACCTTAATTCCTTCCAAGGAACCGGTCTTATAGTTCTAAATCTAATAAAACAAGCATAACAATAATTCTATCATTTTAATCTAATTTAAGGGGGAAATATAATATGGCATTAGACCCACAAGCAAAATTTCTATTAGAACAAATGGAGGCTGCAGGAGCTCCTCCAATGGATTCCCTATCACCAGAAGAAGCTAGGGCCACGACTGATTTTAGTGCTTTGGCCGGAGCGCCTGAAGAGGTAGGAAAGGTAGAAAACCGAAACATCCCTGGTCCAGGAGGAGAGATCCCGGTACGAATTTACACACCAAATGGAGAAGGCCCTTTTCCTGCATTAGTTTACTACCATGGCGGTGGCTGGGTTATTGGTAATCTCGAAACAGTGGATGTACCTTGCCGGCTTTTAGCCAATAGAGCAAGCTGTGTGGTAGTTTCGGTCGATTACAGGCTGGCACCTGAGCATAAATTCCCTGCAGCAGCAGATGATTCTTATGCTGCAGCCAAATGGGTCGTGGAAAATGCTGCTTCTATTCAAGTAGATGCGGAGCGCGTGGCTATCGGCGGTGACAGTGCAGGCGGAAACCTGGCAGCGGTAGTAGCATTAATGGCAAGAGACAAGGGTGAAATTTCACTAGCCTATCAAATGCTTGTTTATCCTGTTACTAATCATTCATACGCAACAGAATCCTACACGGAAAATGCGGATGGCTATCTGTTAACAAAGGACAGCATGGTCTGGTTCTGGAATCATTATTTACGGAATGAAGAGGACGGCAAAAATCCTTATGCGTCTCCATTGCAAGCAGAAGACTTAACCGGACTGCCGCCAGCATTAGTTTTAACAGGGGAGTTTGACCCGCTTCGGGATGAAGGAGAGGCTTATGCAGAACGTCTCAGAGAAGCAGGCGTTCAGGTAGAAGCAAAAAGATATGACGGCATGATCCACGGCTATTTCTGGATGCCAGGAGTACTCGAGCAGGGCAGACAATCCATTGAACATGCAGCGAAAGCATTGAAACAGGTATTTGAGGATAAAGTGGTTACCAGATAAGTCGAATACACAGTCCTTCTTGTTTTTACAGGTAATGTGGGGTTACAAGTTTAAAAGATTAGAGCAGCGGCCTTCCTTATAAGAAGGCCGTTGCTTTTGTTTTTATGTCATAAAGGCAGAGTATCATCTAGTTTAGTAGATTTATTTGGTAAGTGGTAATTACTACAAAATGCTTTATTATCAAGCATATCCAAGGCCTATTTCATGTTACTAGTGCGTCTAATATCAAATCGATACTATTCCAAAGCCATTTTGACGTTACTGCCATCTTCTAACTTCGAGTCGAAGCTATCCCCGAGTCATTTTGAGGTACACTGCAAACAATTACTGCAAACGCTGGGGTTTTAGGTTTAAAAATAAATTAAATGAGAGATTTCATCAACCATGCTAATAGAACCGCTATAGATAGACCATTAAAAAGGGTTGATTTGAAATATATTGAAAATGTCTGGGTTATACGGACTGTGACCGTGAAATGGAATAGATAAATAGACTGAAATTTCTTTATTTGTATTTTACAACTACTCAATAGAAGCTTAATAAATTAGTAGTATTCTAAAGTCACATACAGAAAGGGAGTGAAAATATTGTTAAAAAAACTTAAGAAAAAGAAAAGGCTGCTTGCTGGACTGACTTTAAGTTCCGTCCTATTGGGTTCAGCTGGAGCTTACGCTGCACAGGAAACCGGTTTTGGAAGTAATTTAGTTGGCAAACAAGCGAATGGTTCAGTGCAAACACCTGTTAACCAATTGATCACACCCGCTGGAAAGCAAATTGAGTTCGGTGGCAACCCGATTTCGGTTGCTGTTCATCCAAATGGGAAGACGGCGGTAACCATGGTTGGCCGGAACAATTACGGAGGCAAGGGCATCAATGTTGTAGATCTTGCAACAGGGAAGCTGGCACTCAAGGATTTAGATTTAGGTTTATCTTCTATGTGGGGTTTAGCTTATTCCAAGGATGGCAGCCAGCTTTATGCTACTGGCTCTAAGAGTGGTAAAGGTAAAGTGGTTGTTATGTCTGTAGGTGCAGACGGAACACCTGCAATCCAAAAATCTTATACTCTTCCAAATGCGGCAGCTGGCGGAAATATCAACCCTCTTGATTTAACGGTTGGACCACAAGGGCAGCTTTTGATAGCTTTAAACAGGGACAATAGCCTTGGGGTGATGGATCCGGAAACAGGAGCAATAACTTCCAAAATTGCAGTAGAAAATGCCCCTACAAGTGTTTTAGTAAATGGAAACACTGCATATGTAACAAACCAGGGCGGACGGGTAGCTAAAAATGGTGACACAACTGTAGACTCTTCTGGAACGAAAGTTGTCGTAGATCCTAAGACAGGTGCAACTTCAACAGGATCGGTTTCCGTTATTGACCTTACAACCAACACAGTGACAAAAACAATTGAAGTTGGTGTGCAGCCGGAAAGAATGGCTCAGTCAGGGCAATACATATTCGTAACCAACACTAATAGCGACACCGTTTCCGTTATTGACACAAAAACAAATGCTATCGTACAAACAATAGACATTAAACCATATCCTAATGCACCAAAAGGTTCTGCACCTAACGCAGTTAAGGTAGTCGATAATAAGCTTATGGTCAGCCTTGGACGCGATAATGCCATTGCTGTTTATGATTGGCAAGGACCGGATAAGACGCCTGAATTACAAGGCCTCTTGCCGACAGCCTGGTTCCCGGTTGATATCGCAGTAGATAACGAAAATAAAAATTTAGTAGTCGCCAACGCGGATGGAATTGGTTCTCGCGGACCTGCCCGTGACTTAACGATTCAAGGAATTAAGACTACAGGTCACTCTTCTTATGCGCAAATTGGATCTCTTTCATTGATCCCATTCCCTTCAGCGGAGGATCTTGCTATGGGAACAAAGCAGGTATTCGCTGACAACAACTGGTTTGGATTGAAGGATCTTAACGCTAAGCCTCGACATAATAAGAAACCAGTAGCAATGCCTGAACGTGTAGGGGAACCATCTACTATTAAACATGTATTCTATATTATCAAAGAGAACCGGACATATGACCAGGTGTTGGGTGATTTAGGGAAAGGAAACGGCGAACCAGCTTTAACACAGTTCCCTAAGGTAGTGACTCCAAACCTTCATAAGCTTGCCAATACTTTCCCGCTTCTGGATAATGTGTATACTTCAGGTATTCAATCTGCGAGCGGACACCAATGGGTAATGCAGGGAACCAATACAGACTATGAGGATAAAGAAACAGATACGGCTAATGTTAAAAGCTATCCTGGCGGTGCCGGTGATGCCATGGCATACGCACCTACAGGTCATTTATGGGACCAGGCCGCTAAATATGGTGTTTCTGTTGAGAACTTTGGAGAAGATACCACTGGATTCACAGGCTCAGCACCATTCGGCACATGGACAGATTGGTACAATGATTACAAAATCCTTTCAGGACAAAAGCAGGGAGATCTTCATGTACCGATCGGCAACTACTCGGCAACATATGATATTCCTTCTCTAGGACCTATTACGTATAAACCGTTCCCAACGTTTGATACGAATATTCCGGATCAATATCGCTTTGAAATCTTCAAGCAGCAGTTTGAAAAACACGTCAAAAATCATGATCTCCCAGCACTAAACACTATGTGGGTGATGGATGACCATACTGCAGGAAATGCAACTGGTTCCCCTACGCCACAGGCAATGGTTGCAGACAATGATTTGGCAGTAGGTAAAATTGTTGACCTGATTTCACACAGTCCATATTGGAAAGACTCTGTCATTTTTATTACAGAGGATGATGCACAGAATGGATTAGACCACGTGGACGGCCATCGCGAGCCTGCACATGTTATTAGTCCTTGGGTGAAGAAGGGTATTACCGACAGCCATTACTGGACTGTCATCAACATGGTCCGGAGTATTGAGCAAATTCTTGGTCTGCCTGCCATGAACCAAAATGATGCAGCAGCAGAGCCAATGAGTGAACTTTTTACCAACAAGCCAGACTTTACTCCTTATAACTTTGAAGCTAACCAGATTCCGCTTGACACCTTGAACGGCCAGCCGAATTCCAATACGGCTGCACTTGCTAATACAGAACAAGTGACACCAGAGGCAAAGGAACTGTCCAAAAAGTGGACAGAATGGTCTAACAAGAATAAGGACAAGTTTACTGGTAAACATGCTTCACCGGATGAAGTCAACGCCAACATGCTAAACCATGCGGTTTGGTATGCAACTGAAGGTTTCGATAAACCATATCCAGGTGATAAAAAGGCCCATACTCCAGAAGAGGTTGAAAGGCAGCCTGAAAGCTTTGCGCCAAATCCTGCAGACAACGATTAATAGCTCTCTGGATTCAGGCAGCATGGTTAAACGTGATTTAAACAATAGCTACCCAAGAGGGTAGCTATTGTTATAAGGGAATCATCACCGCTATTCTTAAGTCAAATCGGAGCAGCTTGAACAGAATACAGGGCAGGCGATTACACATACATATTCATGCGGAGGGGGGCATTTCGGGAATTAATTAAAATCCCGATAACCAGATATGAAACGATTGATAGATGAAACCATGAAACGTGCCGTTCTCATCGTAACCCTAATTATTCTCATCATAGTATGGAGCGGTATATCTGCTTTACATATTCAGAGGGATTATCTGCCGGAAATTAATAATCCAACTCTATCAATAACAGTAAGGGCAGAGGATTACCAGGCAGAACAAATCAAAGCAATGATTACAGAGCCGATTCAACAGTCGGTCCGGGTGGTGGACGGCCTTCAGGATGTAGAGACGAATGCATTTAACGGCGGGTCCTTGATTAGTCTTAACTTTCCAATGAATTTTGATATGAAGCAAGCAGAGGAACAAGTATCGAAAGCATTGGAAGGCATTGTCCTGCCCCCTGGTGTGGAAAAACCAATCATAACAAGACTTAGCACACACTCTCAGCCCATTATGAGAATGAGTTTGATGAGTTCTTCTGATCATATATCTGAAAATACTCTGAGAACTGCTGTTCAGGAAGACTTTGTCAATCGGCTTAAATCTATTCCCGGGGTAAAAGAGATACGTGTATCAGGAGGTGGAAATGCCGGGTATTCAGTCAGCGTTCGGACGAACGACTTAAAAAAAGCCGGTCTAACTATAAAGGACATAAAACGGTCGCTCGAACAGGATTATACAACTGGGCTTGAAGGAAAGGTATCGAATTCACAGAGCACGGTTCCAATACAGGTTTCTGGCTGGGGACTGACTCAGCAGGATTTAATGAATATTCCTATTACGGCACAAAATGGAAAAAAGGTTCCGCTGTCTGAGGTCGCAGACATCTCAAACTCAATCGTGAACCTGCAGACCATTTCAAGAACAAATGGGAAACCAAGTGTGATCCTGGATGTAATGAAAACACCTTCCTCTAATATTACGGATGTATCTGATCGAATCAAGAATAGTTTGCAAGAAGCCCCTGCCTTAAAAAATAAAGATGTGCATCTTTCTATTCTTTTTGATCAGGGACTACAGGTCAATTCCTCTTTAAAGGGACTTATTAAAGAAGGATTGCTTGGCTGCTTATTTTCAATGATATGTGTTTTTCTCTTTTTCAGGAAAGTGCGTTCTACATTATTGATAGCTATATCTCTGCCAATCTGCTTACTGGTGACTACCGGTTTATTAAAAATCATTGGGATTAGTCTCAATCTTCTTACCGTTTCAGGGCTGATCATAGCTATGGGAAGAGTAGTAGATGACTCCATTGTTATTCTCGATAATATGAATCGGAAAGTGCATGGCGCAAAAGAAAAAAATCACATTCATTTGATAACCAATGCGGTTTCAGAAATGATACCAGCTATTGCTTCATCTACGGCAGCAACCATCGCGGTGTACGTTCCCGTTGCCCTGATTGGCGGCATGGTGAGTTCAGCATTCTCGGGGTTTGCCTGGTCTGTTGTGATAGCACTAGTTATTTCACTCTTCGTTTCCATCTTGGTGGTACCAAGTCTTTATAACCTTTTTTGGAAGGGAAAACCTGCTGCTGCAGGTGATGATTTAGAACCTTTTGCCCTTAAAATTTTTACCTGGGTATTTGCTCGTAAAAAGCTAGTGGTTATGGCCACTCTTGGTTTATTTGTTCTTGCGTCAGCAGGCGCTGCGTTTCTACCGGTGAACTTTCTGCCAGCGGCCAATAATGCCGGCCAATTAGGAATTCAAGTTGAAATGCCTCAAAATACTTCCTTAGCAGAAGTTGATACTGAAGTTAAGAGATTAGAAAATTTATTGGAAAGCAACGCGAAAGTAGACTCTTTTTCTTCAGGATTGGGTTCATCCTTTACCCCTCAATCGGATGATGTTTTTGATGCAGGAGGAGGATGGATACAGAAGCCGAACATTGCCAATTTATCAATTGTGGTAAAGAATGGTGTTGATGTAAACAGGTTCATGGAGAATTTGCAGAATCAATTAAATTCGTTAACTGGCAAAGCTGTATATACTGTAACGAATCTTAACATCGCTGGTGATGATTCACAATTAAAAATAAATCTTACGGGTGCTGATAGCCAAACGCTGGAAGGTTTGGCCCAAACGATTCGGAACCAGCTAAAATTAGTTCCTGGCCTGTCAGTCCAGGGAGCTGCTGATGCTGAAGACCATATAACCGAATACCATATCACTCTCAATCGGAAGGCGATTGAACACCACGGTATTAAACTAAGTGAGGTTCTCGAAAGAATTCAGCAATATACTGTTGAAGGAACAAAAGGAACAATATTCATCAATAATAGCAAATTCCCAATCGTTATCCATTCCGATATCCAAAAGAGTGATTCAAAAGATCTCTTTACTCAAATGGGTCGAGAAACATTTCTGAATAAGGAGGGCCAAAAGATACCTTTAACTCAGCTTGCCCAACTTATACCATCAGGATCACCGGTTATCGGGGAAAAGGATGGGAAGCCTTATGCAGTGATAACAGCGAATATTGTTTCCCAGGACATTGGAAAAGTAACAAAACAAGTTAAAAGTAGCTTAAGCGCGATTCCGCTTCCAGAGGGGGTAAAGTACTCCTTTGCCGGTGCACCGCAGCAGGTTTATGAAATGATTTACGAAATGTCCATTGCATTATTCTTTTCCATCCTGTTGGTTCTTTTGATTGTAAGTGCAGTATTTCGGGGGTGGAAGGCGCCTGTGTCTGTCCTGATTTGTATTCCGATGGCTTTCATCGGATCGGTAATCGGAATGTTTATCTTTGGACTGGAATGGAATCTTGCGGCATTGGTAGGATTAATGATGTTAACAGGAATTGTCGTCACAAATGGAATTGTTCTTGTGGATAAAATAGAAAGGAATCTTTCAGAAGGAATGAAACTGGAGGAAGCGATCTTACATGGTACACTTACACGTGTCCGTCCCATCCTAACAACAGCTCTTACAACGATTTTAACCGTTCTTCCTCTGGCGCTTTCTTCCCGTGCGGATACGCTAATTTCGCAAACCCTTGGGATTGTCGTTGTAGGGGGAATGATTAGTTCAACATTGATAAGCTTGCTGATTGTTCCTATTTTTTATAAATGGATAAATACTGTTTCTATCTCAAAGGATTTAAAAAGGGAAAAATTAGTGGCAATGGATAGTGTGATTTAACACCATCCCCAAAAGGATACTAACCAAAACAATTTCCCACAGGAAGGAAAATGTGGGAGATTGTTTTTTATGGGGTACTTAGAGCATGTGAGTGACGAAAAGCTCTTATTTTACTTACGATAGAAACGTTTTTACGGCAGCCACCCTAGTATTCCAAACACCGTTAGGAGAATCTCAATAACAATCAATATAACCACTATCCATTCCACGAATAGTCCCCGAATGGAGTGGCTGATGGTGGAGAAGCCGTCCATGATGTTGTATAAAATTTCTGTTTTGCTTTTCATGATTTTATAACGATCATTTAATTCAAAAAAGTTAAGCATCTTATCATAAAATTCACCGGCTGCGCTGCTCGTCCATGTAATCTCCGGTTTATCCAGAATCATGATATACGCGAGGGTGTTATATTCATGTCGGATGATTTTTGCAGTCGTTCTAGCAAGCTCCTTGTTTCCAATCCTCAGCCTGCCTTTTTCCAGCCGGTCAATCATGGTTTCAAGACTATCATTGATTTTTCCGAGCTGTTCCTCTGTTTTTTCAAGTGCCACTGATTTCGCGAGCACCGTTGATATTAATTCGGGATAGAAGGTCTCATATTCAGGGACCACTACATATTCGTCGGTCAGCTCAATGTTCTCTGTTTCTTTAATGCGAAGAGTGTAATCATCCGTGTAATGGTCAGGATTTTTAATATTAATGTCCGGTTCGAATGAATGGATGAACTTCAAAATATGTTTGATCTCAAAGTATTGGGAGAAATTGATGAAGACAATGCTGCCAAAAGAAAAAACAAGTACAAGCTGTGAGTCATCCACATTTTTATGGAGGATGTTTTTTAAACTATCTTCCTTTAGAGTTAAAGGCTCTTCCCAGGTGAATTTCTTTGGAATACCACAATATATGGCAATTTTATTCAAATCAATTTCATTCGTGATAGCAAATGCTTTAAAGGTTATTTCCTTCATTTTTAAACACTCTTTTCATCATATTTGAGCAACTATCATTCTTTCCAAAAACATGAGGGGACAATCCCCCCATTACGGCAAATATGATTAGGAGAATGGAAATGAGTGAAGTATAATACAACAGTGAAAGTATGGATAATGGAGGAAAACCAATGAAATTTCCAAACGATGCTAATGGAGAAGCCTTACGAGGTTTATATAATGATGGAGTAAGTTTTAAAAAGCCGCAATCTGTGGAGTTCTTTGTTGCCGTGCCTGATAAACAGACGGGTGAGAAGCTATCCCAGATACTAAAAGAGGAAGGCTTCAACTCCTTTCTTTACCAGGACGATGAAACAGATGAGTGGACATGCTCCTGTTCTAAAAAAATGCTCTTAAATCATAGCGAATTGGTTAAAATACAGAAAAAATTAGATGAAATAAGCAAACCGCATGGCGGTTATTCAGATGGCTGGGGCGTTTTTGTAGATTAAAAAGGCCCCAATTGCTGTTTTGCTCTTCAAAAAAATTAATAGAAGTTTAATGTTTTTCTCTATTAAAATAAATATATTAGTTTTATATTTAAGGGTATTGGTTTTATTTTTAAATAATTAACTATTTAACAGTAGTATTCAATCCCTTAAAATAGTATATACGGGCGGCTGTTAGTTTTCATTTACCAAGGGATAATTGGAGTTAAGTGAGGTTGAAAGTATGGGGAAAAAAGTTTTAATCATTTCTTCTGATCACACAGGTCATGGCCATAAGAGCATAACTGAATCTTTGTATGAAAAGATGGAAATGGACCCTGATATTAGTGTACATGTAGTAGATGGTTTTTCGCTCGGAGGACATTCATTGATGGGAATAGGCAAGACCTATGGGCCAATAACAAGGCATTCGGAAAATTTATGGAAAATGGTTTTTAATTTTTCGGCTGAAAATCCCTCTTTGATTAATAAATTTATAGAAAAATTAATAAGGGTCAATTTCCTTGAATTATTGGATGAAGTAAAACCCGACATCATTTTATCTGTTCATCCTAATTTTAATGGGGCTATATTAAATATTTTAGACAAACTTCCTATTAAAATCCCTTTTGTTGTCCTTATAGCAGATCTTGTAAATATTTCACCGCTTTGGGCTGATCCAAGAGCAGATTACACCATCAGCCCAACGATTGAAGCAAGGGACAAATGTATTGGATACGGCGTACCAGCCGATAAATTAAAAGTTCTAGGATTCCCTGTCCGCTCTAGGTTTTTTAGGGAGAGTATTAATAAAAAGAGAATATTCAACGATGGGGAACCTTTAAAATGCCTTATAATGAGCGGGGGCGAGGGTGTGGGGAATATGAAGGAAATAGCCGAAATTCTCCTCGACCATTTTGATTGCCATGTGAAGATCGTGGCGGGACGAAATAAAAAACTGAAGTCAACGCTTGAGCAATCGCTTAAGAGCAGATATGGAAATAAGGTTGACATTTTTGGATTCACGAAAAATATTCAGGAACTTATGTTTGATTCAGATATCGCTTTTACGAGGGGCAGCCCCAATGTAATGTTTGAAGCCATTTCCTCTAATACACCTATCATCATAACGGGGGCTTTACCTGGCCAGGAAGAGGACAATCCCAGGTTTGCAGAAAAGCTGAATTTGGGCGTAATTTGTAAAGATACAAGTGAAATTAAATCTACCATCGATCAGCTGCTTGGAAGCAATGGAGAGAAATTAAAAAGTATAATAAACAGCCAAAGAAACTATATTAAGCCGCAAGTGGCTGAAGAAATCGTTCAATTCCTTCTGGAAGTGGAAAACGGTGTGGAAGGCAAGCTTCAACTTGCTTGATATGGGATTTAAAATGGATGGGTGAGAGAGAAATAGTTCCTTCCCTTTTCGGATTACATATAAAAGTTAAATAAATAGAATAAGGGGTTTTCATGTACTCGAAAAGCTCTAAAGCCAAAACTCTATTTACAATAAGTGTATTTATTGCCCTTGCGGCCTTTGATAATATTATTATTGGCTTATTTCCGCCGCTATTTAAGTTTATTGCAAAGGACTTAAATGTGGGAATAGCTAAATTAGGAACCATCTCTGCAGTAAATATTTTGATAACAGCTGTTTCTTCGGTTTATTGGGGCTATCTATCTGGGAAATTTAAAAGGAAGACGTTAATTATAATCGGCACTTTCATTTGGGTATTGTCTGTCTTTCTAACCGCCCTTAGTCAAAACTACACACAGCTGCTGCTATTTCAAATAGTAACGGGTATTGGTTTAGGCTGTATTGCCTCCATTGGGTTTAGTGTGTTAACCGATTATATTCCTTATGAAAAAAGAGGCATGGTTTTGAGCCTTTGGGGCATGGCGCAAGGCCTGGGGGGGATTTTAGGATCTCTTTTGGCTTCTTTGACTGCGACAAGTCATAGCTGGAGATGGCCTTTTGAAATAATTGGATTTATTGGTTTTTTCCTTATTTTTTTATATGTTTTTGTGGAAGAACCACCTAGAGGCCAGTCGGACCCTGAGCTGAGAAATCTCATGAAAAAGGGGCAGACCTACAATTATTTCATTAACACAAAGCAAATACTGCCTATTTTATTCAAAAAAAGTAATGTGTTTTTATTTTTTCAGGCATTTTTTATGAATATTGCAACAGGAAGCCTTATATGGATACCGACCTTATTTATTATCAAAATTCAGCAGCAGGGCTATAGTCTGGAAACAGCCATGATTGCTTCTGGGTACCTTTATGCCATTTTTCAGGTTGGCGGAATGACCTCAGCTTACTTTGGACATCTAGGAGACAGATTTCAAAAGAAAACGTATAAGGGAAGGGCTGTTTTTACTTCGTTTTTTGTATTTCTTACGATGCCCTTTTATATTTTGATGTTTAGCATTCCAATGGACAACCTGTTACTTCCTAAAGACAATAATCCTATATTTATTTTAATCGGTTTATTAAAATCACTTTTTATAAATCCATGGATGGCGTTACTGTTTGTTTTATCTTTCTTTGCTTCTGCAGCACAGTCCGCAAACACACCGAACTGGCTTGCCCTTATAACTGATGTGAACTTTCCAGAACATCGCGGAACAGCCTTTAGTGTGGCAAACCTTTTCAATAGTTTAGGCAGAACGATCGGGAACTTGGGAGTGGGTATACTGCTTGGCATTATTTCAATTCATTTTCATGAACCAAATTCGTATATTATTACCTTATCGGTTCTTCAGGTTTTTCTTCTACCTTCGGCTTTATGCTATTTATTAATGGCAAAAAACAATTTGTCCGATATACATAATATGAAAGAAACACTAAGGGTTAGATCGAACAAGATGGAGGAGGAGCATGAATAAATTCATTACTAATGGCCAAAATTTTTTTAGTAAATATACTCATTTTTTCCTTCTGGCTGTTATTCTTCTGTGGATCAAAACATATATAGCACAACTGACGCAATTCAAATTAGGGATAGAAGGCCCTTATCAGCATTTTCTGCTACTCATAAATCCATTGGGATCCGCCCTGCTTATTCTGGGACTTACCTTTCTGTCGAAAGGCCGGAAAAAATATTATTGGCTATTAGGCGGTTATCTCTTTTTATCTGTACTCTTATATAGCAATATTTTGTATTACCGGTTCTTTAATGATTTTATTACCATGCCAACATTAACCCAGACTCAAAATGCCGGAGATATAGGCGGCAGTGTAAAATCGTTATTAAAACCCTATGATTTTTTATTTTTCATAGATTTCATTCTTTTGGCTGGATTGTTTTTATCACGCTTAATAAAAACGGAGAATAGGAATTATAACCGCCACAGAATCTCTGCTTTCTATTCACTTACTTTAAGCATTTTGTGTGCGAATATCGGACTGGCTGAAATCGATCGTCCTGAATTATTAACAAGGGGCTTCGATCGTAATTACATTGTGAAATATATAGGGCTGTACAACTATTCCCTTTACGATATGGTTCAAAGCACCAGAGCATCCGCACAAAGAGCGCTGGCGGACAGCAATGATATCACCGAAGTATATAACTATACCAAGTCTAATTATGCTGAGCCGAATCCCGAGTACTTTTCAAAGGGAATGGGAATGAATGTTATCTATTATCATCTGGAATCCTTCCAGAACTTTCTAATCCATTACAAATTGCACGGTGAAGAAGTAACACCATTTTTAAATTCCTTAACGAAAGATCAAAATACCATATACTTTGATAATTTCTTTCATCAGACAGCACATGGTAAGACATCCGATGCAGAATTTATGCTGGAAAACTCTCTATATGGCCTTCCGCAGGGTGCCGCTTATATGTTAAAAGGCTTAAACACCTATCAGGCTGCTCCGGGAATTTTAGGACAGCAGGGTTATACCACAGCAGTCTTTCACGGGAATGCTGCAAGTTTTTGGAACCGGGAAGAAATATATAAATCATTTGGGTACGATAAGTTTTTTGATTCAAGTTATTTTAATATGAATCCAAAGGATCTTACGGATTACGGGCTTATGGATAAGCCGTTTTTAAAGCAATCATTTCCGATGCTTGAGTCCTTGCACCAGCCGTTTTATACCAAGTTAATAACACTGTCGAATCATTTTCCGTTTAACATGGATCAAAAAGAAACGACGATCAAGCCGGCTGACACAGGTGTCCCAACAGTGGATGATTACTTTCAGACAGCCCGTTATGCAGACGAAGCGGTAAAGCAGTTTTTTACCTATTTAAAAAAATCCGGGTTGGATGACCATACGATTGTTATATTGTATGGAGACCATTATGGCATTCCGAAAGATAATAATAATGAGATGTCCCAGATCATGGGGAAAGAAATTACTCCTTTTGAAAGTGCAGGACTGCAGAGAGTTCCTTTATTTATTCACGTTCCGGGTATAAAGGGTGGGGTGAACCATGAATATGGAGGGCAGGTGGATGTTCTGCCGACACTTCTTCATCTTCTGGGGATTGATTCGAAAAAATACATTCAATTTGGAACCGACTTGTTATCCAAAGAGCATGATGATTTGATTCCTTTTAGAAATGGAGACTTCGTAAGTCCGACTATTACAGCGGTGGAAGGGAAATATTACGATTCTAAAACAGGAATGGAAATAGGGGAAGACAAAATGGCGGAAGTTCAGAGGGACCAGGATATCGTTCAGGAAAAACTCTCTTTATCAGATAAAGTGGTTAATGGCGATTTACTGCGTTTCTACACTCCCAAAGATTTTGTTCCAGTTGACCGTACCAAATATAACTATACTAAAAAAGAAGAATAATTTTTAAAAAATCCCGAGCATATAACAATGCCGGGATTTTTTTTGTCAAGTACCGGAATGGCAACGAAATCGGACCGGGAGGTGATTCTTTTTGCCATAACTGTTTCAATGTATCGCCAGTTCAAATACGAAGGTCCTCTAATTCGCTTATTTCATTAATCGGATATTTCGGGAGTGAAAATAATTACTTTTTGTGGTAATATAAAAAAACAAAATGGTTTCATGATGAAACTAATTAACTTTTTCTCTAACTGGGAGATGGAACAGCGTGCTAACTTGGAAACGTAATTTGTGGGTACTTTGGATCGGGGTCTTTTTTACAGCAGCAAGTTTTTCCATGGTCATTCCCTTTTTGCCTTTATTTCTTCTGCAAATAGGCGTGCACCAGCACACAGAAATGTGGTCGGGCCTTATCTTTAGTTCTGCATTTTTTGCCGGTGCAATTGCTTCGCCATTTTGGGGAAGGATGGCCGATAAGTACGGCAGGAAGCCAATGATCGTTAGGGCGGGAATTGCCCTGTTTGTCATCTATACCTTGATGGCTTTTGTAACAAATCCTTATGAAATATTAGCATTAAGAATATTGCAGGGGTTATTGAGCGGTTTTATCCCTGGAGCCATTGCTTTAATCGGTACGAACACGCCTACGAATCAAGTAGGATATGCTCTTTCTCTAATCTCATCAGCCTCAGCGGCAGGGCAGATTGTCGGTCCGCTTTTTGGGGGAGGAATTGCTCAATTAGTGGGAAACAGGTGGGCTTTTGCCACTGGCGGGATTATTGTCGGTCTGGCAACGTTATTAATTATTTTCTGGGTGAAAGAAGAAAACTTTAAACCTAGTAAGGAAAAGGGTTCGGTTAAAAAGGACTTAAAGGTGGCCCTCGCAAACCACTCTTTCTTACTGGTGCTTATCCTGACGCTGGTTGTCAGCTGTTCAATTATGACGATTGAACCGGTTCTTCCTCTATATATTGTGAAGCTCGGGGGTTCTTCTGATAAAGCTGCGCTAATTGCAGGAATTGTATTTTCACTTCCTGGTATTGCAAGTACTCTATTCGCTCCGATTTGGGGTAAATGGGCAGACAAAGTGGGATTCCAGCGAGTCTTATTTATTGGACTCCTGGGAGGCGGACTTGGTATGTTATCGCAAGTTATGTTCTCTCATATTTGGGGATTTTCTATGATTCGTTTCGTGTTCGGCATTTTCTTCTGTGCGGTTTATCCAGCTTTAAACGGCTTGGTCGTAAAATCTACGCCGGAGGATTTCCGTGGAAGAGCGTTCAGCTTGAATCAAACTGCAAACCAGCTAGGCGGGATGGTTGGCCCCATGATTGGGGGATTCCTTGGCGGTATCTTCCCTGTGCAAAGCGTTTTTATTGTGACAGGAATTCTGCTTTTAGTCGCTACGGGAACAGCCTATTGGAATGCTAATGAACTTAGCAGTACCACTTTAAAAAGAAAATTAGCGCATGGGAAGTAGAGTTTTATAGAATTTTAGATTATGGTTTTAGAAGGTTTTCCATAAAAGTTGGAGAACCTTTTTTTGATAAAAAAACTTACAAGCTGAATACCATTTCGTTAATTGAATTTACAAAGTAATAAAATAATATTAGTTACCTATTGAGGCAGAAAGTTTATAATTAAGAATATATATAGATGAGGTCGAAAGGGGCGTATGGCCGCAGTGAAGGCTGAGAAGTTTATTTCTGAAAAAATTAAATTAGCTTTAAGGAACGATCCGCCTGGTGCATGGATGCCCAATCTGCCCAAGGAATGCATCCGACTGAGTTCAGGATATCCGGATCCTGCTTTAGTTCCTTCTGATGAAATAAAGAAGGCTGTCGCTGTACTTCTTGATGAGGAACAGGATTTGCCACTCCATTATATAGGCAGTCCGCGAATTGATAGATTAAAAGAGCAAATCACGAAGAGATTGGAAGAGAGGGGCGTCCTTGTCTCAGACTCCGAGCTTTTGATCACTTCTGGGGCCTGCCAGGCGATTGATCTTATTGCCCGGATTTTTCTTGATCAAGAGGCTGTAGTGGCTGTGGAAGCTCCAACCTATATGGAAGCTTTGGAGATTTTTCAAAACTATACGAAACAAATAATCAGTGTTCCAATTGATGAAGAGGGACTAAGGACCGATGAACTGGAAGCAATGTTGGCTGAAAGAAAACGGAAGGGTCTTACTCTTCCACGGTTCTTCTATACTATTCCAACCTTTCAAAATCCAACAGGAACGACTATGTCATTTGAGCGCCGGAAGCATTTATTTAAGCTTGCTGAAGAGTTTGATTTCCTTATTGTAGAGGACGACGCGTACGGTGAGCTAGCTTTTAAAAATAGTCCAGTACCTATTAAAGCATTGGATAAGAGCGGGAGAGTTCTGCATGTTGGATCATTATCCAAGATTGTGGCACCAGGAATGCGGATTGGATGGATAGCTGGAGCAAGCGAATTCATTTCTGCCGCCTCATGGTTTAAAAAAGACTTAGACCATCCATTTGCACAAGCGACAATGGCTTCTTACCTGGAAAATATCAATCTTGATAAAAGCCTGACGAATCTTAGAGAAGCTTACCAAGCCAAATGTTCGACGTTAATTCAGTCACTGGAACAATATCTTCCAGTGTCCGTTTCCTGGTATGTACCGGAAGGGGGATACTTTGTCTGGGTGAAAGTCCCCGGAGTTGATACGGCCCAATTGCTGCCACAAGCTCTCGCTGAAGGAGTTTCCTATGTTCCGGGTAAATACTTTTTCATGGACCAGAAGGAGGGGACAGAATTTTTACGTCTTTCCTTTAGCTATGCCAGTGAGAAAGACATCGTAGAAGGCGTTCGGAAATTAGGGGAATTAATAGATTTATAATACACATAAAAGGGCCAGTAATCGTTAAGGTTGCTGGCCTAAATCGTTTCACGCATTAGACATTGAACTTCTATAGTGCTATCTTTTTAAAGGTAAGGTTTGGTTAGGAGTGTTTACATTGTTTCGTCGCATCTATTATATCGAGCCGCTTGTAATGCTTGTTACTCTTTTAAGATGGTTTATTTTATCTTCTATAACTGGTGCAATTGTTGGTACAGGTACTAGTCTATTTTTACACCTTTTACGCTTCTCTATGAATAGAACCGCGCATATCCCTCTCTGGGTTCAAATGATTCTTTTACCTATTGGAGGAATCATAAACGGCATTATTATTCATTATGGTTATCGGAATGCTTCTGAGCGAAAAAAAGATTCAGTTATTGCAGCAGTGCATGAACAGTCGGGTATTATGCCTTACATTACCCTGCCTTTAAAACCGATCGCAGCTATTATTACTCTCAGTTTCGGCGGATCGGCAGGTAAGGAAGGTCCATGCTCCCATATTGGAGGGACACTGGCTTCATGGTTCGGCCATATCATTCGTTTAAATCCTGAGCTTCAGAAGAGGATTGTTGCGTGTGGGGTTAGTGCAGGTTTTGCCAGTGTGTTTGGAACCCCTATTGCAGGTGCGATTTATGGAGTAGAAGTATTAACGATTGGACGGCTCCGTTATGATTTTATTTTTCCGACCATTATTGCCGGAGTATCTTCCTTTGAGGTAAGTAAACTATGGGGCATTACATATGATTATTTTCCAATTTCTATTTCCGGTTTTTCAGAAGCTCTATTTATTAAGATTATTATCATTGGGCTAATTTGTGGCCTTATTTCATGGTTATTTATTGAGCTGTTTGAACAGGTTCGGACTTTTTTTAGGTTTATTCAGCAAAAGGCTAACATTTGGCCTCCACTGATGCCGTTTTTAGGCGGTGCCGTTTTATCGGTTCTTATCCTATTAGTCCCAAGAGATTATCTTGGCTTGAGTCTTCCATTAATGAATCAGGCCTTAAACGGGGATCATTTGCCTTACCTGAGCTTTTTTTGGAAAGCTCTGTTTGTAGCAATTACATTAGGATCAGGCTTCTATGGCGGGATTGTCACACCCCAATTCGTGATCGGAGCGTTGTCCGGAAATATCTTTGCTAACATGCTGAATGTGGACCCTGCTTTAGGTGCTGCAGTAGGAATGGTATCTGTGGTAGCTTCCGCATCTAACACTCCTGTAGCTGCTATTTTCATGGGATTTGAATTATTCGGAAGTTCAATAGGAATGTATGTCGTGGGTGCCTGTATGACAGCCTATATCATTATCGGACACCGCAGCGTCTATCCAGACCAGCTTGTTGCCTACTCAAAATCCTTATGGATGCGTTTAGAGCCAAATATACAATTGGAAAAAGAAAAAATTCATGTGTCATATGGATTGTTAAGAAAAATCAGGCGCTGGCAATACCGTCAAAAATATTGGAATGCTCACCATTTGAAACGTACAAAGAAATAGAATTTGTTAAAAAGCAGCCAGAGGGTTGCTTTTTATTTTGGATTAATAATGGTTAATATGGGATATTTTTGTAAAAATACATTGTTATACAAGGTGTGTTGTTATACAATGTAACTAGAAAAATTTGGAGGTTATCATATGGATAGAGAGCTGCTAAAGGGAAGTATTGAGATTTTATTGCTTTCTTTACTGGTGGAAAATGATTGTTATGGTTATGAAATGACAAAGAAGCTGCGTATCCTTAGCAATGAAGCCTACCATATGAACGAGGGCACGCTTTATCCGGCATTGAAAAGATTAGAGACCAAAGACTGCGTCTCCTCCTATTGGAGCCAGGAACAGGATGGAAATAGACGCAAATATTACTCCATTACAGATACTGGCCGCAAGGTCCTTGAAGAAAAACTGAAGAACTGGAAACAAATAAATCAGTTAATTGACAAGACGCTGGAGGGCTTCTCATGAATGAAAAATTAGAAAGGTTTTTAAATAGTATTGTATCTGATTTACCGATGAATGAGGATGAAATGTGTGATTTTAAAGAAGAAATATATTCTCACTTGAACGAGCATGTTAACGAATTAATAATAAAGGGGTTTAAACAAGAAGAAGCCCTTGATATAGCCATTGAGTGTTTTGGCAATGAAAGAAAACTGAACCGTGAATTAAAAAGATCGATGTTTCCATTTTACAAGATTTTTCGTTACCATGGAATGTCGTCTTTGTTACCGGTTTTTTATGTCTAGTTTCCTTTTCCGCTATGGAATATTACCATCCAGAGTTTGATAATGCCTTATCAATAGATACTGTCATAACAGGGATGTTTTTAGTAGCTATTATTTCAGGAGTGGCAGAGGTAATGTATGAAGCGGTAGCTGCAGAGTATAAATCGAAATGGCTAAGAAATCCTTGGTTCTTCTTTTTGGTGCCCTCTCTGTTTATAGGAGCAATAACTACATTTTCACTCATTCAGCATCCCGATCAGTACCAGGAAGGTGTATGGCTGGATTTATATGGAATCCCAATAGGTGCAGTGGCCCACCTCTTTTCGAGACATCTGTTTACACTGGTATTTTTAAGAAATCGAAACAATTTTAAGAGGGGGAGGATCAATTGAAAAAGAAACGTACGTTAGGAAGCTTAATTGCTGTTACCTCAATTTTGCTAGTAGTTTCCCTGATTTTTAATTTTTTACTAGAGAAAGACACCTACCGATATTTTAATGGGTTGGACAGCCATTTTGATTTGTCCCCTGTTGACCGGAATATTCTTTTTTCTTATTTTACAGGCGGGGATGAAGCTATATATGAAGCGAATTCAGATGGCAAAAAGGTAAGGAAGCTGGCGGAATCACAAGAGGAAAGGCTACATGATCCCAGATACTCGTCCAATGGGGAAAAAATTTTATACTTATCACAGGATTCACAACGCATAAATTCTTTGGTTGTTGCTGACCGTGATGGAGGCAATCCGATTACACTTACAACAAAGAAACTCCATGTTTCAGAAGCTGTTTTTTCACATTCGGGAGATACCATTTACTTTATTGCCATTCCGGCAAAGGATTTTAAAAAAGCGGAGGGCGAAACAAAGGAAGGTAGTGATTTATACTCAATCGGTGTGACAGGTGGGGAACCCGAACAATTAACTAATTTAGATCATTTTAGCATGAGCAGTCTATCCCTTTCTCCTAATGGGAAAGAACTGTATTATGCCTTAGATGATACCGGCATGGGAAAATTAACTTCTTATTCAATTGAAGATGAAGAGGAAAAAGCTGTCAACATACCTGGGGAAATGCCGAGTGAAGCCTATACTGTACGCATGGCTCCTGATGGAAAAAATATAGCTTACACGGCTATTGCCAAGGAATCCAAAAATAGTTCATTATTCGAGTATGAGCTTTTTGTAATGAATATGGAAACCGGTAAAATAAAAAGGATGACTGATTTAAATACGTCGGTTACTAATCCGCAATTCTTCCATAATAAAAACAAAATTGCTTTTCTGCAGCAAACTAACTGGGCGGACACACCTGAAAAATATAAATTTTTTACACAGGATCTTGAAACTAAAAAATTAAAACCGATTTCTTTCTCTATTCCAGATCAAAAACCCATCCCATGGTTTTTATACGGACTGGCTCAGCTCGCAAATGGAACAACTGCCGCCTTTTTGTACTTACTCTTAATTTGTTTTATCACCATCTATCTGTATTTAATTCAGCCTAAGAAAGTGTACTTGCCGGCCAAAATAAATTTAGTTCTAGCCATTGTTGGTATAGTCAGCAGTTTTATTGTAGCGTTTGTTACGAACCCTTGGTTTGGAATAGCGCTTGGAGACGTCTCTGCCTTTCTATTAGGGGCAGCGATTCTGGCTTTTGCCTTTGCGTTTTTGCTTAAGCGGATAGGAGAGAGAAAGAGGAAGTAATCTGAAATAGAAAAGTTCCAAATTTTAAGGGATGCCTTAAAGGACAGTGACTTTTGATAAAATGGAGGCGATTGAATGAAGTTAAAGAGCTTTATTGTTACTTTTGGATCATTCGTATTATCGACAGGTCTACTTTACCTAATTGGGCATCTATTTACTATTCCCTGGTTACTGTTTCATTATGAGTATATTAATAACTCTAAAGGCTTTTTAATATCGGGTGGTTCGTTTACCCCTTTGCTAATCGGGCTGGCTGTAAGCTTCTTTGCAGAAAAGATTTATATTTATAAACACGATCAAAAACTTGGTTAAAAGCCAAGTTTTTTATTTTACGTTAAAAAGAATCAATTTAAAGATATACAAGTTTTGTTATTTCGCCTTTCCAAAGATTTAGGTAATATCTACCTAATTATCAAAATATATTGAATTAAAAGTTAATTCTGTTAGGAGGATGAGGATGGAAAGTCAGCCAAAAAATTGGAAAGTTATTTTTTGGGTAATTGGACTGGTAGTACTTTCGGTTCTGTTCTACCTTTTTCTAGAGTCAGCACAAGAGAAAAGGGAAACAGTCGAGAAACCTATAGTGAAGGAAAAACCTGCTATTACTGAA
Source organism: Neobacillus sp. FW104-15D2 (assembly GCF_058790155.1). NCBI lineage: Bacteria > Bacillati > Bacillota > Bacilli > Caryophanales > Bacillaceae > Neobacillus > Neobacillus sp. FW104-15D2. The sequence continues at coordinate 30,377 of NZ_JBYTCJ010000033.1, forward strand.
GTGGCAAAACCAAAGGATCCAATCATTCCAGCTTTTACAAGTGAACAACTGAAAACGCTGCCAAAAGAAGATTGGATAACAAATGGAGGCACAATTTATAATCAGCGCTATTCATCTCTAGACGAAATTAACGCATCTAATGTCAAAAGCCTGAAAGGAAAATGGGTAACTCACCTGGGTTCGGGACAGGAGTTTAAGTTTTCAGGAGAAGCATCACCCACCGTTTATAATGGGGTAATGTATATTATTACTGGCGCAGATGAGGTCTCTGCTATTGATGTAAAAAACAGTGAAAATATTTGGACATACAAACCAGAAATTGGCCAACTTACAACTGTTTGCTGTGGCTGGACCAGCAGAGGTGTAGGACTTGGGGATGGTTTAGTATACGTCGGTCTGCTAGATGCCAGGCTTGTGGCTTTGGATCAGAAAACCGGCAAAGAGGTGTGGTCAACTGTCGTAGATGATTGGAAAAAAGGTTATACAATTACAAGTGCACCTCTATACTATAACGGGAAAATTTACACGGGTATATCCGGTGGTGAGTATGGAACAAGGGGAAGGGTGACCGCCTTCGATGCGAAAACTGGTAAGGAGTTATGGCGCTTCTATACAATTCCGGCACCAGGTGAATCAGGACATGAAACCTGGCCGAGTGATAACGATTCCTGGAAACGCGGAGGTGCACCGGTTTGGCAAACACCGGCTGTTGATCCTGAATTAGGATTACTTTATTTTTCAACAGGTAATGCAGGACCGGATTTGGATGGCAGTGGCAGGAAAGGTGACAACTTATTCTCTGCTTCCATAGTAGCGATTGATGCTGAAACAGGTAAATACAAATGGCATTTCCAGGAGGTTCATCACGATATATGGGATTTAGATGCACCAAACCCAGTCATATTATTTGATACTGAAATTGATGGACAAATGAGAAAGGGTCTTGCCCAAGCAGGTAAAACAGGCTGGGTATATATCTTAGATCGGACGAATGGTAAACCATTAGTTGGAATTGATGAAGTTCCTGTACCACAGGATCCCCGTCAGCATACAGCTGCAACACAGCCGATTCCTAAAGGAGATGCTTTTACACCTCAGTCATTTACGAAAGAAGAACTTGCAAAGGATGCACCAAATTTTAAAGGGAAGTTTGGAAAGATCTTTGATCCTTTCTGGGAGGAGCCTCTCCTCGTAAAACCATCACCAGCAGGAGGGGCTAACTGGCCGCCATCGGCCTACAATCCTGATACGGGATACTTTTATGTAGTTGCTACAGACCAGTATATGGCCTTTACGCGAAGCGAGGAGGAGTACAAGGAAGGAAGCACTTATTTTGGCAGTGTTTTCGGTCCGCTTGAAGAAGCACCTAGAAGAGGTACCGTTACCGCAATTGATGTAAAAACAAATAAAATTGCCTGGCAGAAAAAATGGGATGACAGTGCTTATAGTGGTGTGTTAACCACAAAGGGAGGCCTTGTATTCGTCGGTCATAATGATGGAAGGATCTTTGCCTATGATGCGAAAACAGGAGACCAGGTTTGGGAATTTCAGACCGATGCCGGTGCAAATGCAGCTCCAGTCGCTTATGAAGTGGATGGAAAAGAATATATTAGTATTCTTGTAGCTGGAAATTCCTTAGCAGGTACCAAGCATGGTGATTCACTATGGACCTTCTCTCTAGACGGAACAATAGAGTCAGGAGCAGATGTGTCAGCAGCAGGAACTAAGACTGAAACCAGTGGCGATTCAGGTGCGACGGCAAGTGCCATTGAGGGTCAAAAAGTCTTTGAAGGAAATTGCTTGTCCTGTCATGGAAGAGAAGGAACGGGGGGGCATAATGGACCGGATCTTCAACTTAGCCAAGTAGCAAAGGATCCTAATAAGGTGCTGACACAAGTCCAAAAAGGCGGGAATATGATGCCTGCCTTTGGAGAATTATTGAATGAGCAGCAGATAAAAGATGTCACTGCCTACGTTACTGAAATTATTGCCAAAAAACGAAAGTAGAAGGTTAAAGGCCAACCAGAAATTTAGCTGGTTGGCTTTTTATTTATGGTTAAAAAGACTCAAAAATAATCTATACCCCCTTTTAGATTTATTAAACCCCGTAGTATTTACGTAGTGCGATAAATATAGAGAGAGAATTAGCAATGGGAGGATGGATGATGGAAAGAATGAATGATTTTAGTAAACTCTTTAACGATCCACTTTTATTATTTAATATTTTTTCACCATTAATAGGATTATTGCTAGGCAGTTTTATCACTTATAAAGTCGTACAGGGCAGATTAAAAAGGACAGCAGCTAATGATTCTTTTAAAAAAGTGTATGGATTGATTTATATAAAATTATTTAACACTAGGGTCAACTTAGAAATAAAGAAAAAGGAACTTGGGAATAAAAAATTCAGAAAATTCAATAAAGAATGCAAAAAAAGGAAAAGCATTAATTTAACCACGCAGCAAATTATTGGTGTTGCTGATGATATTCTCAAAATGGTGAAGAAAGAGGATAAGGAGAGACTAAGTTTAATAGCCACTTCCAAATACTTTGCGATAGAACAAATCAGAAATCACATAAGTCTTGCAGAAATAAGCGTTTTAGGGATTAGTGAAGATTATAATTTTAGAGAGAAAAGAATAGGCCGGTTATATTATGAACTCGCTTGTGCCAAAATCTCTTTTATCCAAGCGATATTAGTAGATATACATAAAATTTTGCAAGCGGCAAGTATACAAGATAAGGAAATCAAAACAACTGTCAGGTTTCTCTTAAAGACATGCAGGAATGCCAAGAAAAAAGGTGTGTCAAAATTGTATGGGATTGAGCTGCCGAATCATTTGAAGTTATTTGATAAAGAAAATAAATCCGTAGGTTAAAAATTGGTTCGCATACAGGGTATTGGCATTACGAAGGGATTGCGCCAGCTCGGACAGCAACTCAAAATGGGAAGGAAAAGGGGTAACAAAAGACACCATTTAGTGACCTAAATGAGTGAGCAAAGCTCACCTAAAGACTAAAAAATAAAAATGGAACGTTTATGCAGATGAGTGATTTTTACTGGTCTGTTTTTTGTTGAGTAAAAAAATTTTTTTGAAAAAATTTCGCCTTTAGAAATGCTTTTATTTAAAGGCTTTCGAACGCTAAAGTAATAAATTGCCACCTGAAAAACTACAAATTGAATTTGCAAAAATATGCATCGGCATTTAAAATTTATTAATATATAAAATTATCAAAATATAATTTATAATCAATGTCTTTGAAAAATTAAATACATAAAACGTAAGGAGGCATCAAGAAACCTATGCTAATAACACCATTTGGAGATTCAGCAATTATTATTCAATTTGACACCATTATTACACTTGATGCCCATCGTAAGGTAAGAGTTTTAACGGAGCATCTGGAAAGGAACTCATTTACTGGAATGGTGGAATACGTTCCGGCTTTTACTACTGTGACTGTTTATTATGATCCCATACAGCTCTCGTACAAAGAAGCCACTACAGCAATAGAGCGAATTGTTTCGGAACTGGAGGATGCCTCAGAATTAAACCCAAGAACGGTTGAGATTCCCGTCTGTTATGGTGGCGAGTTTGGACCAGACCTTGAATTTGTTGCTGAGCATAATGGATTAACTCCGGATGAAGTGATTCAAATTCACTCTGGGAATGAGTACCTTGTCTATATGATAGGCTTTGCACCGGGTTTTCCTTATCTTGGAGGCATGTCCGAACGGATTCAGGCTCCGCGCCGCTCTACTCCCCGGTTAACAATTCCGGCGGGATCGGTAGGAATCGCTGGAATGCAGACGGGTGTTTATCCAATTGAAACTCCAGGAGGATGGCAGTTAATCGGAAGGACACCGGAGGCACTTTTTCGTCCAAACGATAGCACTCCAAGTTTACTCCAGGCCGGAGATATTGTCCGATTTAGACCGATATCCAGAGAGGAATACGAACAATGGAAGGGTGAGGTTAAATGAGCATCCGTGTAATACGTTCTGGATTACTCTCTTCCATTCAGGATCTTGGCAGGTATGGCATGCAAAAGCATGGAGTGATCGTCAGTGGGGCGATGGATCCTATTGCACTTCGAATTGCCAATATTTTAGTTGGAAACGAAGAGGGCGAAGCAGCCATAGAAATTACCATGCTTGGCCCAAAGCTGCAGTTTGAAGAGGATTCGCTGATTGCTATATGCGGAGGCGATTTATCACCTGCTGTTGATGGACAGGCTATTCCGGAATGGCGCCCTGTTTATGTGAAAAAAGATAGCGTGTTATCGTTCGGAGGAGTAAAAACAGGCTGCAGAGCTTATCTGGCAGTGGCAGGCGGTTTTAATCTGCCAAAGGTCATGGATAGCCGGAGTACTTATCTTCGGGCCGGAATTGGCGGATATCAAGGGCGGTCCCTCCTGGAAGGTGATGTTTTACAAGTAAGGGATCCTTCTTATTTGGCAGTCCGCAGAATGGGACGGCTTTCTGATAAAGCTGGATCAAATGCAGCTTCCTATACTGATTGGGTGGTTAGTAAAGAAGTTTTACAAGCCTATCAGGAAAAACCAGTTATCCGTGCTATTATTGGCGGTCAATTTGATTGGTTTACAGAAGAAAGCAGAAAACAATTCTTCAAAGACGAGTTTTTAATAACTCCTCAATCGGATCGCATGGGCTACCGGTTAGCGGGACCGAGACTTGAGCTATCCGAACCTCAAGAACTTATTTCGGAGGCAGTTACGGCAGGAACAGTTCAAGTACCTTCTGATGGGAATCCAATTGTGTTAATGGCGGATCGTCAGACAACGGGAGGCTATCCAAAGATTGCTCAGGTGGCAACAGTAGACCTTCCCGTCCTAGCACAGATTAAGCCTGGGGAAAAAATACGTTTCAGGGAAATCCGTCTGGAAGAAGCACAGGTATTGCTAAGGACTAGGGAAATTGAAATCCAATTATTAAAACAAGGAGTTAGTTTAAAAGATTAGGAGTATGGGGGGATTACAATGTATCGAGTAGATTTGAACTGCGATATGGGAGAGAGCTTTGGAGCATATAACATGGGAACAGATGAAGACATTCTCGAGTTTGTTACTTCAGCCAATATTGCCTGCGGTTTTCATGCGGGTGACCCGGAAGTTATGCGTAAAACAGTTGCTATGGCTCTGGAAAAGGGGATTGGGATTGGAGCACATCCCGGCTTGCCTGATTTGACGGGTTTTGGCCGCCGGAATATAGATATTTCTCCGCAGGAAGCCTACGATATGGTCGTTTATCAAATCGGTGCTCTATATGGATTTGTTAAAGCAGCAGGCGGAAAAATGCAGCATGTAAAACCTCACGGTGCACTTTACAATATGGCAGCTAAAAGCAAAGAGCTCTCAGATGCGATTGCAAAAGCTGTTTATAAAGTGGATTCGGAATTGGTTTTATTCGGTCTTTCTGGCAGTGAACTAGTGAAAAGCGGAGAAGCAATCGGGCTGCGCACCGCAAGCGAAGTATTTGCGGACAGAACCTATCAGCAGGATGGCTCACTGACACCAAGACGGCAATCGGATGCAATGATTACGGATGATCAAAAAGCGATTGACCAGGTGATTCGTATGGTCAAGGAAGGAAAAGTGCTTTCACAGCAAGGAACGGATATTACTATTAAAGCGGATACCATTTGTATCCATGGGGACGGAGCGCACGCTTTAACGTTTGCCAGGAAGATCAGGGAACATCTGGCAAATTCAGAAGTAACCGTCCAGGCACCAGGAAAGTAAAATTTCCTTAAACGCAACCCATTAAAAAGGAGATGACAACATGATTAAACTGATTGGAATTTTAATAGTAGCAGTTGGCTTTGGTTTTCGACTGAACACTCTGCTGGTTGTATTGGCAGCCGGCGTCGTAACAGGATTGGTTTCTGACATGTCCTTTAACGAGGTCATGACACAGTTTGGCCAGGTCTTTATAGATAACCGTTATATGTCTTTGCCTATTATTCTTAGCTTACCCGTCATTGGACTATTGGAACGCCATGGACTGAAGGAAAGAGCCGAGGTACTGATTAAAAAAGCAAAGGGCGCAACCGCCGGGAAAGTGTTAATGTCGTATTTGCTGATTCGCGAATTAAGTGCTTCGCTAGGGCTTAATATCGGCGGACATCCTCAAACAGTCAGGCCGCTTGTAGCACCGATGGCAGAAGGGGCGGCAACAGCGAAACACGGAGAACTGCCGGAAGAAATAAAGGATGACATTAAAGCTCATGCCGCAGCATCAGAAAATGTGGGCTGGTTTTTCGGCGAAGATATCTTTATTGCTACTGGAGCCATTCTTTTGATGAAAGGGTATTACGATTCAGTTGGAATGCATGTTGGCGTCTGGGATATGGCCCTTTGGGGAATTCCGACCGCCATTTGTGCCTTCTTCCTTTCTTACTGGAGATTTAAAAGGATGGATAAGCGTATTGAACGTGCTATGAATAAGAAAAAGAACAGCAAGATTGCATAGGGGAGGCGAACCAGCATGAATATCATCACGATCGAATATATTTACTATTTACTCGGTATTATTACTGCATTTGTTGCAATTAGGGTGGCAATGGACAAGCACCATCCGAGCCGTATTGGTTCTACCTTGTTCTGGGGAATCTTTGCGTTCACCTTCTTATTCGGAAAGGTTGTTCCTCCTATAGCAATAGGTTATCTGGTACTTGCTATGGTGGTTATTGCTGCGATAGGCAAGGTGAAAAGCGGGAATCAGGATGAGACTCCAAAAGAGGAAAGAGACAGACATGCAGACCGTTTAAAGGGAAAAGTTTTCATTCCTGCTCTCGTTATTCCCGTATTTACCATCATTGGATCCTTAACACTTGGTAAAATCCACTTTGGAAAAGTTCATTTGGTTGACCCGGCAATGGTAACGTTAATCGCACTTGGACTTGCAACCATTCTTGCCTATATCGTTGCTCAGGTTCTAACAAAAGCAAAGCCTTCAGCAGCCGCGCATGAGGGAAGCCGGTTAATGCAGGCTGTTGGCTGGGCCATTATTTTACCGCAAATGCTCGCTGCACTTGGAGCTATTTTTTCAAAAGCAGGAGTTGGCGATGTTGTGTCGAAAATGGTAGGAGATGTACTTCCAACCAATATTCCATTCGTAGCAGTAGCGGCGTATTGTATTGGAATGGCTTTGTTTACCGTTATTATGGGGAATGCGTTCGCAGCGTTTGCAGTTATTACGGGCGGGATCGGTTTGCCATTGATTGTGCATTTGCATGGAGGAAATCCAGCGATCATGGCTGCGATTGGTATGTTCGCAGGATATTGCGGAACCTTAATGACACCGATGGCTGCAAACTTCAATATTGTACCAGCAATGCTCCTAGAGCTAAAGGATAAAAATGCCGTTATTAAAGCACAGCTGCCAATTGCCTTTATCCTTTTGGGAATCAACATTCTATTAATGTATTTCTTGGTGTATAACTTTTAATAAATAATAGAAAGGGAGATTGTTATGAAGAAAATACTTGTTACTGGTTTTAACCCATTTGGAGGAGAGCCAGTCAATCCAGCCCTTGAAGCTGTAAAGCTATTAGATGGAAAAGTAATTACAGGTTACGAAGTTATCACAAAGGAAATACCAACCGTTTTCGGAAAGGCGATTGCTAGTTTGAAAGAGGCAATTGAAGAAATTCATCCAGACATGGTCATTTGTGTAGGCCAGGCAGGCGGTCGTTCAACCATTACACCTGAACGTGTTGCCATCAATATGGATGATGCAAGAATCCCGGATAACGAGAAAAATCAGCCAATCGACGCTGAAATTGTACAAGGCGGACCTGCTGCATACTTTACAAAGCTCCCCGTTAAAGCAATGGTACAAAAAATGAATGAGAACGGAATTCCAGCATCTGTTTCTAATACTGCAGGAACCTTTGTCTGCAACCATATTTTCTATGGTCTGATGAATTATCTGGATACCAGCGGCAGGGACATCCGGGGAGGATTTATTCATATTCCTTTCATTCCTGAACAAATCGTACGCAACCCTGGCCATCCAAGCATGAGCCTGGAATTGATCGTAAAAGGGTTGGAGCTTTCCATCGAAGCTTCGGTATCAAATGAGACAGATATTGTTGCGGTTGGCGGAGAGATTAGTTAATTTAACTGAAGTATTCTCTTTTGAAAAAGCAAATATAAAAATAGTAATGAAGCAGTTGATTTCACAAGTGAAAATCAACTGCTTTTTGCTATTGTAGCGTGAAAATATGGTGAAACTATCAATATACTTTTATTAAGGGAGTATAGTGAATAAAAAATGGTAAAGTATAAACAAAAAACTTATGGATTCTAAGAAACCACCACCTCATGTCCATTTCACTGGTGGTTTTTCTAACTGTGCTTTTATTCCAAGCTCTTCAGCAGCTGCCAGAATAAATTCTTTTCTAAAGAAATAACTTTTATGACTTACTATTTTCCCGTTTTCAACTTCTTGTAATTGTATATCATGAATCTCAGGATCATGATCCCCATTTGCAAACACAATGATAACTGGTTTGTCCCACAGAATAATCTCCTGAGCTCTATGACCTGGTAGACCAAATCTTAAGGATCCTTTTACCATTTCATCTTTAGAAAACTCTTGAAAACCAAAATAGGCTTCATTTTGTGCTTGAACACTAAATAGTTTTAACATACCATCCAAATCTCCATTATTAAATGCTTCTAAATATGCCTGGATGGTTACGTTAGTTTTATGGGTGTACAACCCAGATTGTGATTGAGTAAAATTAAGAGAAGCAATTTTTCTTCTCGCTCGTTGTATGGAAGAATAGACGCCTCCTGGAGTGCTATGGACGATGCCGGCTACTTCTTCTGCACTAAATTGGAAAACATCCATTAAAAGAAATGCCGCAATTTGTTTAGGTGTCAAATTAGAATTTAATGATATTAGAATTTCTTCCAATAATAGAGAACTTGAGAAATCTTCGTTAGGCCAAGCTGCTTCAGCTAAAGTTCCTACTTCCCGTTTTAACTTTCTGCAATGGTCAATCCAGGTGTTTGTTGCAACCCTAAATAAATAATATTTTTTGTCCGTAATTTCACTCCACCGTTGTGGGAGAAAGCCAAACGATTTTATAATTGTTTCTTGATAAAGATCTTCACCATCCCACGGGGAACCGGTGACATATTTACAATAATTCCATAAATCGGTTGAATAATCAGAGATCATTTCAAAAAATTCATTTCGAACCTTTCTAGTTTCGTCTACAAAATCCTTAGTAATTTTATCAATTGGTTTCATCAATATTCCTCCTATTGTCACTATACTAAATAGACGTTTGTATGTTGAAGGATTATACGGCTTAGGAGAAAAAATTTTAAAAAATTAAATTTACTAGAACTATTGTTAATTAAGAAGAAATAAAATAATGTTTTTTACGGGAGCTGCTTGTAGAACAAACATGGCAGTTTAGCGCATAGCTATCAGTAACTTTCCAAGCCAGTTCTGCTTGTTACGACACCCATTAATGTCCTATTATAATCGGGCAGCAATCAGAGTCTTTTCATAGCTCGAAAGTTAGGGGGGAGGGTGATTTTGAACGATACAAATAAAATGAGGGATGAGATAATGATTCAAGGTGGATGAATATCATGTAAAGCCATTAAAGTGACAGAAAGAGTGGGGGAACTTGAGAATCATCATTCTTTATTGTCAGCTGATCGAAAACTTGAAGTGGGGTGTTCCTTGGTGACAAATAGTAAAATGAATCCAAAGGTTGATGAATTTTTAAGTAAAGCGAAAAAGTGGAAGGAAGAATATGAAAAGTTGAGAAATATCGTTCTTGACTGTGAGCTGACCGAAGAATTTAAGTGGATGCATCCTTGTTACACGTATGAGAAAAAAAACATCGTTTTAATCCATGGATTTAAAGAATATTGTGCGCTTCTGTTTCACAAAGGTGCCTTGTTACAGGATTCCCATGGGATTCTCATCCGACAGTCGGAGAATGTACAGGCGGCACGCCAGATACGGTTCACCAATGTTCAAGAAATAATTGAAATGGAACCCTTCTTGAAAGCCTATATTTATGAAGCCATTGACGTTGAAAAAGCCGGTTTGGATGTGAAATTTAAAGAGACTACAGAATACATAATTCCTGAAGAACTTCAACATAAATTCAATGAAATTCCTGCCTTGAAAACTGCCTTTGAAGAATTGACGCCTGGACGGCAAAGAGCATACCTTCTTTATTTTTCTCAACCTAAACAATCCAAAACTCGGGAGTCTAGGGTTGAAAAGTATATGCAGCAAATTCTCAATGGCAAGGGATTAAATGATTAGTCGAAAAGAAAGATGGGTGGGGAGTGAACCCGAAGTCCCTAAATGAAACGGGTCAGCAGTAAAGAGCTTTAAGATTTTTAAGACTGGATAAAGTTGAGTTATAAAAAAACCCTCTGGAATTTGCTATCAGAGGGTTTTAACGCTGTATTGTGGCACTATTATGTCCGACACTAGATGTGGAAAGTCGATAAAAGGATTTCGATTTCCCTGCAGCTCGTATATAGCTGCATTTCTATGTTTTTCATAAAGGCTCACGGGAAATTCTGTATGCCATTTTTTTAGAATATTAAAGTCCATCTTATCTTCTATGGTTACAACGTCTTTATATCTTATATAAAAGTAAAAAACGGCTCTAGCTGCGATTCCTTTTCCATATTCCGGCTCGAATTTCCCGTCCTCTGCCAATCCACAGCCTGTTCGAATGCTCAAAGTAGAAGGTGAATAAGAAGGAAAATCATAATAGGGAGAATTACCCCTGCTTGAGTTGCATGAAGGCTCACAGGCGAATAGATGATGCAAATCGCCTCTCATGGGCTCCTTCTTTTGAAACCAGGACTGAGGGACAACATGCTCGCAGTTAAACTTCATTTCCTGTGATAAAAGCGAGGCATCGCCCTTTTCCATTAAAGCAAGTAATTTTAAATCAGCTTCTATCACACGGAGGGGGTCCATAGCCTGTCCTGAGTAAAGGCTTTTTAACTGCCTGTTCTCTTGGATATCTACCCATGGATACACATAGTGGTGGGGTGAGTAGGACAGAGGATGTGTATGTGTATCGAGAAGTAATCGATGGAGTGTAACAGCTAAATCTTTGTCTTCAAAACAGAGTTGCTGATAGTAAGCTTCCCTTGCTTTCTCATCAATGTGTTCGTCGTAATATATTTGTCCGCTGGAGGCGGAAAGGAGTGTCTTTGCTGCCAGCCATTCTTTATGGTCAAATTCTTCACCGTTCATTAGATACTTACCTGCAGCATAGTGACTTTCTCTTTGAAAATATCCTTTAAGTAATCCTGTGCAGTTAAATAAACCAGCCCGTTTCCTTCAAGCTTTGGCGTACGGTCAAGAGGAATTGTTCGTTTGATTAGCTGAGCATAGAGTTCCGGTTCAGTTAGGTTTCTGCCGAAGCTTTCATTTGCAATAACCTTAATAAGTGCAAGCGCCCCAGAAACATGAGGTGCTGCCATGGAAGTACCGCTAAGCTTAGCATATTTCCCCTTCAGAAATGTGGATAATATTTCTTCTCCCGGAGCAACCAGGTCTACTTCATTATTGGAATTGGTAAAATCAGAGGATCTTCGTTCAAAATTAATGGCCCCCACACTGATTACCTCATTATAACAGGCCGGATAGCTAAGCTCGTCTGTCTTATCGTCTCCATCGCCTTCGTTGCCTGCAGCGCAGACGACTAGAATATTGTTCTGAACCGCCGATTTAATCGCTTCATGCAAACCAGGATCATCTGAAGGACCCCCAAGAGACATGGAGATTATATCTGCTTTCTGCTCGATCGCATACAGAATACCATTCTTAATCCATTCATACTGGCCCGAGCCGTTTTTATCCAAAACTTTTACAATTAACAGTTCCGCTTCAGGGGCCACGCCTATCACACCGGTTTGATTCAGTGACGCAGCTATGGTACCTGACACATGAGTACCGTGGCCATTGTAATCTTGATATATATTCTGGCTGCCACCATCATCCTGAGTAAAATTTCTGCCGCCCTTGATTCTGTCTTTTAAGTCGGGATGAGAAAGATCACAGCCTGTATCCAGCACAGCAACCGTTATGCCTTTGCCTTTCGTCTTCTCCCAAATTTTAGGCGCCTGGATGAGTTCAATTCCTTCAGGTATCTCGCCAACCTCTTCCACATGCTCCACAACTTTGTACGGAATGACTCGGACAACTTGCTCCATTATATTTCCTCCTTTAGAGTAAATGGTCCTTCAAGATACAGCTTTGAAGGCCGGGCTAAGAGTGGCGGAAATAACCGCCAGGGGAAAGTCAGAGCGGATTCTGGATGTGTTAACTGAATTTTAACGATATTCAATAAATTTTAACAGTTCCATAAGACGGATACTTTCTACAAATCTTATGCTAAAGATAATTCAAAAGGATGGGTTTTTTGAAAAAGATGTCTATTTTTGACTAAATAGCTTAATAATTTACACTGTAATTTCGAAGGGAATATTTTCTGACATATTTGCTATTTAAGATTTATGAGGAAAAGTAATATGGAAATAGTAGAAGTTAGGAAAAATTTGCGGAAAATTGGGAAAGAAATAAAAGTAGGATGCAGATTTAAGCTGGCCATAAAAGAAGCTTCCTTTTTTGGCGAAAAGAGAGTTTAGATTGATTCAGTTGCCCTTTATATTAGGAATTATGATGTTTTAGTTTTTGTACGCTATTTTTTCTTGTGTGATGTAAATGATAGGATAATGGGGTATATGAGTTTTGACCGTTTTTTTAGAAAGAAGTGTGCTGATGGATATTTTAATGACGTGTTTGTTGCTGATAGTCGCTTTACTTATATCAAATATTGTAAGCCATTATATTCCAATCATCCCTACGGCGCTGACGCAGATTGGTTTTGGAATTTTGATTTCATTTTTGTTCCGGGGCTTTTCGTTTGAGATTGAAACAGAGTGGTTTTTGCTCCTTTTTATTGCTCCGCTTTTATATAATGACGGCAGGCATTTCCCACGGGAAGAATTGTGGAAGATGAAAGCGCCGATTTTTGGTAATGCTATTGTTCTTGTCCTGCTTACGGCATTAGGCGGAGGGTGGTTCATCCACTTGATGATTCCGAATGTACCGTTTTCAGCGGCTTTTGCTCTAGCTGCCATTTTGTCTCCGACTGATCCCGTGGCTGTGAATGGTATTGCAAAACGGGTCCATATTCCTGAAAAGATTTTAAATCTCGTTAGAGGGGAGTCACTTATTAACGACGCATCGGGACTAGTGGCATTTAATTATGCCGTGGCAGCAGTTGTTACAGGCTATTTTTCAGTTCAAGAGGCACTGGTAGACTTCACTTACATGTTTATCGTTGGTGCTTTATTGGGATTACTTCTTGGCCTCTTTATTGCCTGGATCCGGTTTTCTTTGCGCCGGGAAGGAATCCACGATGCTGCATTCCATTCTCTCCTTCAGATTATGACGCCCTTTATTATTTTTATTATTGCCGAAGATCTCCTACATGCTTCTGGAGTCATTGCGGTGGTGGTTGGCGGAATCGTCCATACTCTTATAAGAGAGAGAACAGAAACACTTATCGCCGAGGAACATGTACTTACAGAAAATATTTGGTCTGTCTTTACGTTTATCTTGAATGGAATTGTCTTTATTTTGCTTGGATTGAACATCCCTTCATCCATGAAGGCTACTGTAGAAAGCCCGAATATAAGTAATGGGATTGCCATTATTTATGTTGTAGCGATTGGCACCGTTATTCTGGGGATTCGATTGGTTTGGGCCTACTTCTTTGGACAATTCCAATACCGTTCAAGCCAGTTTCGAGAAGAGGAGAAACCAAATGCTGTGTCGGTCTTATTGCAGACACTGACAGGTGTGCGTGGTGCCGTCACTATGGCGGGTGTCTTGTCGATCCCCTATGTCGTCGATAGCGGTGATGAATTTCCGGAACGGTCTTTACTCCTTTTTTTAGCGGCTGGGGTCATTCTGTTTACCCTTCTGGCTGCTACAATCTTGCTCCCGCTTCTTAGCAGGGATAAGTCATTTGAGGGAAATGAACTTGATACGATCGATTTGAGTGAAGCAAAAAGGAAGCTATTGCTTACAGGAATTGATGCCATCAGGCATGAAATGAATGATGAAAATGAAGCGGCTGCTTTTGAACTGATCGGAGATTACAGGAGGCTGTTCCATCAAATCAACCCAGGAACTCCGGGTGCGAGTTCTATCGCATTTATGGATAATTTCATTGAGGTAAGGCATGTCGGGCTCAAGGCAGAAAGAAATTACATTATGAAGGCTCTTGACCTTAACGAAATGGATATAGCAACCTTTGATTCCTTTGAAAAAGCTCTAGACTTTCGTGAGGAGGCGCTGTCCCAAACGGCCCATGCCGGAATGCTTTACCTAATCGGGAGAATGAAGAGAGGCTTCTACCGCCTAAGGAGAAGGAAGCAGAAAAATGAAGAGGGGCAAATAGTAAGGCGCAGACTAGCGGATTTTCAAATAAAATCTAGTCAGGAAGCCATTGAGGCACTCAATGAGTTTTCATTATCCTATAAACGTCCCGATATCGTAAAAATCGTAATATCGGATTATGAAAGGATGATCAGGAGCCTCAAGCGGCCAATGTTCACTTATCACGGGAATCAGGAAGAACACAAAGAGCTCTTAAGGATTAAAGCCATGGATAGGGAAAGGGCAAAAATTCGGGAATTGTTCGAAGGGGATGAAATTACCAGGGACCAGGTAAAAGAACTGCGGATGTTTATTAATAATATTGAAAGTGTTATTTTGCAGGGAACAACGGAGTAGAAAAGCCTGAGCTGCCAACATGCGGAAGCTCAGGCTTTTTTTATATTATCTATTGGTTTATAGCAAAGTTTTGACAAGATGTTTAAAAAAAGAATGCTGATGAAAGCAGATAAACGCTACAAAGTCATGTTAAGGAATGTACTAGGAATAGGAGCTGCTTAGTTGAATATGAAAAAGCACCTGGTGTCGTCGGTAGGGGAAGGAGTGGTCGGCACCAAGTGCTTGAATAGTTATGTAATAACCTTTTAAAAAGTTAATAAACGCGAAATTAGGATTTCGATAAAATGGTACTAGCTTCTAATTACCTTTGTCCTATATTTCAATTTGCTCTGATAAGTATTTATTCCCTATCCCGTTTTATCAAATATTTTAGAGATTATTAAGCTGCCGGGAAAGGTTAGCAGAAGAATATGCTTTCACTGATTAACTTTTTCGATCAGGTTTTTATATGATACAGCTTCTTTATCTGTTGACTTAAGGCTCTTGGAATAACCTTTTTTAAAAGCTTTTATGTATGCTTTGACATAAGATTTTCCTAACTTATTTTCTGCAGTTTGAATGTTCATAAATTTAGTCGAACTTCTTTGGCTTAACACTTTAATAATTAAATTATTGGTAATCTCGTCAACATTGTTAGTTTCGAATATGGTGTTTTTTTCACCTAACATAGCTTTAGAAAAATTAAATTGATCTCTATCCACTAATCCACAGTACATTCCATCATATAGCCCATGATTATCACTCTTAGTTTGCGGTGAAGGCTTCTCCACAGCATTTTTATTTTCTTTCTCCTGTGTCGAACTAGAATTTAATAAATTAACGGCAATGAATAACAGCAATAGACATATTAATTTTCCTTTGATATGCATTGAATTCCTCTCCAGATTCTTTGTTTTCAAAGAATTATTATCCTTATACATTTGATAAACCCTATTAAAAATAATGATTTGTTATTTTCATTCTTTTAATACACCTTTTATTAAGTGTGCTAAAGGGGACAGCTCCATTTTCTTGTTGTCCTAATGGGACAATTAAGTTGAGGAGGAAAAAATACTTTTGAATCTCCCTTCACCGTGTTAAAAGGATTTTTACTATTAACAAAAAAAGTTAATTGACATTTTGATTGAAAGCGGTCACAATAGTGATTGTAAACGGTCACAAAATTGATTGAAAACAGTCTCTCTGTGGAGTGGTAAAGTCATAATGACCGTTTTGGAATGAGGGTGAAAGAGTTTATACAAAAAGTTCGGATGATGAAGTCTTATCAATAATCATCTTAAACAGCAGTAACCCCTAAAATGATAAATCAAAATCTCAAACGATAGCAATAGTTGTAACCGCTCACAACTTTGTCGTTTATGGGGGAAATGGTCTTGAGCAAAAATCTTGATGATAAAGTGTTAGAAAGAATTAATCTTAAAAAAACGGTTACCCTTGAATTGATTTGTTCTGAGTTTGCAATCAGTGAAAGTACGTGCAGACGAGTTTTTAAAAGACTTGAAGAAAAGGGTCTTATATTAAGGTTTCATGGCGGAGCCAATAGTCTGGACATGAAACAGGACAGCATTGGTGTTTACGATCGTTTTTACACGAAAGCAGATTTGAAGGATCTGATCGCACAAGAAGCGGCAAAAATGGTAAGACCCTTTAATACTATTTTTCTTATGGGTGGAACAACCGTATCTCGAATGTGCAAATTTATCAAAGACCTTCCATTGAAGGTGATTACGAATTCTCTTCTTGTATTTAATGAGTTATCGATGGTAAAGAACATTGATTTGGTGTTGCTGGGCGGAAACTTTAATCGCGATGAATCGGATTTTAGAGGACCATTAACCACAATCAACTCAAAGCTTTTTACATGTGACCATATTTTCATGGGGGCTGATGGATACATTCGCAATGCTGGATTTTCTACAGAAGATGAAGGTGTAATAGATTTGTATCGTTCGAGTATGCTGCTAGCAAATAATTCATACTTGCTAACGGATAGTTCGAAATTTACAAATCGCGGAAAGGCAGTCATTGCTCCATTTAAGGATGTAACACATGTTTTTACGGATTATCTGGTTCCTGCTGAAATTGTGGAAGAGCTAAGGGGATCATCGATCAACGTAGTGATTGCAAAGTGATAAACGGGAGGAAATTAAAATGGCAGTTCAGTATATTGATACAAAAAGTTATGATGAATTATCGGATCAAGCAGCAAGGAAAATCTTTGAACAGGTACAGAATAAGCCAGATTCCCTTCTTTGTTTAGCTGGTGGGGACACACCCATCGGTACGTATGAAAGAATGGTTGAGGCAGCCAAAAGCGGAAAAATAGATTTCTCTCAATGCCGTTTTTTAGGACTTGACGAGTGGGTTGGGTTAGGTGAAGAAAATCCTGGAAGCTGCCTTTCCTATTTAAATAGGCATCTGTTTGAGCCACTTGGTATCAAAAAAGAACAGATTGTTTTCTTTGATGCAAAGGCAGAGGATTTAACGGCAGAACTTACACGAATTAATGAGTTTGTTAGGATGAATGGTCCAATCGACTTAAGCCTGCTTGGTGTTGGTGTAAATGGACATTTAGGATTCAATGAACCATATTCCAGTCTTGAAAACGAGGCGCACATCGTTGAGTTGGATGAAACCACTCAAGAAGTTGGAAAGAAATACTTTAACGGTGGTAGTACGACATCAAAGGGGATTTCACTTGGATTGAAACAACTCTTGGAATCTAAGACGGTGATTGTGATCGCGAATGGGCCAACCAAGGTGGAAGCAATCGACGCACTTAAGATTGGTAAATATGATCCAAGTAAGCCTGTAACCGCTATAAATCATCATTCAAACGGATATGCGATTTTGAACATTTAAATCCATTTACTCACAAACCTAGGAAAAGAGGAGAACAATGAATACACCTAATATCTTATTAACACGCATTGATAACCGTTTAATCCATGGACAAGTTGGTGTTTCTTGGACGACTGGTATTGGAGCAAACCTGCTTCTTGTAGTCGATGACATAGTTGCACAAGATGCTTTACAGCAACAACTGATGACAGCAACGGCTGCTTCTTCAGGAGCGGGTGTTCGATTCTGGACGATCCAAAAAACGATTGACACGATTCATAAAGCAGCTCCACACCAAAAGATCTTTATTATATGCCGCACACCTGAAACGGTAAAAAAACTTGTTGATGGCGGTGTACCAATTAAAGAAGTCAATATTGGAAATATGCACTTTTCAGTAGGAAAAACCTCAATTAGTTCCAAAGTGTATGTGGATGCGAAGGATATCGAAGACTTGAAGTACATTGCTTCAAAAGGAATTGATACTTACATTCAAGACGTACCTGGGGAAGCAAAAGAATCATATAAATAAGACGCCTCCTGGGTTTTTAAAAAAGCCCAGGAAGCTAACCACATGGGAGGAGACTGGATATGCATGAAGTAACGTTGATTCAAGGAATTTTACTATTTATTATGGCTGTTATTTGCGGTATAGATATGTGGTTAGAGGGAACTTATATATTCCGTCCAATTATCGTTGGTACCTTAACAGGACTTATTTTGGGCGATGTAAAAACAGGTGTTATGGCGGGAGGATTGGCAGAACTTGCATTTGCTGGTTTGACAGCTGTAGGTGGAACACAACCGCCAAACTCCGTACTTGCAGGGGTTATGACTTCAGCGATTGCGATAACGACTGGTAAGGATCCAAAATTAGCACTAGCACTAGCATTACCATTTAGTTTGCTCATGCAATACGTAATTCTATTTTTCTACTCTTCATTCGCGTTCTTTATGGCTAAATTGGACAAGTATGCTGAAGAAGGAGATACGAAAGGGTTCGCAAGAATTAACTGGCTCACTATTTCAATTGTTGGTCTAACGTACGGCATTATCGTGTTCCTATGTACGTATGCTGCTCAAGGCCCAATGAGGGATATTGTTGAAAGAATGCCAGAATGGCTGACAACTGGATTTAGTGTAGCGGGCGGTATCTTACCTGCCATCGGTTTTGCCATGCTGCTGCGCATTATGATGAAAGTAGAACTAATTCCATACTTCATCTTCGGATTCGTATTTGTTTGCTTTATTCCTTTTGGAAACGTTTTACCTGTTGCGGCACTTGGAACAGCCTTTGCCTTGTTCGAATTCTTTAAACAAAAAAATTCAGTTCAAGCTCAACCTGCAGCTGCCATCAAAGATGAGGAGGACTACAGCGATGGAATCTAACAACAAAGTATTAACAAAAAAAGATATTAACAAATTAGCGCTAAGATCGGTTTTCCTGCAAGCAAGCTTCAGTTTTGAACGGATGCAGGCGGGCGGCTGGACATATGCGATGCTGCCATTCTTGAAAAAAATCCACAAGAATGATAAAAAGGCATTGTCTGAATCAATGCAATACAATATGGAATTCCTGAATACAAATCCATGGACATCAGGATTTTTAATGGGACTTGTGCTCTCTTTAGAAGAAAATAAAGAAGATCGAAACTTAATCAAGAACTTGAAAGCAGGATTGTTTGGGCCACTAGCTGGATTAGGAGATGCCATCTTCTGGTTTACAGTGCTTCCAATTGTTGCGGGTATTTCAGCGTCTTTTGCAAAGAGCGGAAATATTTTAGGGCCAATATTCTTCTTCCTATGTTATTGTTTGGTATTTGCAAGCCGTTTCTTATGGACCAATATGGGCTATAAACTAGGAACTAGCGCAATCGACACTATCCAAAAAGGTTCACAGCTTATTTCAAAATCAGCATCTATTCTGGGTATCACAGTACTCGGCGGCTTAATTCCTTCATACGTTAACTTGCACATTGTAAAAGAATTTACAATTACAGCAGGGCACAAGTTTTCGATTCAAAAGGATTTCTTAGATCACGTATTCCCGAACATCTTGCCATTAGCCTACACATTATTTATTTTCTACTTGTTAAAAAAGAAGAAGATGAACCCTGTATTGTTAATCTGCTTAACCATCGTTTTTGCTATCGTTGGTTCATACTTCGGAATCTTGGGGTGACAATATGAAAAAGATTATATTAACGGGACATGGGGAAATATCAACCGGTATAAAGGGATCTTTAGAATTACTTGCAGGTCAGAATGAAGATGTGATGGCAATAGATTTTACACTTGATATGAGTGACAGCGATTTAGCGGCAAAATTACAAGATGTTATATCTTCATTTCCGGATACGCCATTTTTATTTGTGTGTGACATTCTTGGTGGAACACCTTATAAAGAGGCTGCAAAAATTGCAAATGACAATCATCACATGGAAGTGGTTGCCGGCTGTAATCTAGGGGCAATTCTTGAAGCGTCTCTTATGAAGGATACGATGGAACTATCTGATCTAGCAAATTTCATTGTGGACCAGACAAAGAACTTTGCTGCAAAATTTGAAAAGGTCGACACACAAGCAGCGAGAGAAGATATAGAAGAAGACTTTTCAGACGGGATTTAATGGAATGAAAGAAACTCTAGCCTGAATGGGTTGGAGTTTTTTTCTAATATAATGGCACGAAGGTTTGGGTATTACTTACACAACCTGTTTGCCAACTATAATGAATTTAGTTCGTTCTCAAAATCTATAAAGATTGGTTTAAATCATACATGTTGTTTTAACTCAGCCAACGTTTACATTCTATAACATTATGAATTAACTAATTAAGTTTAGTTATAGCAAAACCAAACTCTAGTACAAGGAGATTTTTTATGGTCCGTGCTATTTTTTTTGACATTGATGGTACTTTAGTTTCAGGTAAGAGTAAGACATATACTGAATCTACAAAGTTAGCATTAGAAAAACTCCATAAAAAGGGTATACACCTTTTCGTGGCTACTGGAAGACATGTGTTAGAGATTGAAGAAGAGCATTTGATAGATGGACTTTATTTTGATGGCTACATTACTTTAAATGGGCAGTATTGCTTTAACGAAAAAGAATTAATCTATCATAATGAAATCAACAAGGAAGATATAAAAAATATAATAAAACAAATTGATTCACATCCGTATCCATGCATGTTCTTAGAAAAGGATAGAATGTACATTAATATGATCAACCAGGAAGTGATAGAGGCACAAAAAGCAATCCACTCAGCCTTACCTCCCGTAATGGATATCCATCGTGCTTTGGAAAATCCCGTTTATCAAATTGTTCCCTATGTTGATAGTGCAAAAGCTAAAACTTATCCCCTAAGTGTCCTTAAATATTCTAAAGCGACACGTTGGAATGCTTTAGCGATTGATATTATTCCGGAAAGTGGAAGTAAAAAGGAAGGGATTAAAAGTATCTTGGAGCATTATCAGATTCCCCTAGAAAGTACAATGGCATTTGGAGATGGAGAAAATGATATAGAAATGCTGGAATATGTAGCATTAGGTGTAGCTATGGGGAATGCTGGGGAAAAGGTGAAAAAAGCAGCGGACTACATCACGGATGATGTAGATAATGACGGGATAATGCGTGCATTAGAACATTTTCATTTAATTTAGTCGATACAAAAGGGAATCGGAATTCGTATGGAAGATAAAGAATAGAGCTCCGAATTGAAAAAGATTCTTTAAACGCCAATATGGCTATTTTTGATATTTGAAATAATAATATTCAGGTAAGGCTTGTGAAAAGTTGTTTAATTGCTGATGTTTTTCATAAGTTTTTTCATTCAAAATTTGTCATCCTTTACAATCAATCCTTAATATAAAAAAAAGACAGCCACAATTATCTGGCTAACCATTACGGGTGCTTATTAGTAAAGGAATTGCTGCAACAAACCTTTTTTGTTATTGAACTTCGAATAAGATCATTTAAAAAGCCTCGATTCGAGGCTTTTTTGTACTTCAATAGAATTATTTATTTAGAATTAGCCCAATAATCGTTTTGAACTGTGTTTACCGGCTCACTATATCCTACGACATTTTCAATAATGTAAATAAATTCCTCCATTATTTCTTCTACCTTGTTTGTCAAAATAGTTTTTCCTCTGCAATCAAGCTTCATTTTAGATTCATTATATGTCAGTTCCCAAGTTTCTAAAATACCATTCTCATTATAAAATTTTATACTCTTTTCGCCTTCTTTTATTAACTCATAGCAAATGCGAGTCATTTTTTGTCCGTTATGAATGCCGACTATTTCATTAAAACATTCTCTAAATCCCAACCGCTCAAAAGAATTAATAATATCCTCCGCGGACCATTCTTCGTACATTTTTACGAGGACTAAAAGATCATCAGCAAAATGGCTTGTGTAACTATCCAGTATTTCAACTAAGCTTACTTTTTTAATAGTACCTTTTATATCGTAAGTAAACTTATGAGTTAAAGGTATTTCCTTTTCCCTTAAAAGCTTCATTAAACTTCTATGAACGATCATTAAATTCCCTCTCTTTCCTTAAATACTTGGATAGACTCCCACTATTTGAGGATTTTTATTCCTTATTGAGGACATCACTAGTTTTATTGTGCTATAGGGAGGTTTGTTTAGGTATTTTAAATTTAGTTCCTCAGCGAGAAGTTTGTTTCAAAATAATCGTTAAATTCTTAGAAGGATAAAACAACCTTGTTAATGAATAAAAAAATAGAATCAATCCTTAGGAGGGTGCCAGTAATGATAAAACATTTATTATCAGTAGCAATCATTCTTTTGAGTATTTCTATAATATACTGTGGATTTCAGGTAGGTAATTACAACAAAAGACAGAACAGTAAGAGTATAGTTATTTCTAATACTAGTATGGATAAAGGATTATTAACTTTTGGGGAAACGGCGAAATATCTAAGTATGTCTGTGGAGCAACTCAAATTAATTGTAAACGCACAAGATGAACAAAGAGTCCAATTATCTTCTTTTGAAACATATAAATTTCTTCCCTATATTGAAGTTTCTGGTGAAAAGTATTTTAATAAAGTCCAAGTGAACGAATGGATAAAATATAATTCAACCAATTGGGAAGAAATTAATTAGCAGTTGTGCATCTAACGTGTGTTTGAGTACGAGAAGGGGGTGCAGAGGCAGCTCCTTTTCTTTTGTGTGCCAGGCATGTTCATCAACTTGGCGGTGAATGTCCGTTAGGGACGTCGTGATATACGAATCTTTAGCTGAAGCCAAGGGTGCCCACGGTGATCAAAGATGAACGGAGTACCAAGTTTCTTAAACAAAAGGGCACTGTGACCTATCAGTTTAGCATAACTGGCCTCCGCCCCTTTTTAATGTTCAAAATATTATTGAAGAGGAGAACTCGTATAAGTTAGTGCTTAATTGTGCTGATTATGCTCATTATTTACATCCTGTTAGAAACCAAATTACCGATGAAGAAGGTTGTAAAGTTGTGTTTGAAGCTGGATTAGCTACTAAAAATGAACCAAAACTTGACAGTAGGATTCTGAAATTTTTAACAGAGGAGGAAATTGAGTTACTACGTGAAGCCTGTGAAACTACTTTGGAGAAATATCATAATCAGCAATAAGATCATGATTCTTCCAACTAGTTTCAGAAAACGATTTATTTTAAAACAAATATTTATATATACTTAAACCATTATGATTAAAAACTTTAAGGAGGAACCTAACATGACAAAGAGCAATAAAGACAGCCATAAAAAAGAGTTGTCACATGAACAACGTGAAGAATTACTGAGAGCATTGAAAGCCCGTTTTGAGAAAAACATGAACCGCCATAAAGGCCTTGAATGGGATAAAGTCCAAGTAAAACTGGAAGCTAATACTGAAAAACTGTGGTCGCTCAATGAAATGGAAAGAACTAGCGGTGAACCGGATGTTGTGGGTTATGATAAACAGAAAGAAGAATACATCTTTTATGATTGTTCATCGGAAAGTCCTAAAGGTCGCAGAAGTGTTTGTTACGACCTTGAAGCGCTGGAGTCAAGGAAAAATCATAAACCAGAAAATAACGCTATTGATATGGCAACTGCCATGGGCATTGAACTTTTAACGGAAGAAGAATATCGATCGTTGCAGAAACTTGCAAATTTCGATTTGAAAACGTCGAGCTGGGTGCAAACACCCTCTGATATTAGAGAACTCGGCGGTGCACTTTTTTGCGATCGTCGCTTCGGGCACGTCTTCGTGTATCACAACGGTGCTGACTCTTACTATGCTGCCAGAGGGTTCCGTGGCTCACTAAGGGTCTAAATTTTCATATATAGATGAAGTTGATGAGCTTGCCTTAAGGGTCCGCCCAGCCGGCGGTACTGTATTCAGCAAGCCAGGCGAACGTGGCGGCTGAATGTACGGCTGCGGTTTTGCTGATCCGGACGGTCATAGGTGGAACATGTTGTATATGGATATATGCAAAATGCCGCAAGTCTGAACGCCCGACACTCCGGTGTTTTAACAAAAAAGCGAATAAAGGTACATAACCAAACTTGTAGTTTACTTCAATATGGAGTGAAGCATTTTTTTATTCAAGTAACGAGGCAGTTTCCTTCACAAGGTTATAGAAAAAAGCCGACCTTCACATATGGAAGACCGGCTTTTCTTACTTGAAATTATAATTTATTATACGTTTCATCATCGACAGCTTCCAACCAGTCTGTTTCTCCCGGTGTAAGTGCTAAGTGTACAAACCAACTGTCTTTCGTCGCGCCGTGCCAATGTTTTACATTCGCTGGGATATTTACCACATCACCTGTTTTGAGTAATTGAGCTGATTTTCCTTCTTCTTGATACCAGCCTTCACCTCCGGTAACTAATAAAACTTGCCCAACTTTATGAGAGTGCCAGTTATTGCGGGAACCTGGTGCAAAGGTGACATTCCCGATTGATGTGTTTAGAGGAGCTGGATCGGTAAACACCATTTGTAAGTATGCATCACCGATAAAGTAGTTTGCATCAACTTTTTGTCCCAGAGGGAAGATTGTACTGTTTTTTAATTGTTCATTTTTCATCTTTTATTCCCACTTTCTTTGATTTTAACCAACTTGTACAGTTGGACGGATAATCATTTCATTGAAACCAACAGCTGATGGCTGCTCATGGGCAAATGCGATTGCACGAGCAATGCTGTCACCATCAATTGCCACTCCTAACTTAAGTTCCAGGAATAATCTCATTTACACAGCTTAGAGCATTCAGCGTTCTTGGAAATCCCATATAAGGAAGACAATGGGTGAGGGCGGTAATCATAGTTTCCTTATCATTGCCCACATTTAGGTTTCCTTGCACATGTGCCTTCACTTGGCCTTCAGCACCGCCTAGGCTGCTTACGATGCATAGTGTCAGTATTTCCCGTGTCTTCAAATCGAGTCCGCCACGGGTATAGAAGTCTCCAAAACAAAAAGAGGAGAGATAATCCTGAATATGCTTTTGATTTGAGGGGGCACCCTCTCGCATTTTTGCTATGACTTCACCGAATATTTCTACTTGTACAGCAAGTCCCTTTTCAAAACGATTATCTTCTTCAACCTTATTTTGGCTTTCAATCGGTAATGCGATGTTCTTTGATTTGAAAACCTCATTTATCTCTGATATGGCATTCAGCGTTTTGGGGAATCCAATGTAGGGAGCACACTGGTAAACTGCCTCTTTTATTTCTATAGGTGTCAATCCGACGTTAAGAGCCGCAACAACATGTGCCTTGAGTTGAGGCAACGTCTGGTTAGCAGTAAGCACTGCCAGAGTAATAAGCTCCCGCTGCTTGTCATCCAGATTACCTTGATAAAATACTTCCCCAAATATGAAACGGCTCAGGATGTCCTGAAAATCAGGATCGGTAGCATATGCGGCAGGTACTTGATCGCCAAATAGATGCTTGTATTTTTCCTTGCTCTTTTCAACACGGTTCATTCTTACACCTCCAGCTTCAAAAATGAATATTGATTGATTAATCAACACCTGTTTATAATTATAAAAAGAAACTGGACGCTTTCAATGGTTAAAATAACGCATTTCGTTGATTACTCAACAAATCAATTAAAATTGTTGATTATCTTTAGAAAGATAGGTGAATTAAAATGTCTAAAGTAGATAGAAGAATAGCCAAAAGCCAAGAAGCTATAAAAAATGCTGTAACTGAACTGATGTCTGAAAAAAGTTTTGACGACATTACTATTCAGGATATTGCAGACAGAGCAAATGTTAATCGAGGAACCATCTATCTTCATTACACGGATAAATATGATCTGCTGGATAAGATGATTGAAGAACATATAAATAATCTACGAGAACTTTGCCAATCGGCATATGATCTGACATTTCAAGAAGGGAACTATGTCTGGTTCGAATACTTTGAAAATAACTTTTTATTCTTCTCAACAATGTTGGCGAGTAAAGGTGCCCCTTATTTCCGGAGTCGATTTCTTGATTTGGTCATTGAAGAGTATAAAGCTGATGTGGATGTAACAGAAGGAAAAAATGACGGTTTAAATGAAGATGTTATTCTTCAATTTTTTGGCTCAGCAATCGTAGGTGCAGTGGAATGGTGGTTCAAGAAGAGAAAGCCCTTGCCAGCTCGTGTTATGGCAGAACAAACAGGGGCATTGTTAGATAGGAATTTTGAATAATTTAACAAACGTTTCTAATAGAAATATAACCTGAGTCCATATCTATTACAGGACTCAGGTCGTTTATTTACTAGTAAAATAATTTTGCCCAACGATTCGTTGGGCTTCGCTCGCAGTATAACGTGGTGTTCCTCTCACTCATATTGCAACAGAGGCACCTGAATTTTTAATAGACATAATGAAATACACTGGTTTTCTACTTATTAGTAAGGATTGGAAACCGCTATTTTATCATTTTTATGAATATCTTCCGTTCCGGCATCCAATGCAGTTTGGTAATAGCTGCACTTATGCTCGATCACTTCCATTGTTTTTTTTAGTTCTTCTATCTGAGCTTCTACAATAGCTTTTCGCTCTATAAACATGTCATATCTTTGTTGCAACGTGGAATCCCCATCAGCACACCAATCAAAGAAATTTTTAATTTCCTTAATGGGCATTCCGGTGGATTTCAGACATTCAATTACTTTTAAACCGCCGATATCGGATTCTTTAAAGCGACGGGTTCCGTTGGTTGTCCGTTCTACAAAAGGCAAAAGCCCTTCCTTATCGTAGTAACGCAAGGTATATACTGTAAGATTCAATTCTTTTGCAACTTCGCTTATAGTGTATGTCTTCATCATTTATCTCCTATTCTTAATGATATAGACTTCGAGTTAACTCTATGAATGAAGAGAATTTAACATGTGATATGCTAAATGTCAATGTTACTTTAACATTCCAGGGACAGCAGAATTAATAATATCAATTTTTTTTAAATAAGGTATTGACCTAGAGTTAACTATAACCATTAATATGGTTTTGCAAGAGAAAAAAAGCAGGGTAGAAATGAAAGAGAGGGAAGTTCAACTTAAGTTTTGCCTTTATAGCCGTACAAGCGCATTCTCTTGAAAAATAGATATTATTGGAGGTTTTATTAATGATAACTGCTAAAGCACGAGCTGTAGACGGTCCAGACAAACCGTTTCGAGCTGCTGAAATTAAAAGACGAGACCTTGATTCGCATGATGTTCTGATTGAAATTAAATATGCAGGTATATGCCATTCTGACATCCATACTGCTCATGGTGAATGGGGTCAAGTAAACTATCCACTCGTGCCTGGACATGAGATTGCCGGAATTGTCACCGAAGTAGGAGCAGAGGTCACAAAGCACAAAGTCGGTGACCGGGTAGGCGTCGGATGTATGGTTGATTCCTGTGGCGATTGTGAGAATTGCCGTAAAGGTGAAGAACAATACTGTCTTAATGGAAATGTACCCACCTACGCTGGTGTTGACAAATACGGCGAGCCTACTCAGGGTGGCTATTCAACCCACATTGTTGTAACTGAAGACTTTGTAGTTAGAATTCCAGATAATATCGGGCTTGACGCCGCAGCACCATTACTTTGCGCAGGTATTACGACATATTCTCCACTAAATCATTGGGGAGCTGGTCCAGGTAAGAAAGTAGCAGTTGTAGGTATGGGTGGTCTTGGTCATATGGCTGTCCAAATTGCACATGCTATGGGTGCCGAGGTTACGGTTCTGTCACAATCATTGAAGAAAAAGGAAGATGGTTTGCAATTAGGAGCAGAAAATTACTATGCAACAAGCGATCCAGAGACGTTTAAGATACTCGCTGGTACGTTCGACCTTATCATTAATACAGTAAGCGCAAAGATTGATATTAGTGCCTACCTTTCATTGCTGGCACTGGATGGAGCATTGGTCAACGTCGGTGCGCCAGCAGAGCCATTGTCATTAAATGTGTTCTCTCTCATCGGCCATCGCCGTTCATTTGCAGGTTCTATGATTGGAGGCATCCGTGAGACTCAGGAGATGTTGGACTTTTGTGCAGAACACAACATTGCTCCTATGATTGAAGTCATTTCAGCCGATCAAATTGACGAAGCTTATCAACGCGTTTTAGCTTCAGATGTGAAGTATCGTTTCGTAATTGACATCAGTACAATGTGAGCTGCGTAAATGAAAAATTCTAATGCGGATTTTGAAGGTGTCCCTAAAGCCTAGCTTTTGGGACTTCCTTTTATTTATGTTGCTTCAAAGTAAGATGAAGACCTATCAGCGCGATGTGGATTTTTTTATGGTAGTTTCAAAATATTGGAGGTGTATATTTTTTGGGAAAACAAAACAACTTGCTCATATTTATATTAACCATAGGAGTCTTCGGCATTTTAAATACTGAAATGGGGGTTATTGGGATACTGCCTTCCATTGCAGAACACTTTCATGTCAGTATCGCAAGAGCAGGTTGGCTAGTGAGTTTTTTTGCCATTGTTGTTGCAGTATCCGGCCCAACGATGCCGTTACTGTTTTCGGGTATAAATCGGAAGAAGGTCATGTTACTTGTACTAGGTATTTTCGTTTTGGGGAACACCATATCCATATTTACATCTAACTTTACCATTCTATTAATTGCTCGTATCATTCCGGCCTTTTTTCATCCTATTTATTGTTCTTTGGCATTTACTGTAGCTGCTGCAGCAGTAAGAAAAGAAGAAGCTCCAAAAGCTGTTTCCAAAGTATTTATAGGGGTATCAGCCGGTATGGTAGTCGGCGTACCAATCGCAAGTTTTATTGCAAGTGTAACTTCTTTACAAATGGCATTGTTATTTTTTGCTATTGTAAATGCTATAGTATTCATTGCTACATTGATTTTTGTACCATCTATGCCTGTTGAAGAAAGACTATCCTATGGTACACAATTTTCCGTATTAAAAAAATCGATTACATGGCTTTCTATCATTACCGTCATTTTATTAAACTCCGCCATATTTGGGGTTTATAGTTATCTTGCTGATTATTTAAAAACTGTTACGAATATGTCTTCGAACACTGTGAGTTTAATATTATTCGTATACGGCGGAGCTAATATTATTGGAAATATTGTCGCAGGGAAATTACTAACTAAAAATGCAAGCAAATTTGTCGCATCTTTTCCTTTTGTATTAGGGATCGTTTACATTCTATTATTCCTATTTGGACAGTTTACTTTACCTATGGCGTTCATTACTTTAGGTTGGGGAATATTAGGTGGAGTCGGAGGTAATATCAATCAATATTGGCTTGCTTCTTCAGCTCCCGAGGCGCCTGATTTCGCCAATGGTTTATTTATATCAGCCTGTAATATAGGAACAACCATTGGTGCAGCTGCAGGCGGCCTATTTATATCAGAAATGGGTACAGAATACGTCGTATTAGTGGGAATCCTATCATTGATACTAAGTTTGGTAACTATTTTACTAAGAAATTATATGTATAGTCCTACAAAACAACTCTCCGCATAAGGAGTATCCCTTATGAGGATTCTTAGATGCCACCCAATCATAGAACGAGAAATGGAGGAGTAAAATGGGACACGATAAACAAGTTGCGCTTGTAACTGGCGGGAATAAAGGAATTGGAAATGAGCTGTGCAGACAATTGGCTTTAAAGGGTTTTAAGGTGATTTTGGCAAGCCGGGATCCAGATAGGGGTAATCGTGCTGTGCAAAAACTGAAGGAGTTAGATCTGGATGTTTCGGGTGTAGAGATGGATGTCACCAATCAAGAAAGCATCCTAAAAGCAGCGGTTACAATAAATGAAAAGTATGGAAGATTAGACGTATTGATTAATAATGCAGGCGTGTATTTAGATGAAAATGAAAAGTTATTGGCTATGGACCCATTCATTCTGGAGAAAACAATGGCAACAAATTTCTTCGGAGTTTATCATGTGATTCGTTCCTTTATTCCCCTCATGGAAAAACAGGGCTTTGGGAGAATTATTAATGTTTCATCAGAATATGGCGCTATGAGCGAAATGTCATATCCAGGAGTAGGGGCCTATAAATTGTCTAAATTTGCCCTAAATGGATTAACACGATTGGCAGCTGTAGAAACCAAAGGTGATATCAAAATAAATGCAGTCGATCCGGGATGGGTAAGTACAGATATGGGTGGACCATCTGCTCCAAGAACACCAAGGCAAGCAGCCGAGTCTATTCTGTGGTTAGCAACAATCGGACCTGAAGGACCTACTGGAGGGTTCTTTAGAGAAGGAAAACAAATTCCTTGGTAACTTTAGCGAATTTGTAAAGTCAAGGACCCTTTCCCTAAGAGTGGGGGAGGAGAGGAGTGAATGAAAAGTGATGAAAAAACAATATAAGATGGTTGCTGTGACGGGATTTGCTCATCCGGCGTGCTTGATCGTAAGTGATGCTTCTAAGTTCACATCTGCAATTTCGCTTAATTACAAGCGTGTTTCTGTTAATCTGAAAAATTCGCCCAATTCAATTATGGAACTTATGATATTAAGTATTAAACCTGGAGCCTATATCAAGATTACTGCAAATGGGTGTGACGAGCAGCTTGCTTTAAAAACAATAGAAAATTCTTTAAGTCAAAACTTATATATTGAGCCGGAAAAGCGAGGAATAGTTTGAACGTCCCTAAAGAATTATGTACTTTCTGTAATGAATTTGTTAAGGGCGAAGCATAATGGTCAAAACAGTTTTCTGTGTTATCCCCATTTATAAGCCCGCCTGCGCCAAATGGAAAAGTCCTCACAACATGAATATTTTTAAGAACCGAAATGGGCGACTTCTTTAACATCAGGTCACCTAATCTTACTGGGTCTTTTGATTAAGAAGACTGTCAATTACGATGGTCTTTTATTATTTGACAAATTGTATTATTAAGTGCGACATCTAGAAAATACAAAAAAACCCACACTCGCTTCGTGTAAAATAGAAGT
>NZ_JBYTCJ010000034.1:0-61150 GCF_058790155.1 Neobacillus sp. FW104-15D2
ATACCACCCAATCAAGTGCGTTCTTCAATGAACCTGGAACTCCTTTGGCATATTCTGGTGTGCATATTAGTACACCAGTCGCTTCTTTTAAGAGTCTACGCCAATTGGCAACAGTAGTATCGGCAGCATCTAAATCTAAATCTGGATTAAAATGTGGAAGTTGTGCCATTTCACTGTAATAAACGACGGTTCCCTGTGACGGAATCATTGAAATAACAGCACGCAAAAATGCTGAGTTCAAAGATTTTCCCCTTAAACTGCCTGATATAGCCAAAATATTAAAAGGATTAACAGTATTCATTTCAACACCTCTTTAATAAAGATTAACAGGGATGGTTTTAAATGTAAGTATCGATATATTCTACGTTAAGCTTCCAAAATCCTTCTAAAGCTAACCTGCCCCTTTAGTGGAACAACAAGAAAAAAGGCTCTGTTCCTTAATGAATTAAATGCCCCGTTGGCTACCCAGAAAAGTTCTATCTCACAAATGTAATAAAATCAATATTAACTGGTTCAAAACCATCTGCTCGAAGTCGTGAATTAATCTGTCCTCGATGATACTGACCATGCAATGCTACATGAGTTAAAATTTCCCGTACAGAACTCTTAAACTCTTTCCCTTTACTATTTGTGTAGGATATTAACTTATCTAGGTCAAAATTTGATAAATTAGCAAGAAACGTTGTTAAGCTTTCTTTATTTTGCTTAACAAGGTCTGTACAGACTTCTATATCGGCCTCTGACCAGATGGGCAGTTGTGAACTGTCCAATCCTCGTAATCTAGTTATCCATACTTTTTCTGCAAAAAGGATATGGGAAAACAAACGGATTACATCTTGATTTTCATCTTCAATACTTTGCAATGTTTCAAGAATACGTTGATTAGCCCAATTTAAATGCTCATACATCATTAGGATTGTTTCCAAAAAGAATCACCCCACCAATAATTGAATTCCCCCTTATAAAAATCAATCCATAATACCGCTTAATTCCATTCGACCGAAATCAAGAAAAGGCCTTCGTGAACTAAATTGCTAAGTTTGTTGAGGGAGTCAGCAGCAGATTTTTAACCTTTATATATATTCAATTAATTTGTCTTTTAATCCTTTTTCATCTGAATTCAGCACGTTATTTGCATGTCAATTAGCAAGAGAATTAACATTCCGAAACGCAGTATGACAGAAAATATTGTCATCCTGCTAAAAACGTATGAATTTAGGGCTAATTTGCGGAAAAAAAATCTAATAACGTTGATATACCGACAAAAAAAGCCATCTAATTCATATGCGAATTAGGTGGCTTTTAGCATTTCTTTTTTCTTTGGTACTACAAAAGAGATCCCCTCACCATAAAGAGTTGCTGTTTTTAATTCTGGTACCCGTTTGTTCAACAAAGTTAATTAACAAGAATATTTAACGGAATTTGATAGATACTGATCTGGCTCCAATACTACTTTTGGTAATAACATTAGTATATATTTCTAGTTAGAAACTTTTGGGTTAATATCCCCACCGAATGGACTTAGGAAAGTTCGTTCATTTGATTGATCTTTTCTCGCTATTGGAAGTTTGGGGAAAAGTAATTCCGCTGTTGTGTAAGCCTCTTCTAAATGGGGGTACCCTGAAAGAATGAAAGTTTCAATTCCTAAATCAGCATATTCTTTCATTCGTGCAGCGACCGTATCAGGGTCTCCGACCAACGCTGTCCCTGCCCCTGTTCGAACCAGCCCCACACCTGCCCATAAATTGGGACTGACCTCTAGCCGTGAACGGTCCCCTTCATGCAGACTCGTCATTAATCGTTGTCCTTCTGAATCCATCCTTTTAAATACGTTTTGCGCATTTGCAATCGTCTCATCATCGACATATTCAATTAACTGTTCCGCTGCTCTCCAGGCTTCCTCTTCAGTACGACGGACGATCACATGCAGGCGTATACCAAATTTTACGGTTCTTCCTTGAGCTTTAGCCAGTTCACGCATTTTATTGATTTTTTTCTCGACTTGTTGCGGCGGCTCCCCCCATGTCAGGTAGACATCAATGTGCTCTGCTGCTACATTCATGGCAACTGCTGATGATCCTCCAAAATAAAGCGGCGGGTATGGTTTTTGAACGGTTTGATAAGGTAGTTGCCCACCTTCAATGCGTAAATATTCTCCTTGTACATTCACCTCTTCTTCCTCAAAAAGTTTTCGCCAAATGGTTAAAAACTCATCTGTTAACTCATAGCGTTCGTCGTGAGTTAAAAACACACCTTCTCCCGCCATCTCGACCGGATCTCCTCCAGCCACCACATTGATTAATAAGCGGCCATCGGAAAAACGATCTAATGTTGAAGACAAACGTGCTGCGAAACTTGGAGACATTAACCCCGGACGTACTGCGACCAAATATTTTAGATTCTTGGTTAAAGGCACGAGTGTAGAAGCGACAATAAATCCTTCTTCGCATGTTTTTCCTGTTGGAATTAATACACCTGAATACCCTAAATCATCCACCGCTTGTGCAATTTGTTTGCAATAGTTATATGTAGCAGGACGTGAACCGGCGGGATTATTTAATTGACGGAAGTCCCCATTAGTAGGGATAAACCAAAAGATTTCCATTATATAGTCATCCTTTCTGAACCTGTTTTTGTTTCTTATGAATAAGGGGTGATTTTCGGTGCTTGATCATTTAGAACCCAGTTTCCAATATCTCGAATTTTATATTCTATAGGATCATGCAAGGTGTGGGTTCTTACATTTCGCCAAAAACGATCGAATCCATACAGCCCTGAAGTTGCCCTTGCTCCCATAACTTCAAACATTCGGTTCGTCACCTCTAATGCTGTTTTTGCTGCAGAAACCTTTGCTGTTGCAATTGTTATTCCACATTTTGCTCGTTCCAGCTCTGTCAGAGACCATTCTTTATTCCAAGCATCTTGAAGTGCATCTGCCGCATTTCGTGCCAAAGCTTCTGAAGCTTTTAGCTGAACGAACAAATCTCCATATTGCCTGATTGTATAGGGGTCATTGGTCGCTTTCTCAACACCGGAATTAAGCCAAGGGCGGGAAACGTTTTTTGTGTATTTTTTGGCTTCTTCAAATCCGCCTTCTGCCACTCCAAGGAGAACATGAACTAGGATCGTTTGAGCTACATGAGTCCGTAAAGTAGGAAATAAGCCTTCGGGATGTTGTTTGTAATTATTTAGTACTTCATCTGCCTCCAGTAAGACATCATTAAAGATAACTGATCCGCTGTCTGTTTGCCGCTGCCCAAAACTATCCCAGTCATCATTGATGACTATTCCTGTGCGGTTAGTTGGAATAACAGCAATGACAGGTCTGGTTTCTCCCGGCCGTTTTGCAGAAATAAGCAATCGGTCCGAATCATTGGCTCCTGAGCAGAAGGTTTTCTTACCATTTAATCTCCATTTCGCGCCTTCTTGTTCAATTATTAAATTTTCATCGAGAGGATTAAATGCATTACCCCAAAACCAGTTATTTTCAGCACTTTCTTGATAATACTTCTCTTTTTGCTGTGGAGATCCAAACAAATGAACAGTGCTTATGCACAAAAAATGATAACCGAATAAATGGGCCATTGACCCATCCACCTTTGCAAGTTCACGGATTATTTGAAAAATAGTCTTCCAGTTCTCACCAAGTCCCCCTAAATCTTTGGAAATTAGGAGAGCGAGTAATCCACTTTTACGGATTAAATCACGCTCCACTATTGCCGTTCCACCTTTTTTATCCCGTTCGATTGCTGTTTTGGCAAATTCTTTGGCTAATAAACTGGCATTCTCTAAATAATCACTTTTAGTTTCATCTGCTGCTATATTCATCGAGAAACCTCCTTTGTTGTATATCAACCAACATTATGGAGAGATTACGTTTCGAAGTTGACGATACTTCGCACCGGTATGGTCATCTGATAATAGGTTTCTGCCAGAGCCGAATAATTTCTCTCTTAATGTTCCATTCTTGTATTCTTTTTTATAAATCCCCCTGCTTTGAAGCTCAGGTACGACTAATTCAATGAAATCTTTAATGCTCCCAGGTGTAATAAAATGCGCGAAATTGTAACCGTCAATACCTGTTTGTTCAAAATGGATTTGGATGGCATCCGCTACTTCTTTAGGATTTCCAACGATTACATGATTCCTGTCAATTGTCTCGAACTTGTTTAATACTTCCTTAACGGTTAACTTTCTTGGGGCATCCTTGGTTAAGGATGCAGCCCGCGTTTGCCCATGCTCTGTGTGCCGATATTCAAAAAATGAATCTTTATCCTGATATTTGGACAAATCATATCCCGTTGACCCGCCATATTGTGCTTTTGCAGCCTCAGCACTCCACAGACGAGCATATTCCTCATATTTTCGTTGAGCTTCTTCAGATGTCTCTGCAACTATTACATTTAAAAAAGTAAAAGCTTTAATATTGTCAGGATTCCGACCGTATTTCTCCGCCTTGTCTTTAATATCCTGAATATAAAATTTGAGTTTTTCATAGGTTTCACCGCTTACAAACACGCATTCTGCATGTTTCGCTGCAAAATCTCTTCCGCGTTCAGACGTCCCCGCCTGGTAAATAACAGGTGTACGCTGCTTGGAAGGATCAGTCAAATGGGGGCCTTGAACGCTGAAATACTTTCCTTCATGGTTTATTTCATGTACCTTTGCCGGATCAAAAAGGATACCCTTTTCTGCATCTCCAATATAGGCATGATCTTCCCAGCTACCTTCCCAGAGTTTATAAGAAACCTCCAAGAATTCATCCGCCATTTCATAGCGCTCGTCATGTTTAATCATTTTGATATGGCCATAGTTTTTTGCTGCATTTGGCAAATAAGAAGTGACAATATTCCATGCCACTCTGCCTTTTGTAAAGTGGTCCAGTGTAGAGAATCGACGTGCATTTGAAAAAGGATGTTCATATGTCGTACTTACCGTTACTGCAAATGAAAGATGTTCTGTCACAGCTGCCATCGCAGGAACAATAAAAGCCGGATCATTTAAAGGGACTTGAACACCTTCCCGAATGGCAGTATCTCTACTATTTTGATAAACATCGTAAACTCCGGCAACATCTGCAAAGAAAATCGCATCAAACTTTCCCTTTTCGAGTAATTTCCCTAACTCAATCCAATAATTTAAATCATTATAAGATCGATGATGCCTGTTTTGGGGATGTCTCCATAATCCGTGAGAATTGTGCATGGCCCCAGCCATGTCAAAAAGATTTAGTATCATTTGTTTTGTCATTTTCTCACTCCCATGACGTTACTTTGAGATTTAGTTCGGAGGTAACATTGAATAAAGATTGCTGACTCTATGACTACTATTCTTTTCCGCTCTTGATATTTTCAACTAATTGGTCTAATACTTTTTGTAATTCCGGTACGGATACTTTTGTAACAACACTTGCACCTTTTGTATCTGTTTCAACTGCTTTAGCTACCTCTTTCTGCTGATAGATTTCCGCAATTGTTTTTAACGTTTTATTATTTTTGTTTTTCCCAAGAACAGCGAAAACATTGACGTAAGGACGTGTTTCTTGACTATTTGGATCATCATGGAAAATTGCGTCAGCTAATGTATATCCTGCTTGCCCGGCAATTCCACCGTTAATAATGGATGCCGCTACATCTGGCAGTACTCTTGGAGTCTGCTGGGCCACCACTTCGATTATTTTTAAATTCTTTGGATTTTTTGTAATATCAGTTTGTGTAGGATAGAGACCAACGTCTGTCTTCAATTCAATCAATTTAGCAGCTGCAAGTACCTTTAACCCTCTGCCTATATTGGCTGGATCATTTGGAATCGCAATTTCTGCACCATTCGGAATTTCTGATACCTTTTTATACTTTACCGAGTAAAGGCCAAGAGGAGAGACTACGGTTGAACCGATTGGCACAATATCCGCATTGTTTTTAGCAATATACTGGCTTAGGAATGCAAGATGCTGAAATGAGTTCATATCCACTTCTCCGTTTACAAGAGCCGTGTTTGGCAGCACATAATCGGAGAACTCTACCAATTCTAGTTTTATATTCTTTTTAAGAGCTTTTTCTTTAATCATTTCCCAGTATTGGCCATCAGATCCTGTTACGCCTACTTTTACAGTAACGATTTCATTTTTACTTTTACCGTTAGCAGCGTTACTGTTGCACGCTGTAAGAACATTAGCTGTAACCATCATCATAAGTAAGAATAAAAATAATTTCTTTTTCATTAATAAACCCCTTTTCAATTCCATTTTTATTTATCTTCTTAAGAAAGATCGGGACAAGGTATTGCCTAAAAATTGTGCAATTTGAACAAGGAGGATGAGAACCACAACCGTTACAACTATGACAGAAGTGTCAAAGCGTTGATAACCATATGTCATCGAAAGATCTCCCAGACCCCCTCCTCCAACAGTTCCTGCCATGGCAGAAAAGTCGATCAATCCTACCGTTATAAACGTAATTCCGAGTATAAGAGGGCCTAACGCTTCAGGAATTAAAACACCAAATATAATTTGAATTGGAGATGCGCCCATTGCTTTTGCCGCCTCAATGATTCCAGGGTCAATGGAAATTAAATTATTTTCTACTACTCTAGCAATAGCAAAGGATGCTGCAATCGTCATTGGAAGAATGGCAGCTGCTGTTCCAATGGTCGTTCCTATGACTAAACGTGTAAAAGGGCTGATAGCAACTAAGAATATGATAAATGGGATAGGTCTGATTATATTGATTAAAATATTTAATACGACCGATATTAGATTACTTTCTAAGATATTACCTTTACGAGTAACAAATAGTAATAATCCAATGATCAACCCTATTATGCTGCTTAAAATTAATGTAAAGATGACCATGGTTATCGTTTGACCTGTAGCTTCAAAGATTCTTGGCCAAAACGTACTCCAATCAACTTTCATCTTTTGTTACCTCCCTTATTTTGACGACTTGGGAAAGCTCTTTGATGACTTCATCCACTTTCTGATCTTCTCCAATAAATTCAACGATTAAATTACCAAATAATTGATCCTGAAGTTCATTAATACTGCCATAAATAATATTAAAGTGAATATGATGTTTCGTTGTTAATTCTGATAAAATGGGTTGACTAGCCTTTCCTCCTGAAAAAATAACTTGATAGAGTTTTCCAATATGCTCGTTCCTTACCTTTTTTAGTAACCGGGGAGATAATTTGTCATTTAAAACGGAACTAATAAAATTTTGCGTTGTTTTTTCTTGAGGATTCGAGAAAATATCAAAAACTTGCCCCTCCTCAATGACCCTCCCATCTTCCATTACAGCTACACGATTACAAATTTTACGAATCACATTCATTTCATGTGTGATTAATAAAATCGTAATGTTGTACTCTTCATTTATCCTTTTCAGAAGATTTAAGATCTCACCCGTTGTTTCCGGGTCTAAAGCAGAAGTTGCCTCATCACAAATCAAGATGGATGGAGAAGTCGCTAGAGCTCTTGCGATTCCTACTCTTTGTTTTTGACCGCCCGATAACTGTTCCGGATATTTGTCTGCTTTATCTTCAAGTCCAACAAAACGTAAAAGCTCCTTAACTCTTTGGTCGATTTCAACCTTTGACTTTTTCTCTAACCTTAAAGGGTACGCTATATTTCCAAACACCGTACGGGAATTAAATAAGTTAAACGTTTGAAAAATCATGCCAATTTTCCTTCTTAATTTCCGAAGATCCTTAGAGGATATTGACCCCAACTGGTATTTGTCTACTGTAATTTGCCCGCTAGTCGGTTCTTCGAGTAAATTCACCATTCTCAGTAATGTGCTCTTTCCTGCTCCACTAAAGCCAATTATTCCAAAAATATCACCCCTTTCAATATTCAGAGAAACATCTTTTACTGCTTCTAATTTCTGTTGACCATTTCCGAATGATTTACTTACACGCTCTAATTTAATCAAGTGAATCCTCCTTTAAGTGCGTATGTATTACCATTGTCATCTCCTATCGAGTTAAAATGAAAAGGCACCTTTTTTCCTTCACTTGAGTGGGTCGGAAAAAGATGCCTCTAGATGACTAGTCGGTTTTCTATTAGTTATATGAAGTTAAATATCAATTCACTTTTTTTTCTTGGTATACAATAAATTCAAAGAGTCGGTTTACCAGCCCCCTTTTGCCGAAACGAATGAATTTTTGTTGTTCAGCCTTTGATTCAGCTTCTCTAACAAAATTCAAAAAAGATAGAATATAAATCCTTCGAAGAATCACTTCCGTTATTCCAAAATCATAAAACCATTGATCAATGGTATTGAAAACCCCCCGATTGATACTGAATTGCTGATTGCACCAGTTATAAAACTGAAGGTCTGGAAAGTTTAGGTAAACGTTATTAATTAAAAAGCTTTGTCTTCTTTCCTTTGTCGGAATTTTCTTCGGCTTTTTTTTATTTTTTTGCATACATCTCCCACCTAACATTCCTTCTAAAGATGAAGACTCTTTATTTTACATTTAACCAATATGTTTAATCGGATTAAAAAATATAGTATTTACTTTAAAATTTAATCAAGACATTGTCAGGATGAATCTTTTTTAAAAGTTCTAATTTACCACATTGATTATTGCTTTGAACTTATCTTTCTCCATAATAGAATTCAAAGATACTACTAACCGATTTATGGCTTCTGGATCTAATTCAAATTGGTTATTATCGATCTTTTTTACTTGCTGATCTAATATGAAGACCCCCTTTAATATATGTGTTGTACCAAGCGCAGCAAGCACCGGTTTCAGTGCGTAATCTATCATTAGGAGATGACCAATGGTGCCACCAATGGCAATTGGCAGAATCGTTTTATTTTCCAGGCCATCTTGCGGAAGAAGATCCAGGTAAGTTTTTAACACTCCTGTAAATGATGATTTATAGATAGGAGTGATAATGACAATGATCTCTGAGTCTTCGATTTTTTTGTTTGCTGCTTTAATTGCCTGACTGTTAAAATTTGCTTGAATTAAATCCTCTGCCGGAAGATTACGAATATGGATGACATCATGGCTTACGCTTGCAGCTTCAAAGTGCTTTACAACATAATCAAGAACACCATTTAATCTTGACTGTCCAGAAGGACTTCCATTAAGTACGGTTACTTTACTCAACTTTATACTCCCTTTCTCTTATTCAGATCAACAAAAAAGGCTCCTTCATCTCTTTCATAAGAGATAGGAGCCTTCGGTAGTCCGATCAGCTAAATAGTTCAATTGTTAATTATATAATACTTAACCAACTTGTTTACTTGGTTTTTAACTTGTTAAATAAAATATAAAGTGTGCAAAGGTTATTGTCAATAAGATTTCGGAAATTTTTAACTTTTTAATTTATCAATAACCCACTTGACTTATCGGAATAGTTAAATATGTAATTATCATACTCAAATTCAATTTCTGTTTGGTCAACCAAAAGCACCTAATCACAACCTTGTGGATATTAAGTTTTAGGCAAATCAAAAGATATCTATACCACTAATTGTTTATAGATTATCTTCGTTAATATAGCGATCTCCAGTCATCACATGATTTAGAACTAATATTAAACTATGAATTACTCCGTTAATACTTGCTTGACTCACTTTACTCCCAGTAGCCTTCCAATACTAAAGCACCCGTTTGTTTAGTATATTTGTTCACAATCTTTGCTTTGAATAAGAAAAAAGCTGCCAAAATGACAGCCATTTCTTATTTAATATCTACGGGAATTTAATTTTAAATAGCTGAAAGGCCCTTCCCGCCTTTTGTAATTAATGTGCTGATTCTTTCCATACCAGTAATAAGTGGTTTTGCACGACTTATTAATGTTTGGGTAACTTCAAGACCTAGAGACGCTTGATGGGCGTTTTCATTAACCCACACTTCATAAACATAAACAGAACTTGGTTCATTCTCGGAAATATTCACAAGATATATTTCACATTCATCCAGATCTTTCATTGATTCTGCTGCTTCTAATAGAATCTCAACCATTTTTTCTTTTTCGCCTTCTTGTACCATAAACTTGTTAAATAAACTAAATTTGCTCATACCATCCTCCTTAAATTTGTCACCTGTTAAGTGTTTCTTTATCTGAACACGATTCTCCTATTATTTCCATAAAATAAAATTAATCAACGCATCATGCGCTAACCTTCCTCGTTAGTCGAAGAACAAAATGCCACCTTTATAGGAAGCAAGGTTGGAGCTCTGGACTTACAATTGGGGTAGCGAAATCTGAACCTATGAATATTTGGAAATTGAAACAAATGCAATAAAGATTGCCACTGCAAAGTATAAAAGCCCCATAAGCTTCATTACCCTTTCCTTATTTAGCAAATTATCTATTCCCCCAAATATAAACATACTCACCATGAGACTTTGCATAATTAAAAAACTATTATCCGAAAAATCATTCCTAATATAAATCGTATAACCCAACAATATTAAACCACTCATAATACTCAATAACTTAAGAATTTTGGAAAGCATAACAACCCACGCTTTCTAGAAAAAGGATTCATTCTAATTCCATGCGTTTAAAATCAAGAAAAGCCTTCATTAAGTGACGTCAGCAGATTTTTAATCTTTATAAATTGTGGTATTCATTTAATCCATTCCGATAGGTGTCTTTTCCTTATGAGCTTAGAGGTGTAACTTTATAATGGTTGCGTGAGTATATATAGAAGTAAAATTCTGCATTACTTCTTTTCCTTCTAGTCTTATGAATAATAACTTTTTAAATTGTTCATATTAGAGATAGGGATTTTGTAGCTCAATGGCAGAGCAGCCGGCATTTCGATGCTGAGTTTTTCGTGGGTTCGATTCCCACCAGGTCCCTATTCTTAAATGAAACAAGGACCTTTAAGGGTCCTATTTGTTTTTATTACAGATGATGATTTCAACATCACCGAATCCAACAGGAATAATTTAGTGGTTTCCCATAATTGGTCGGCATTCATCTCTTTACGCTTATCGTAATCTTATTTATTGAGTAAATCTGTACCATAGGAGTTGTCGATCGCACAAAGCCATTGACCATTTTGTTTTTAAAAACGTATGTTGCCCTTCTCTCCATCGAAAATTCAGAGTCCTTTTTATCAGCAGCTAGCAGAGTTTGGGAAATTACTAACACAGTGTCTCCCGCTTCTAATAAAAGCATTTCCCCTTGTGTTGGGACAATACTGTTATTAAAGTATTTTGCGATGGCTATAAAGGCTTTTTTTATTTCTTCTTTACCTCTGGCTATTGTTCCTGGTTTAACAACCAGAATGGCATCATCCGTATAGTAATTCATCAGTGTTTCAAAATCCTCCTGTTTGATTGCCAGGTCACACTTATTGATCACTTCTCTTACTTCATGTTCCATCAACATTCTCCCCTTATAAAAAGTCTAATTCCGGTAAAAACTTAAATAAAAAGACCTATATCGCATTAAAAATTTAAGAAAAAATTAAGATTTAAATGGTACAATTGTATTTATTCATCTATTTGAGGTGCTGAAATGAACCAGTTTATTCTTTCACACATTGCCCCAGAAACCCATGTGCATTCTAACATCGAGTCCGTAATCCTGCTTACGTGCAATGTAATAATGGTGCTTTTCGGTATAATTTTGATTTATAAATTATTTAGGCAGGCAAAAATGAAAAGGACTGCCATTTTTTTTGCTATTATACTGGCTGTTAATTATATAGTGATTGCATTTTATGGTGGTTTATCTGAATTACTTGGATGATTGAGGGTGAGGTTATGAAATATTTTCGTTTTTGGGTATTAGCATTTCTGCTGAAATTTGCCGGGTCCGCCTGGGACGCTTCTTATCACTTTAAATATTTATTCGAAAAATATTCAATTCCGCATTTAGTAAACTTTTCGGGTCTTTTACTGGGACTTTTTCTTCTTTTTCAAGAATGGAAACACGGTAAGTACATGGACGCTTTTTCAAGGAATATAACAACTATAGGTTATATTTTATTTTTGATTGGTATACCCTTGGACTTTAGTTATCATTATGCTTTTGGAATTGATTTAACAACTTGGAGCCCTACTCATTTTGTTTATTATATTTCTACGGGAATTATGATATTTGGCGTTTGGAGAGCATATTACTTGTACACATATGACACCACACCTTCTTGGAAATCCCTTCATACCTGGTTTATGATGTTTCTTTTGGAATGTCTATTATTTCCGAATATGCAGCAAGAAAATGGAGCGATTTCATATGAACAGTATATCCATCATCACTCCATCGCTTCTGAGGAAATACTTAAGTTAATCTCTAATCCATCTTCACAAATCTTTGGTGGAATTCCGGCTTGGGTTTATCCCACTTATTCCGTTGCAGCCGTAACTTTCCTTGTTGTTATTGTAAATAGAATTTTCAGAGATCAAAAAATATCCATGGCAGCTGCCACACTGTATATCCTGTGCAGGTTTTTTGCAAAATCAATATTTTATCTGGTACACTATCCGACATCCTATGTACCGATTACTATTCTTTTCATCCCGCTTGCTTTTATGTTGTTAAAGGAATCTTCTTGGAAGACTGGGTTAATAGGAAGCAGCCTATATTTTATTGGAGTTTATGCCATCCAGACTTTTAATATGTTAATAACTCCGCCTTTAACTCTTTTTGAGCTTATTCCAACTCTTATTTTGGGGATGGCCATTCCTGCAGTCGTCAAAATGCAAGGACTATTGGTAAGGAAGTATTTACACAGTTAAAAATGAAAGTAGGAATCCTTTCTAAGGGTTCCTTTTTTTGTCTCTGTTAAAAAATTGACGAAATTTGATACCAGTGGCTAAATTTAACTGGTTACCTGTTAATTATTTCAAAATCTGTTAAATTGCACAAATCATTTTGTTGTATAACTTAAATACAAGGGAGAGATGTGAAATGAGAGTTATATTAGAATTAATACGAATCATCTTGATATTTGGTTTTTTTGAGGGGTTATTTTATACCGTTCTTAACAATGTTTACAAATCATTAGGAGTAACCCAATATGAATGGTTTGGTTATTTAGGTACTCTGTTATTGTTGTTTATTATTTACAGGAACAAATGGCAATTTACAGGTTTTTACAATGGAAAAGAAAAAGAAAAGCTACCCTCCAAAGTTACTAATTTTCTAACATCCTCCTCGGTACTACTATTAATTTTGCCTCCCATTGTCAATTACATCTTACTGTAAATCGAGAAAAGTCAGGGTAAACCAGCTAAATGGCGGGTTACCAAAACTGTTGTAGATAAATCAACATTAATGTTTATCAGAGCCTTTTTTGTTAAAAATAATTAAGACTAGCTGTCAGCAGGTTAATATGTTTATGAATCAGAACTATGAATAATATAAACTTATCGAACTACTTCCTTTTATTATAACTTCCCCTTCTGTCTTTCCTTCTTTTTTATTTATTCCTATAAGTACTCCTCAAAAAACCTTCTTTCTGTTATGTTAAAGGTATATAATACCAATTTTTAAGGATGTGACTGGCAGGGCTTCCTGCTGAGGTATGAAAATTAAAATTTTGATAGCTGATGATAATTCATTTATACGTGAAGGTATGAAGATCATTCTAAGTACCTACGGAGACTTTGAGGTGCTGGAAACGGTCGGTGATGGCAGCGAGGCAGTCAATTATTGTCAAAGCCATGACGTAGATATTGCCCTGCTGGATATTAGGATGCCGAATATGAACGGTGTTGAAGCAACTAAAATCCTAAC
Source organism: Neobacillus sp. FW104-15D2 (assembly GCF_058790155.1). Classification (NCBI taxonomy): domain Bacteria; kingdom Bacillati; phylum Bacillota; class Bacilli; order Caryophanales; family Bacillaceae; genus Neobacillus; species Neobacillus sp. FW104-15D2. The sequence continues at coordinate 13,718 of NZ_JBYTCJ010000034.1, forward strand.
TGAAACAACGAAAACGAAACCGATAATCCTGACGACATTTGATGATGATGAATACATATTGGATGCGATTAAAAATGGAGCCAAGGGATATTTATTAAAAAACACAGACCCGGAACGGATTCGTGATGCGATTAAAAGTGTGTACTTTGGAAATACAGTGATGCAGGATGTTGTACTAGATAAGATTAAAACAAATATGACCAGCAGCAGGAAGCATGAAACAAAAATAGATAAAAGTCTGTTTACCGAGCGGGAAATGGAAATTATGTCCCTGATTGCAAAAGGCTATTCCAACAAAGCGATTTCTAAGCAAGTGTTTATCTCTGAAGGTACGGTTGCCAACTATATTACCTCCATCTTAGGAAAAACAAGGCTTGAGCATCGAACACAGATTGCTATATACTACCTAACCGGTTCAGTAGATTAAGAGGTTTGGAATATGGAAATATGGATCATTTTCAGCAAGCTAATTATCATCCTATTTTTAGCCTTTTCTTATGTTCATTCCGAAACCGGCAATCTCGCATGGAGTATACTCTTAATTCTTCTTTACATTAGCATGAATATTCCCCTCTATCTTGTTCGAAAGGAAAAAATAAAACTGTGCATACAGTTGGGATCGTTCATGCTCATTTGTTATTCAATTCAGGAAGTGAACCCGCTGTTCCTTCTGCTGCTGCCAATGAATTTTTATGAAGCGGCATCACCTTTCCTCGTGAAAAAGTGGCCTTTTTTGCTGCTGGGACTGCTCCCTGTTTTTTTCATAGAAGGAAATCAGGCCGTTTACGGATTAACTGCCCTCTTTAGCTTTTTAGTCTTTTTTATGACTGGCCGTTATACTGAACGGCTGACCTCCTATGAGAATAATCTCGACAAGATGAGACTTGATATACAGCGGCTTTCGAAAAGCCTGAATGAAAATCAGGAGTATGTTAGGCATTCGGAATATACCTATCGTCTCGAGGAACGCAACCGCATCTCCCAAGAGATTCATGATAGCATCGGCCACTCCATGACAGGTGCACTGATACAAATGGAAGCCGCCAAGACTTTAATGGCCATTGACCAGGCTAAAGCAGGCGAACTCCTCCAAAATGCCATTAACATCTCCAAGGAAGGCATTGAGGATATCCGGATTACGTTAAAAAATATGAAGCCTCCAACTGAGCAAATGGGCTTGCAGCGTTTGAAGCTGATGTTAGAAGAATTTTCTATCCAGCACCAGCTTCGGATGCCGTTTGTGTATAAAGGTAATATTGATTTAATTACGCCGATACAATGGAAGATTATCACTGAAAATTTCACCGAAGCATTGACGAACTCATTAAAGTACTCAGGTGCTACTGAAATTTCCATTGACATTCATGTGTTAAACAAGCTGGTTCGGGTCGAAGTCAGGGATAACGGACGTGGGATTGGGTCGGGTAAAGTGGTTAAAGGGCTCGGGATAGTTGGAATGGAAGAACGGACAGCCTCCCTCAAAGGCACCATTATCGTGGATGGTACCAATGGATTTTCGGTTACCACCCTCCTCCCGATTGCATAATGAAGATTTTCATTTCAAAGACGTGAAATTTCTCATGTAAAAAGGGTGAACTAATGCACTTATGCTGGTTCACCCTTTTTCCTTATAATGACAATAAATAGAACAATAACTTTGAAAACGCATGGAATGTGTAGAAACCAAACACGGGTGAACCGACAGGATCTTCATCTGGTGTATGACGGTCAATAATGTTAATGGGCACGGCACGATAAAACTATATGAGGTGAAAGTATGAATGTGTTGGAGATTAAAAATTTAACGAAGAAATTTAGCGATTTTATTGCTGTTGATAATATGTCGTTGGCAGTTCAGGAAGGAGAGATTTTTGGTTTCCTTGGATCGAATGGTGCTGGTAAGAGTACGACGATTAATATGATAGCGGGTCTCCTCCAAACCAACGGAGGAGAAATTAAAATTCTAGAGAAAAACATTGCTTCTCATAGCAAGTTTGCCAAGATGAATATCGGGATTGTGCCACAGGATCTGGCCATTTACGAAGATATGACAGCTTACGAGAATGTTAGATTCTTTGCAGGGTTATACGGACTCCGAGGTGCGGAACTGAAGGAACGGGTTGAGGAAGCACTGGTGTTTGTTGGACTCATCGATAAGCAAAAAAGCTTTCCGAAGGACTTTTCAGGGGGTATGAAACGCAGGCTGAACATCGCTTGTGCTATTGCCCACCGTCCAAAGCTAATTATTATGGATGAACCAACGGTTGGAATTGACCCTCAGTCAAGGAACTACATCCTGACTTCGGTCCGTAAGCTCAACGAGATGGGCTGTACGGTCATTTATACAAGTCACTATATGGAAGAAGTTGAAGAGATTTGTTCCCGTATCGCCATCGTTGATCACGGCAAGGTCATTGCTGAAGGAACAAAGGAGCAGCTGAAAGCCATTATTACTGATACAAGAGATATCTGGGTTGAAGTGAAAAATACTGAAAACCTCGAAGAAGCAGCTTTAAAGGAAATCAAAGGAGTTAACTCCATTTCTATTGAGGAAAACATAATCAAAATTAATTCCCAATCTGAGGTGAACAACCTGAACCATATTATTCAGTATTTTATAAGCAGAGGAATTGAAATCCGCTCACTGCAGGAACAGGCACCTAACCTTGAAACGGTCTTCCTTACTTTGACCGGCAGAAATTTAAGGGATTAAGGAGGAAATCACTGTGAATATCTTCAATATTGCGCTGATTGAATTTAAACATACCATTCGCGATGTCCGGACTCTGGTATTTATGCTGGCCTTTCCAATAGTGATGATGCTGATTCTTGGCACTGCTTTATCTAACGCCTTTGACAAGAATATCAAAATTGGTAAAATCAATGTTTTATATACCGAAAAAAATGACAGCAGCTTCTCCTCCCCCTTCCATGGGTTTATAAAAGAAGCGAAAAAGCAGGATATCCATTTTAATAAAGCTCCAGAAGGCTTGGATGGAAAAAAGGCAGTAAAGCAAAACCATTATGATGCCTACGTTGTCGTCACAAATAAAGGTATTGAATTTTACGGCAGTGAGCGGAACAGCATTCAGGCGAGTATCGCAGAAGGTATGTTATCCGCTTTTACCGATAAATACAACCTGATTACGGAAGTGGCAAAGGAAAATCCAGACCAAGTGCAAACCGTAATGGCAAGTGTCAGCACCACTCCAGGCAGTTATGTAAAGGAAACTAGCCTAAATGCTGATAAAGCACCCGGTTCAATGGACTATTATGCTGTAGCGATGACCACTATGATTGCCTTATACGGTGCAATATCTGCCAGTAACCTTATTAGAAGTGAAAGAATCCGCAATACTGCGGTGCGTTTAATCATTGCTCCCATCAACAAAATGGAGATTTTCCTGGGGAAAATTCTTGGCAGTCTCGCACTTAACCTGGTTTGCATCATAGCTGTAATGGCATTCAGCCGTTTCGTATTCGGCGCAGACTGGGGCATCCATCCAGGAATGGTCCTTCTGATTCTTTTTACAGAAGTGTTTCTGGCAGTCAGCTTCGGGCTTGGACTTAGCTATATCATTAAAACCGATCAGGGCATCAGATCGATTCTGATGATTATCCTCCAGCTTGCTGCCTTCTTTGGCGGTGCCTATTTCAGAATTGAAAACGCGGATGGGATTTTAAAGTTTATCATGAATTTATCTCCCCTCACCTGGTCAAGGGAAGCTTTAACCAAAATTATTTATAACAATGATTTAACTGCCGCACTGCCTGTCATTTCATTAAACTTGGGAATTTCACTGTTATTCCTGCTGTTCGCAGTTGTTGCATTTAGACGTCGGGAGGGCCTGTAAAATGAAAGAAGTTTTATGGCTAGCAGCCAATTCATTACGTTCGATCTTTACGAATAAGCGGAGAATCTTCTCCTATTTATTAGTGCCTTTGCTGGGAATCTTCATTGCCTTTATGGCATACGGCGATACAGGTCCCGCCAATCTTCAGGCCGGTATTGTAGATTTGGATCAAAGCACACTTTCAAAAAGTACCGCCAGCTTTATTGGTGGGCTTGAAAATGTTAAGATGAGTAATTTATCTGAAACCACTATGAAAAGTAAGATTTCTTCCGGTTCCCTGGATTGCGCGATTATTCTCGAGGCGGGTTTTTCGAAGGCTATTATGAACGGAGAGAAACCGGAGGTAGAAATTGTATCTATAAAAGGCGCTCAGGTCACTGCTTTTATAAAAGCCTATCTTAATAACTATATAGGAAATCTTCAATCGTTAAGCATCGCTGCCAGTGGGGATACTGCTGTCTTTAATGATCTCTATCAAAATTACAAAAATGCCGAGTTTAAGGTTTCTGCTCATTCTTTAAAAGATACCTCGAAAAACAATGATATGACCATTCAGACGATTGGCTTCCTGCTTATGATTATGCTGAATTCTGCAGGCGGTTTATCGGAATTAATTTTAAAAGAAAAAGAAAACCGCACCTATTTTAGGTTAATGTCAGCGCCTATTGACGGCAAAAAATATGTTCTTTCCAACATCATTGTCAACATGGTGATCATGACTATTCAAGTCTTTGTCACCTTGACAGTTATGACGAAAGTGTTTGGTATATCAGCGGGAATTCCGTTCTGGGAAATGACCGGTGTTATGATGTTTTTCGCCCTTGTTTCTGTCGGATTATCATTAGTGATTACGGCTTTTGCAACTAGTTCGACCTCAGCAGGTGCATTACAAAACCTGATTATGACGCCAACCTGCTTGCTTGCCGGATGTTTCTGGCCAGTAGAAATTATGCCAAAAACGGCACAAAAAATCGCCGACTTCCTGCCGCAAAGATGGCTTCTTGACACTCTTACCGAGCTTCAAAAAGGGCACACTCTCAGCAGCCTTTCCTTAAATCTTGCAACCTTATTCGCTTTTGCCCTTGTGTTTTTTATGATTGCCATATATAAGTTTGGACGGAATAACAATGTGAGGAGTTTTATTTAAATAAAATGAAGGGCCTTAATCGTAACAGATTATGGCCCTTTTAATGTTATTAGATGATTGTTCCCTGCTCTGATTTTTCAAATAATTGGAAGTGGATTATAATAGTATCATAGACTTTTTGAGGTGAAATGAATGTGGATTTTTATCGGAATAGTAGTAGCCGCAATTGCCATTATTGTCACAGCTAATAATTTAGAATCAAGCAGAGCCATTGGACTTGACAGAGGGGCCATGCTTAAAGCCGAATCGAATGTTGTCATCTGTACCAACTGCCAAACCAAAATGAAGCGGCAAAAATATGAACAACAATGCCCGAAATGCAAAAAGAACTTCTAACGGGACCAGCATGTTTTTTTTGACACATGCTGGTCTTGTTCGCTTTCTCGTAAATCGCATCCTTTTTTGCGAAATGCACCTTCTCCGTTCATCCGATAGTTTAAATACTTAGATTCACAGGATCAAAATTTAACATGGCAAATACCGTTTTTTTTAAAATTGAATAGTATTAAGCAAAAGCATGTTAAATTTTTGTGGAGGAGATGAAATTGAAGGAAGCAAGTAAATGTGGTATGGAAATTGGGATTTATACATTAGCGGAACTATACCCTGATCCATTAACAGGGAAAGCCGTCAGCGCCAAGCAGCGAATAGAGGAAATAATCAAAGCAGCAAAAATGGCGGATGAAGCAGGACTGGATGTATTTGGTGTAGGAGAACATCACCGTTTAGATTACGCTGTATCCGCACCGCCAGTCGTTTTGTCAGCCATTTCTCAAGTCACAAAACGAATTAAGCTGACAAGTGCCACGACGGTTTTAAACACCGTAGACCCCGTTCGCTTATTCGAGGATTTTGCTACACTTGACCTTCTATCAAATGGGCGGGCCGAAATCATTACTGGACGTGGGGCTTTTTTAGACTCCTTCCCCCTCTTCGGATACGATATAAAAAATTTTGACGAATTGTTTGAAGAACATATGGAGCTTTTACTAAAGCTAAATGAGAAGGACTTAGTTACCTGGAATGGCCGGTATCGTTCCTCATTACAGGATGCAGAAATTTCACCGCGTCCATTTCAACAAAAGATTCCAGTATGGGTAGGAGTTGGAGGATCACCGGAAAGTGCAGAACGTGCGGGCAGATTAGGTACTGGGTTAGCCATAGTGATACTTGGCGGGGATCCAAGTTTATTTAAACCACTAGTTGACCTATACCGGTTAACTGCTGCTCAATCCGGTCATGATCTTGAAAAAATGAAGGTTGGAGTAACCGGGCACACTTATATATCTAAAACGTATAAGCAGGCAATAGATGAATTTTACCCCTATCATTCGAATTATTGGCAGCACCTCAATCGCCAGCATGGGAAAAATAATACCTTCTCTAGAGCCGAGTTTGATCAGATGTCAGGAAAAGAAACCGCCCTTTTTGTAGGAAGCTCACAGCAAATCATTGAAAAAATCATGCGGCAATATGAGCTGTTTGGCCACCAGCGGTTTATGGCCCAAATGGACATTGGTGGTATGCCCTTTAATAAAGTTTCCGAAAATATTGAACGATTGGCAACGGAAGTAGCACCCGTTATACGAAAAGAAACAAGGAAATAGTGCATTAGGTATCCTTTTCAAAATCCCCCTTAAAATGCATTGACTATCCTATAGAATTTTAAGGCTCTGCATTCATTTGATTTCTTCAATAAATTTTGTAAAAAAAATTATAACCCACTTGACTCATCGGATTAGTTAAGTATATGATGGTTTTACTTAAATATTTATCGCTGATTGGAAAACCAAAGGCACCTAACCCCATTATGTGGTAGGTGCTTTTATTTTATATAAATGAAAGGAGTCAAAACTTATGGCTGAAAATTTTCCCATCATTATACCAGGGGCTGAGCCTTTCTTCTATAAAGGAAACAGTACTGGAATTCTCATCTCCCATGGGTACGCAGGAACTCCACAAAGCGTCCGATTTTTAGGGGAATATATCGCATCTAAAGGGTACACTGTTTATGGTGTAAGGTTAGATGGTCATGGAACTGATTATAAGGATATGGAAAATTGCAATTATCAGGATTGGATTCAAAATGTGGAAGAGGGATATCAGTTACTGAAGCAGTTTTGTACTAGGATCTTTATCATCGGACAATCAATGGGCGGCACTCTCACATTGAATCTCGCATCCGAATTTCCGGATATCAAAGGTATAATCCTCATAAATGCAGCAATAAGCTCCATTCCAATTATGAATGAATATAAATCTAAACAATACCCGCAATTTATAGAAGAAGGAGAACCGGATATTAAAGCGAAAAATGTAAATGAAATAACCTATACCAAAACTCCTTTAAGGTCTATAAAACAATTGCTTTCTTTAATGGATTATACCAGGAAAAAGCTTCCTAGCATTCACTGCCCTACATTAGCATTCCGGTCGGATGAGGATCATGTTGTACCACCAGAAAACACAGATTATATTATCACGCATATCCGTTCAGAAATAAAAGAAACTATTCGCCTATATAATTCCTATCATGTCGCTTCATTAGATAATGACAAAGAGTTTATCGCAGAACAATGCTGCTTATTTTTAGAGAAGCATTCGGAGAATTGTAAAGCTGAACAATCGGAAATTACGGCACCAAGCTCGTCCAGTAAACAAGGTCAAGTTATTAAAAATTAATACTTACTCCCCTCCTGTTATAAAATTTTCAGGGATAGCTTTAGAGTAATCCCTACTAAAACAGGAGGAATACTTTTTTCTTCGTTGACTTGGTTCATCGTGCTGAACGCATATTAACATTAAAAATGAAATAACGATCATACTTGATATATATGAGAATTTCTTCCTCCAACTTTGAAATATTTTGGATATACTGATTGATAATGCACTTACTAAGAGATAAAAGATAACTGTCACTTAAATTGAAAAAATCAAAAAGAAAAGCGATTGCATTTAACCTGCAATCGCCATCATTTCGTCAATATGAAAGTGAAAAATCCCTAATGAAAAATAGCAATGCTTGTTTTATCTCTTTCTTTCCTTTAATTTTAAAAAATATCAAGATACGCGTTTTCAAGAATTTGCCTATATTCGTCCGCTCCAATAGTTCTACTATTGCTTGGTGTAGAATTGTTTTGTACCGCCAACTCCACAATCCTGTCAAAATCCTCTTCCTTTACGCCTGGCAACTCTCTTAATTTAGGAATCTCCAGAGTAGTTGTGAATTCCCGTATCCCCACAATCAGCTTCTCAACTGCACTCTCGTCTGAATCAGAGTCAGATGCAAATTTCATGTACCGCGCCATATCGGCGTGAATCTCTTTCTCTTCTTCAGCATTAAATTTCAGCACGTAAGGCAAAAATACTGCATTGGCCACTCCATGGGGAGTATCATACAGACCCCCAAGTGCCTCAGCCAGGCAATGCACAGCCGCAACATCGGTTGAACCAAAACATAATCCTGCCAACAGGCTGCCCTCAAGCATGGAGTAGCGTGCCTGCTTGTTTTCACCATCCCGGAAAGCAGCCGGCAGTGATGAAATAATTTGAGCCATCGCCCTTGCTCCGAATGCTTGGGAAATTGGGTTTGTGACTTTGCACGAATACCCCTCAATCGCATGTACCAGTGCGTCCACACCAGTTGCAGCAGTCACAGATCTGGGAACACTAAACGTTAATTGAGGATCGAGCACGGCCATCAGCGGACGTAATAAAACAGATTTAAGTGTGAGTTTTCGATGTGTCGCGGCTTCAGTGATTACCGAGGAACGGGTCACTTCCGAACCAGTACCTGCTGTGGTTGGAACACAAATAATCGGCGCAATATTCGCGTATTCCTTTTTACCCTCGACATACTCAACAGGTGTGCCGCCATTCGGGCCAAGAAGAGCAATCGCTTTTCCCGTATCCATTGCACTGCCGCCCCCAATAGCTATAACCGCCTCCATCTTTTCCTCGTTAAATAACTTTGCACCCGCTATACATTCTGTGTCTCTGGGGTTTTGAGAGACGGATTCGAAAAGAACTACACGGTATCCAGACTCCTCTAAATAGGATTGAATGGGCCCTACTAAACCTGCTTTAACAACTCCTGGGTCACTTACCAGCAAAACGGACGAACCGATTTGCATGGACTTTAAAAGCTCAGGCAATTCATTCGACTTCCCAAGTCCCATCTCAATTCTTGTATTGCAGTAATAACTATAGTTTTCCATTTTTAATTCTCCATTCTCTTTATGTATTTAGATTCTTTATTAATAGAATTATAGCATCAATAGCCTCAATATTCTGATTATAAGTATTTTAAAATTTCTCTGGGTACAGTCAATCATGTCCACCTAAATAACTAATTGTGATGGACGTCAGTCCTGATAATTGGAAATATTAGAAAAACTCGACATTCGCCAAGTCCTTTTTAGCGGATGCCTTAGTTTTGCTTATCACGCTCAAATCGGCACATCCTGTGCCTTTCGCCTGACTAGGACTTCCTGTCCGTCGTGCGTTCAGAATTTATGGATATAAATTCTTATTAGCCAAAAAAAGAGAAGTGGTTGTCAATCACTTCTCCCTCCAAGTTCTTTAATTATTTCAAAATCCCGGTCATCTTTGACAAATTTCGGGTGGTGACAGGCATCAGGACGCTATCCTTTGTAAACCTCCAACCGGTGCTGGCTCTCATCTGTTTTTCTAGTACCTTCATGTACCCAGCAGTACTGAACAAAAATACAGCCCCAATATCACAGGGGCAGTATTTTTTATGCAACAGCTTTACTAGACCGGGACAATCAGTAAAGATACGATGATGATTGCGAACACCAGCATGAGTATACATTCCGACCAGAGACACTAATATACGGTGTGCAAGTCATGCCCTTCCACTATTAGAAATTGAATTGGGAGCCTCACATAACGTATCGAGAATTTCAACCATCCTATATATGGATTGGATGATGGCTATCACTCCTTAGTTTGCCTGCAGTACTTCGGCTGGCTTGTGGTCGTTGATGAATTCAGTCATGGCGTTCAATCTTGCAATTCGAAGCGAAGGGATGCCAGTTTGAAGCAGCAGGTGGCTGGAATTTGGGATGCGGAGGAATTCTGTTTCTCCGCCATTTTTCTTGATGTGGGCGTAAAATTGCTCTGCCTGCTCGATTGGGCATCTCAAGTCATTTTCGCAATGAATTAGCAATAGTGGTGTCTTTACATTTTCTACATAGGCGAGCGGAGAGAAATTCCACAATGTTTCAAGATCGGTTCCACCCAGCTCATCCCCTACGAAGAAGGTGCCAATATCACTGGTTCCATACATCGATATCCAGTTACAAATCGACCCTTCCGAAACAGCTGTAAAGAATCTGTCTGTATGGGTTACAATCCAGTTCACCATAAAGCCGCCGTAGCTTAGCCCGTTAACCGCCACCCTTTCCCCATCCAGGAACTCGTATCGGTTGAGCACCTCATCCAGACCGTTCAGGATATCCTCCAAATCTTTTCCGCCATAATCGGCATGAACAGCATTGGTAAATTCTTCACCAAAACCTGTGCTTCCTCTTGGATTTACAAATACAACAGCATATCCCTGGGCGGCGAATACCTGAAGCTGGTGGTAATAGGTAAAACTGAACATTCCATGAGGTCCGCCGTGAATGTCCACGATGACTGGGTATCTTTTACCCTCTTCAAAATTGGCAGGCTTAAGGATAAATCCTTGAACCACCCAATTATCTACCGATCTGTATGAAAACACCTCAGGTTTGACAACGCTAAATTCTTCAACAAACTGATCATTGCTATTATCAAGGCGCACTTCTCTAGTCGGAAATAGGGCAACTTCTAGTGCCGAAAACTCTTCTTCTGGATTTCTCACCCGGCACTCCGCTGTCTGATTTTCATCAAGAGTTATCGCGGTAATTTTACCTGGATGCTCGACTGTGGAGTATGCCGCGGCTACGGTATTTTGACCATCGAAGGAAAAGTGAAAAATGGCACGGTCCCCGCCGACTACGATGGCAGAGCCGGAATGCTCTACATGAAAACGAATAATTTCATTCCGCCCTTCCCTGGTGCCTAGAGCCAGTATCGACTTGCTATCTTTTGACCATTGTGCACGCTGCGGATGTGTGAAGTAACGGACATCGGTAATCGTCCAGTCAAAAAGGGTATCGTCATATTCCCTGCTTACCACTTTCGCCAGGCCGCCATTGGCAGGAATTACTGCAAGCTGCTTCTGATGGGCATGGTCGCTAAAGAATGCAATCCATTTTCCATCAGGAGAGTATGAAGGAGTGCTGGCTTTCGTTTCACAATAAAGCACTTCCACTTCCCCTCCTGAGGCAGGAACACGGTAAATTTGCCCGCCAAACAATATATTATCCTCTACTGGTGTAGTAATAAAAGAAATAAATTTTCCATCTGGCGAAACAGCAGGCTCGGATGCATCATTCTTACCTTCAGTTAATTGCTGGAATGCTCCAGTAGCAGCATCAATGGCAACAATCTGTCGTTTTCGGTTGGTCTGCAACCCAGCGCCATCGTTTTTATAATGATGCCAGTTATATCGTTTAGGTCCGTTCACCCACTGTTTGGTTTCATCTGCAGACTGTTCCTGGGCTCTTTCCGATGAAATTCCTTCTTCAAAAACTGCCGGAACACAGCTTGATTCGACCGGTACAAGTGCATATATTTTTTCGCCATCGGGTGACCATACCATTGAACTGATTCCATGCTTAAAATTGGTTAGTCGACGCTTTTTTCCCCCATTTAACGGCAGAAGCCAAAGCTGTGTTCCGTGGGATTGATTAGAAAGAAATGCCACGGTTTTTCCATCTGGCGACCAAATCGGATAGATATTGACTGTTCCTTCAGAAGTCAATTGCATCCTTGACTTTCCGTTACTTTCTGCTAAAAACAAATGGGTCACATAATCGTCTTCTTCTTTGCGGGCGATAGTTTTTTCATAAACCACCTGCTGTCCATCAGGTGAAATCGTTGGAGTGCTCGGCCATTCAATCTGAAAAAGATTTTCTGATTTAATAAGTTTTTTACTCATTTTTTTCTCTCCCTTTGTTTAGATTAAATCCCCAACGAAGGAGCTAAGTCCTCCGTCGACCGTTAACGTGTGGCCTGTCACATAAGAAGAAAGTTTGCTCCCAAGGTAAATGGCTGCATCTGCAATTTCACCCGGTTCGCCTAATCGATTTAAAGGATAATGTTTCAACAGTTCCTTTTCCGCTGTTTCCCTGTCGCCTTGCGGTCCGAAAAATTGCTCCTGCAATAAAGGAGTGTTTATCGATCCCGGACAAATACAGTTGACTCGAATACCATATTTTCCGTTTTCGGCAGCCGCTGCTTTTGTTAAAAGAACCACCCCGCCTTTGGCTGCGGAATAAACTCCAAGCCCGGGCCACGCAGCCAGCCCGGCTACAGATGCAATGTTTATGATGCTGCCAGCTTCTTGTTTTTTCATGATCGGAATGGCATATTTCATACCAAGAAAAGCACCCTTCAGGTCAACCTCCATTGTCCTGGACCACTGTTCCTCCGATGTCTCCTCAATGGAGGTAAAGTATTCAAGGCCGGCATTGTTCACAAAAATATCTATCGTTTTATATTTTTCTATTGTTGAAGATACCAAAGATTCCATGCTTTTGGCAGAGGATACATCCGTGTGGATAAATAGTGCCTGCTGCCCTTTTTGGATCATCTCTTCTGCCGTTTCGTTCCCTGTTTGATCATTGATTTCTGCAACCACGACAATGGCTCCAGCGTCCGCATACGCTAGGGCAATTGCTTTGCCAATCCCTGATCCAGCTCCTGTTACAATGGCCACTTTATCTTTTAAAATTTACATGACCTCCCCGCCATTTGGTGCAATAATCTGGCCGCAATAAAAGTTCCCATAATCGCTGGCCAGATAGGCTGCTGCACCTGCAATTTCTCTCGTTTCCCCCAGCCTGCCTATCGGTATGCTCTTAATCAAATTGCACCTTACTTGCTCTTCACTTACACCTAACTGCATTGCTTCTTCCGCAATCATTTCAGTGTCAATCGGGCCGGGTGCTATCGAATTTACCAAAATCCCATTTCCGGCTACCTCTCTGGCTAAAGCCTTGGTGAAACCAATGATTCCTGCTTTAACTGTTGAATAATGGACTGCCTCGGCAGCCCCCCTCTGGCCCCAATTGGACGAAATATTGATAATTTTTCCAGATCCTTTTTCTTTCATATATTTGATGACTGCCTGAGAACAAAGAAAGGTTCCGGTTAAATGCACGCTAAGCATTCTGTTCCATTTCTCCAAAGTTAGGTCTTCTACTTTATCCATGCCGATAATGCCGGCATTATTGACCAGAATATCGATCCTACCAAACCTTTCTATCACTCTTTTAACCATGTGATTAACTTCATCCGGGCAGGTAACATCTGCTTTTATCGCTTCAGCAGCCCCCATTTCGGAGGCGCTTACTCTTGCCTGTTCCTCATTTAGATCATTAACGATGACAATTGCACCCAAATTCGCCATCAGTGCTGCAATTCCCTTGCCAATTCCCCTGGCCGACCCGGTAACAATGGCGACTTTATTTTCTAAATTGAACATTGCTTCAGGCCCCTTACAACTTTTCAGATATCTTTTCATTTAGGCCATAAGACCAATCTGTCTCGTCCATTTCACGGATAAAGTTCTCCAATACGGTTAACACTTTTTCTTCGAGAATTTTACCCTTCTCCACTGTCGCAACACTTGGATCACCTGAGGCCCCTGTATTAGTCAGCTCTTCGAATCTCCACTTTATTTCAACATGTTCCGGCAGTTGAGGAATGACACCTTTGGCATGCTCCATTTCAATCAAATCCTTGAACAGAGCTAATCCCATTGACGTTTCTCCTTCTCCCGCATGGCCAAGGCCACCCCATTTATCAAAAAATCCTTCAGGCACCATTTTTCCTGCTGCCACCCACCAGTCGTTTAAGGAGGCGATTGTCACATCGGGGTGTTCCACTTTTACCTGACGGGCAGCCAATTCGATAGGCGCGATGTTGCCGTCATGTCCATTTATGATTAATATTTTCTTGATTCCATTGCGGACGACTTCATTCAGTACATCTTTTATGACATTAATGATTGTATCGGGGCTAAGGCTGACGGTAAAAGAAAGATGATTATAATGCTGGCTTAATCCGTAGTTGATGGGAGGAAGAACCATTAACCCTTCAACACGATGAGCCAGCTTTTCTGCAAGTGTATTTGAAATCAAAGCGTCAGTCCCGAAAGGCATGTGGGAACCATGATTTTCAAAAGCTCCCACTCCAATCACGACTTTGTCTATCGTGCTTTTGTTAAATTGGTTTCCTGTTGTTTGTGAACCTATCATTTTGATAAACCCCTCCTATTAAAAGATGATAAGATTGTTTGACCATTCCTTTATACGAACCTATCTAAATACTCAGATTTCTTCAGTAACTCTCCGTGTTGATTTTCCACCACTCGAAAATGTGCGGAGTTTCGCCTCATACTTACTCAGGACGAAACTGCTTCGGCAATCCCCAGCAGCTTCGCTATATTATTCCCGAGTAAATCCCCCCGGGCAGCTTCGTTCCGTTTTGTTGCGGACTTGGCACGCTCAAGCTCAAAGCCCTGGTTCAATTTCGGTGCGTTGCTGCCAAATAAAACCCGACCCGATCCGTACCTCTGAATCGAGTTTTCAATGAAATCCTGGCGGTACACACCTGAAGTTTCAAAATAGAGATTGTTGTATTTTTGCATCGCTAAATAAGAGTCCGGCTGGGCCAATCCGCTGATGTTGATTTGTCCGCCATTCGTCATGATGATGTTGGCATTCGGCAACTGCTCAGCAACCGCTCCAACCTGCAAGGCATGCGACAGCCATGGAAACCCGCTCGCAATCATTACTGGTATCCCGAGGTCAGCCGCTTCTTTTACTACAGGAAGCACATAATCTGTTGTAATCCTGTATCCTTCTTCCCATGGATGCAAAAACAGCCCCTTTAATCCTAGTTCCAATACTGACCGTTTAACTTCATTAACAGCCTTGTCACCCTGCCTTGGATCTACCCGGCAGAATCCTATTAAGCTATCTGAATTCTTGGCGGCCAATTCCGCGATAAAGTCATTTTCCGGCTCCAAATGATAAGAAAACGGCTGAACAGGGCAAATGACCGATTTATCAATTTCATATTTTTCCATAGTGATTAATAGGTCTTCAAGAGCCAATTCGTAGCCAAAGATTGATTTTCCAACATGGACATGTGAATCTATAATCATCTCGATCCCTCCTTATCTTGTACCAACCCGCTCCAATATTTGCTCATAATTTTCAGACATAATCAGCCTGTATTCTTTATCGTTGATTCCGGAAAACTTAATCTTTTTGACTTCAAGATCCGGATTGCAGCCTGGCCCGTCACTTGCAAACAATATTCTTTCTGCGCCAATACGCCTCACTGATTCTTTAATTTTTTCAGGATAAGGCATCGCAGAGGTTTCGAGATAAATATTTTCATATTTCTCCGCAACCCTTATGGCATCGTCCACATGGAAATAACCACCCATATGCCCGAGGATGATTTTCGAGCCGGGGCATTTTTCGGCTGCTTCCGCGATTTGCAGCGGGAGGCTCAATGATTCATCCCCACAGTGGAATAAGGTCGGAATGTTTAACTCGCCTGCTTTTTTGATCAGTTCAATCGATAGCTCATGATACGGATGGACCGTGATGCTTTCAGGATGGAATTTCAGGCCTTTGAAATTCCAGTCGCGCACTGCTTGTTCCAATAGTTTCATTGCTTTTCCTTTGGCAAGGGGGTGTAGCCTGGCATATGCAATTAAGCGGTCTGGAAACTTTTTTACAGATTCTACGATATAATCAAGGCCATTCTCCTTCAGGACCGGTGCGTCACAATAAGTCATGATGACTGCCCTCTTTATTCCCGCTTCATCCATTAAATCTATTAATTTTTCTGGCGAATCTTCAAAACCAAAATCATCAAGCTTATCAACATGGGTATGGGAATCAATTATTTCAACCATCAAACATCCTCCTTATTAAACAAAATTGCTTCCGCAAAATGAAAGCAATTTTGTCCCAAATAGTTTACGCCGGGTTTACAGCAGCAACTTTCCGAATAAAGCTCAGCAGCAGCTGATTGAAGTTCTTATTTTCTTCAATAAAAGGCATATGGCCGCTGTTTTCAAAGATTACCAGTTCTGAATTCGGCAGAAGGGAATGAATCTCTTCCGCCTGCGAGACAGGCGTCACCCAGTCATGCCGTGCTCCAACTACCAGTGTTTCTATCTGCACCTTTCTCAGCTGCTCGCGCAAATCAAAGTTCGAGAGCTCATGTCGGAACATATAATCGCCAACTTCAAGCGAAGTAATCATCCGACCGCCCATTTCAGCCATGATTTTTTCATCCTTGTTGTAAAAGTAAAGAGGGGTCATCACCTTCCACCAGTTAGCCAGCTCTTCCTCTGTTTTCACTTTCCCTTCAAAAATATCATTGGCAACGGCAAGCTGTTCCGGATTAGCCAATTTCTCAGCCATAGCAGAAGCTTCTTCAGCAAAGTTTGAGCTTGGGCTCGTTGTGACCAGAATTAATTTTTCCACGCTGTCCGGATAATTAATAGCGTAAACCTGCGCGAGCATGCCGCCGAAAGAATTCCCAAAAATATAAACCTTTTCAAGACCGAGATATTTGCGCAGTTCATCCACATCGTCCGCCATTTGCTTCATCGTATAAGTGGTTATATCCGTTCTTTCTGATAAACCGTTACCTCTATGGTCCACATAAATTAATTGTAAGTGCTCTGAAAGTGGCGTGAGCCAGGGCTTGTAGTATGTATGGTCACAGCCGGGACCGCCGTGCAAAATAAACATCGCTGGCTTTGTCACCATTTTATCTCCCTGCGGAACATAGCCGCTGCCTTCAATATCAAAGAATAGAATTTTTGCATACATAAAAAACTCCTCCTCTTTTATGCGAAATGGCAGGCGACCTGCTGAGTAGAGCCGCCAACATATTTCAATTCCGGTTCTTCCTGACGGCATCTTTCCTGGGCAAACGGACAGCGTGTATGGAATCGGCAGCCGGTAGGCGGATTTAATGGGCTTGGCAGATCGCCTTTCAAAATGATCCGATCCCGTTTAATGGTGGGGTCCGGTATTGGAATCGCTGAAAGCAGGGCTTTTGTATATGGATGCTTTGGATTTTTGTACAGTTCCTCATTTTCCGCAATCTCCACAATCTTCCCTAAATACATCACGGCAATCCTGTCACTGATATACTGTACAACACTAAGGTCATGGGCTATAAAAACATACGTCAAATCAAACTCTTTTTGCAGGTCTTTTAATAGATTTAATACTTGAGCCTGTATGGATACATCCAATGCCGCAACAGGTTCATCTGCAATGATCAGTTTTGGGTTAAGTGCGAGCGCACGGGCAATGCCAATCCTTTGCCGCTGCCCACCGCTGAACTCATGTGGATAACGGTTTAGATGCGATTTATTAAGCCCCACTACTTCCAGCAAATCCCTTATCTTTTGCAACTGCTCTTCCTTACTCATATTTTCGTGCGTCCGCAGTGGTTCCCGGATAATTTCACCTACTGATAACCTTGGGTTTAAAGAGGCATAGGGATCCTGGAACACCATCTGCATATCCCTGCGTTTTTTGCGGAGCTGATCTTTATTCAGTTTTAAAAGATCACTTCCATCAAAATGGATCTCGCCTTTGTCGGCATTTATTAAACGAAGCAGCATCCGACCCAGCGTGGATTTCCCGCATCCTGATTCTCCAACAAGCCCTAGTGTTTCGCCTCTTCTTACCGATAAATCGATTCCGTCTACGGCTTTTACATATCCTTTGCTGCGACCGAACAAGCCATTTTTAATCTCAAAATGCTTTGTGAGTTGTTTTACTTCGAGTAATTGTTCCATTTAGCCAACCTCCTTATGGCAGCGAACTAGGTGGCCTTCGCCAATCTGCTGAAGAACCTGGTCATGCTGCAAGCATTCCTGGGTAACATATGGGCATCTTGAAGCAAACCGGCAGCCTACAGTTTCCTCAGATAATTGCGGAGGCTGCCCCTGTATTGGTGTCAGCCTTTCGCTCGAGCCTAACTTTGGCAGCGAATTAATGAGTCCCCTTGTATAGGGATGGCGGGGATTTTTAAAAAGGGTGATAACATCTGCTTCCTCGACAATGTGGCCAGCATACATAACAGCCACTCGATGGCATGTCTCCGCAACCACTCCCAAGTCATGGGTAATGAGGATGACGGACATACCCATTTTCTGCTGAATATCTTTTAATAGATCAAGGATTTGCGCCTGGATCGTTACATCCAAGGCAGTTGTCGGTTCATCGGCGATTAGTAAGTCGGGTTCGCAAGCAAGCGCCATGGCAATCATAGCCCTTTGCCTCATCCCTCCACTGAATTTATGTGGATATTCCTTAAGCCTCTCTTTGGGCGATGGAATCCCTACCAGTTTTAATAGTTCTATAGCGCGCTTTTCGGCTTCCGTTTTTGAAACATTTTGATGTAATGTGATGGCTTCGCTAATCTGGTTGCCTATCGTAAAGACAGGATTCAGAGAGGTCATTGGATCCTGGAAAATCATTGAGATTTTTTCCCCGCGCACCTTCCTCATTTCTGACTCTGATTTTTTCAACAAATTCTCCTTATAAAAATTAATTTCACCCTCAATTTTGGCGCTTTCAGAAATTAGGCCCATGATGGATAAGCTGGTAATGCTTTTACCTGAACCTGATTCCCCTACCAGACCAAGAATTTCTCCTTTTCTTACGGATAAATTGACTCCGTCTATCGCTCTGATCCGGCGTTTGTTTTCTGTTGGGAAGGTTACTTTTAATTCCTTAACTTCGAGCAATGCTTCCATCTATAACCACTCCTCTTATTTTTTCAAGCGTGGATCCAGTGCATCCCGTAATCCATCTCCAAGTATGTTAAAGCTTAGCACGGTAACCATGATGGCAATCCCCGGGAAAATGGCTGCCCAAGGAGCGATTTCCATGATTCCGCGGCCAGTATTGAGCATCACTCCCCAAGAAGGATCCGGGGGCTGGGTTCCAAGGCCAAGAAAGCTAAGGGCTGCTTCAGCAAGGATTGCCAGCGCCAGGCTCAAAGTGGCCTGAATGATAATAGGAGCAGCGATATTCGGTAAAATATGCCTGACCATGATCACAATATCCCTTACCCCTTGTGACTTCGCAGCTTCTATAAATTGGGCTTCGTTTACTGTAAGGACGGCTCCGCGGGTGATGCGGCAAAAAATCGGAATTGACACAATTCCAATCGCAATCATGACATTTGTTAGGTTGGAGCCTAATACGGCCATGATGGCAATGGCGAGCAAAATATCCGGAAACGCGAATAAAATATCCATACATCTTGAAATGATGTTGTCAATCCAGCCTTTATAATAACCGGCAAGCAAGCCAAGACTTACACCAAATACAATGGCGATCCCAACGGAAATCAAGCCGACCTTTAATGAGATTTGCGTACCAAAAATCACACGGCTTAATATATCGCGTCCAAATTCATCCGTCCCCATAAGGAATTTGGATGACGGGCCCTCAAGTCGGTGGACAGCATACATCTTAGTCGGGCTGAACGGGGCAATGTATTTGGCAAAAACAGCGGTTAAGACCATTAAAAGGACAAATATCAACGCAATCATCGCGGGCTTGTTTTTAACCAGCTTTTTAAAGGATTGAAGATAAAAACCTTGTGAAACCTCTTCCTGTTCCTTTTTCTCAAGGGCTAGTATACTAGGAATCTCTGGCACTTTTGTTGTTTCCACTCCGTAACCACTCCTTTACTCATATCTAATTCTTGGATCAATAAGGGCATAAATCAGGTCTACAATGAGGTTAATCAGAACAAATCCCAGGGCAAACATGAGCACGGTTACCTGTACTAGCGGATAATCACGCTGGTTAATTGCCTGCAGCGCAAGGCGCCCTACTCCAGGCAGCGCAAATACTTCCTCGATTATCACGGCTCCGCCCAGCAGGTACCCCGCCTGGATGCCGACAACTGTTAAGACTGGAATCAGCGCATTTTTAAACGCGTGTTTGTATTTATACAAATGCGGTGTTACACCTTTGGCTCGTGCCGTTTTCATATAATCCTGTTCGATGACTTCTAAGATGGCAGACCGTGTCATCCTCATAACAACGGCGGCCATTGCAGTTCCGAGTGTTAATGATGGCAAAATCATCAGTTTCAGATTTTGCAGCGGATCCTCAGCAAACGGAACAAATCCGCCTGGTGGAATCGCATTAAATTTTAACGATATAAGCAGAATTAACATGGTTCCAAGCCAAAATCCCGGAATGGAAATTCCTATTAAGGAAAGTGTGGAACTGATGTGGCTGAAGATAGAATTCCGTTTAAAAGCGGAAAAAACACCTGTTGAAATACCAATAATCAGCGAGATTATCATTGAAAGAAAGGCCAGCTCCAATGTCGCCGGTAGCCTGGAAAAGAATTCCTCCATTACAGGGTTACCTGTCCGGATCGATTCTCCAAAATCGAGGTGTATGGCTCCTAGCATCCATGTGAAATAACGGAGATAGACAGGCTGATCAAGACCAAGCTGTTTACGAAGCTGCGCTGCTACATGCGGATCCGTGTTAGTTCCAAGCATGACTGAAACCGCATCTCCGGGAATTAGGCTTATTAAAAAAAATACAATCGTACCAATCCCTACTAATACCGGTATAAGCATTCCCAGTCTCTTCAAAATATAATTTCCCATCGTTCATCCTCCTTTTTATCGTATGTGGGATTTTTCAATTTCCACTGCTTAAAGTGGACAAGGTATGATGTCTCACGTTATGAATCAGTTAATTTTTCGACCAACGACTCTATCAATGAAATGTCCACCCCTTGAACCTGCTATTCTTCCAATCTAATGAAGCACATTACGCCCTGCAGCATTACATTCATAAAGTTTAAAAGCCTAAAGAATAAAGCCCAATTGATATGGGCTTTATTCTCTTTTATGAAGTTATCAACGGTTTAACCAGGCATCTCTAAATCCAATGAAGGAGCCTGTTGGCATAGTGTTATAGCCTTTTAATTGTGGCACTAAGCCTTCATACTGGTCTTCTACTTCAAAGAACGCATATGGCGCCATTTCAGCGATTCTTTCTTCCGCTTTACCGTAAATTTCTTTACGCTTTTCCTGATCGGTTTCAATCTGGCCTTGTTCGAGCAACTTATCTGTTTCAGGGTCGTTTAAACCGTAGGCATTCCAATCTTCGCCGGAGTGGAACTGGGAGTATAGCCATTCATCAGGGTCAACGGCACCAACCCAGCCAAGAACCATTGCATCAAAGTTCTTTTTATTCCAGTCATCCAATAGGAGGCCCCATTCCATTTGCTGTACTTTTGCATTAATTCCGACCTGCTGAAGCTGTTCCTTAACGATTTGTGCCATTGCTACCTGCATTTTGTAAGCAGAACCTACTTTAATGGTGAAACTCAAACCTTTTTCATATCCTGCTTCTTTTAGTAGCTCTTTAGCTTTCTTGATGTCTGGCTTATACGCGGTGAAGTCGTGGTAAGCCCAGTGCGTTTTTGGAATTGGTCCGCCGTCAATTGCAGTAGCATGTCCATACATCGCTGAATCAACTAGTTCTTTGCGGTCAATGACATAAGAAATCGCCTGTCTTAATTTCACATCATTGAATGGAGCTTTATTCATATTAAAACCAAGATAATCATAGGTTGTACCTGGTCCGCCCTGGACAATGACATTACTGTCTTTTTTGAGAATGTCAACATCCTTTGCTGGAAGCTGTTCAATTAAATCAACGTTTCCTGTACGTAGAGCTGTAGTTCTTGAGGACTCATCTGACATTGGGGTGATTTTAATTCCGTCCAGATAAGGAAGACCTTTTACGTAATAATCATTGTTTTTCACAAGATCGATTTCTGTTTGCGGGATATACTTTTCTAACTTGAATGGACCTGTACCGACAGCCACTTTTTGCAGGTCACCTTCTTTTTCAACGACTTCTTTTGGAACAATCGCACTTGTAGGCGCCGCGAGTACCGTTAATAAAGGGGCAAACGGTTCCTTTAATTTAATTTCAACTGTATAATCATCAACAACTTTGATTGATTCTACTTTTTTAAACTGATAGGCCCGGGGTGAAGCAGTTTTTGGATTCATAATCCGGTCAAATGAATACTTTACATCATCGGCTTTCATTTCACGGCCGTTATGGAATTTCACTCCGTGTACCAAATGGAAGGTATATGTTTTTCCATCCGTTGAAATCTCCCATTTTTCAGCCAAATCCGGCTGGAGATCACCGTATTTTTTTGTATCGAGGCGCAGCAGGCTGCTATATACGTTCTCAATAATTCGGATTGTGGAAGCAGCACTTGCCAAGTGAGGGTCCAATCCAACTGGGTCTGTAACGACCGCCACTTTTAAAATTCCGCCTGACTTCGGTTTGGATGCTCCTTTGTCCTCTGATCCTACCGTGCTATTATTCGCTTTAGTTGAAGATTGGCTTGAACAGCCGCTCAAGATCATGGCAAACAATAAAACTAAGGCTGTAAATTGGACGAAAAATCGTCTATTTTTCATCATTTCGTTTCCCCCTTTTTATTTAATAACGGTTGCCGGGTCCTTTCCTGTCGTAATGGCATCCACCCATTCATCGTAGATTTTCAGTAGCCCTTGTTTATGAACTTCAAATAATCTTCTGATTTCAAAATCCGGGTGTTCATGATCATCCACCCTTAGATTTACATATGGGAAATAAGGATCCTTCTGGACAACCAGCGCGGCGGATTGCTTCCCGCGGTTATCGCCTCCCGCCATTTGACCCGCTTCAATAGCCTTAAGCAGACGCTCCGCCAGTTCTCCCGAGGAGTTTTCAAATGCTTTGGCCATTTCCTGAATCACCTGCTTACCAGTTAACAGGTTGCCTGCACAGACAAATTGGTCGCCAATCATATGGCCTTTCCAATCATTGGTTTCACTCCCTGTAAAGGCAAACGTGTTTCCCTTTGCATCAACAATCGTTAATTGCCTTACTTCCCTCCCCGGATCTTCCTCAACTAACTTGGCCAAAGTATCCTCAGCACTAAATCCTTTCTCGAGTAACTCAAGGCCTTTGTATCCCAGCGAAGTGTTTACCCATGCTTGCGTTGAAATTGCCCCTACCCCCGCTTTTACAAACGGAACTAGGAATCCTACACCAAAAGCTTTTGTTAAAACCCCAACTCCAACCATTCCAGTTTCTTTACAGCGTGCGGTAATCGAAAACGTCAAAGCATTACTTCCTTTCTGTTATGATGTAAAGTAACTGTTTAGAAAAATTATAGAATAGTCCGAATAATATAAAAATATACAAAAAGGACAAATAGCCACTCTGCTATTTGTCCTTTTTGTATAGGTTGAGATTATTTTAAGTAAAAGTTGTGGGCATATATAGCCAGTTGCAATTCAAAAAAGGATTCTCCAGAAATTGATTTCACGTTGAGAATTTTTTTGATGGTCTGCAGCCGGTATTTGACAGTGTTCAGATGGACGTAACACTGTTCCGCCGTTTCTTTCAAGTTTTGATTGCGATCCAGAAAAGCTTTTAAAGTCTGCAGCAATTCAGAATTGTTTTTTCGGTCATATTCTAGAATTCCGCCCAATTTGTCCTGGACATAATATTTTAGGTCAAGCCGATTTACATTTAGAAGCAAGCGGTGCACACCTAGTTCATCATAGGAAAAAATATTCTTGCCGCCCGCTCCGAGCTTTAAATAATCGATACATTTGTCCGAATCGTATAACGACATTTGAATGTTTCGCAGTTCGTTAAACATCCTGCCAATTCCCACAACCATCTCCAAAATATTCGCTTCTTGGCTTTTCCTGTCCAAATGGTTGAAGAACACTTTGATTTTCTTGATAATTTCATATTCCGACGGCCGGTTTTTAATTATAAATAACAAATGGTATTGATTATTTTTTTCTAAAACAAGCGACTTAAAATCAAAATAACTCAGCTCCTGTAATAATAACCGTCCAAACTTTTGGATCCGGACTGCTATTTGATCCAATGGAAGTTGTGAAATTTGAATCTCAAGCTTCACAAAAATATACAAATCTTTTTCTGAAAAATAGTTTTGGTTATCCGCCACTGACTCATGATTATTTAACAACTGCTCCAGTACGTAGCCTTCATATTTAAAACGGTTTGTCAATGTTTTCTCCTGGGCAACCATCTCCAGGCCAAAAAGTATCATCGCCTGTTCGATGGCAAAAATATCGAGGGGGTCCAGTCCTTCCTTATTGGCAAAAATCGTTAGCAAGCCGATATTAATGAAATCCGATTTTATCGGAAAATAGAAAACTTCTATCTCCACTCCATTTAAATTGAGACATTCATGTGAATAGGCATTCCGCCGAAAAGCTTTTTTTAAAGAGATAGGATTGGTTTGATTTAACACAACGGCAAGGGATTGTGCGGCGTCAGAACATGAAGAGACTACATCAAAAAATTCATTAAAGATACCAATTTTTTGATTAATGAGTGACGATAGTGATGAAGTAAATTCCTGGAGACCTTTTTTGGATAGCGAAACTTTTGATAGCTCTGTATATACCTTTGTAGCCCGTTCATTTTGCGAAAATAGTCTGGCATTTTCTATGGCTATGACAGCCTGATTGGCAAATGTCTCCAAAAGCATTAACTCATTTTCAGTAAAATTAACATCATCCGAGTAACTATCGATTGTTAAGACTCCAATACATTCTCCATATGAAAGAAGCGGGGCACATATTGTGCTAACCGGATATTTCAGGACACCAAGGGCTTTAAAATACAAATCATGGTTCTCAGAGCTCAAATCTGACATGGCTAAATGGGTGTCTTTGATGTGGGAAAAAATGGTGGCTTTTTTAGCAGAAAAGGTCTTCCCTGTCATTCCTTCATTTTCTGCTAAAACGATCGAACGCATAAATTCATGGTCAAATCCAACATTGCTTTTTGGAATTAAGGCCCTCGATTTGGCATCATATAAAAATAAGACACCAATAGTGGCTGGTTCAATCACTTGAATAGCTTCTTCAATGATTCGTTCAAGCACTAAATTAAGATCGCGTGTGGAAGTAAGAATTCTTGTTGAATTGATTAAACTAAGCAGCTTCTTCTCAACATTCACCTGTTCTGAATATATAGTGTTATTCATCCTTCTCTGCTCACCTCTACTAGTCTCTTCAATGTAATTCCCAAAAAAATACAATTTGTCAGAAAAGTTAAAATATTTATTCTTCATTATAAGCGATAATGGGAAGAAAAAAAATAGCAAATGAAGCTATAAATTATCTTGAAAAACAAGTATTAAAGGTAATTGGCACCCTGTGGTTCCTCGTATTAGTACTTTTTCTATCTCTAATGACTTTTTAGCTTTTAGATTAAAATGTGAAAGGACCTTTCAAATTGCATAATTTACTAAGAGAAGCAGTGGAAAACAGGAAGCAAATTATCGCTTTCTGTTTTAGAAAATGAATATATAAATATGAAAAGTCTACTCACCCACACAGTGGATATAATTCCTTGTATTTTCAAAAATCGCTTTGCTGCCTTCCACCGGCACAGTTATTTTTCATTTAAAGAAGATATTTGATTTGCCGCGTTGAAAATATTAATTGCCCTATATTTCCTCTACCGCTACCCCCCTTCTAAAAATTTATAATCATAAAATTTATACTAGAATCATAATTACAACATTTCCTAAACATATTGATATATTCAAACTAAAAGATATACTGATATCTATCCTATAAAATAAATATCCTTGTATAATATCAGTTATCATGGTCTGATAGTTTCTACCCGGCAGCCGTAAAGTGCAGGACTACGAGGAAGTGTGCTAAATATCAGTGTGAAGTTTCTATGGTTCATTTGCATTTTACTGAAGCTATGTTACATACCCTGCTCTTATTTTTCATACTTTCTGTCCTATGGGCTGAAAGTGCGAAAAATAGGAGCCTTTTTTGTATATGGAAAATGTTTATAGGAATAATATTTATGGGAGGTTTTGACCTTGTATTTTCTATTGAATGCGATAGGAGTTTTAGTTGTATTAGGACTAGTTTATCTATCTTCACCAAATAAACGAAATGTTAAGTGGAAATTCATCGTGTTGTTATTGATTGTAGAGTTTCTAATAACCTGGTTTATGTTATCAACCCAGATTGGAACATGGACTATTAATAAAATTGCCTCTTTCTTTACATGGCTTATTTCCTGTGCGAATGAAGGAATTTCTTTCGTTTTCCCATCGGCCATGGCTAATGAGCACGTGGATTTCTTTTTTAGCGCCTTGATGCCTATTATTTTCATCATTACCTTTTTTGATATCCTCTCCTATTTCGGTATCCTGACCTGGATTATTGACAAAGTAGGCTGGTTAATTGCTAAGGTTTCTGGATTGCCAAAGCTTGAGAGCTTCTTCTCTATCCAAATGATGTTCTTAGGAAACACAGAAGCGCTTGCCGTTATCCGTCAGCAGCTCAGTGTATTAAGTCAGCAGCGTTTGTTAACTTTTGGGATCATGAGCATGAGCAGTATCAGCGGGTCCATCATAGGGGCTTATTTATCAATGGTTCCTGCGACTTATGTATTTGCAGCTATACCGTTAAACTGTTTGAATGCCCTATTGATTGCAAATATGTTAAATCCCGTTGAAGTGAGCAAGGAAGAAGATATCGTATTTGTACCTGAGAAAGGTCAGCGCAAGGATTTCTTTTCCACCGTCTCCAACAGTATGCTTGTTGGTATCCGGATGGTTATTGTCATTACGGCAATGGTTATCGGTTATGTAGCACTAACCGCGGGTTTAAATGGAATTTTAGGATTCTTTGTTCATGGATTAACCATTCAGAAAATCTTCTCATTTATTTTTAGCCCATTCGCTTATCTGCTCGGTTTGTCTGGTAAGGACACCTTGTATGTCGCTCAATTAATGGGAATCAAGCTTGCTACCAATGAGTTTGTGGCAATGCTGGACCTTAAGGATAAAATTAGTACCCTTGCCCCGCATACAGTCGCTGTTGCAGTGACCTTCTTAACGTCATTTGCCAATTTCAGTACAGTGGGGATGATTTATGGTACATTCAATTCCGTCGTTGATGAAGAAAAATCTCATATAATCGGAAGAAACGTCTGGAAGTTACTTTTAAGCGGAATGGCAGTCTCCCTGTTAAGTGCCATGGTGGTTGGACTGTTTATATGGTAAACAATTTACAATAAGTGAGTTGCGCATGCTATTATCACAGAAAGTGAAACTACATTGCAAAAAGTAAAGCTTGTTGTATATAAAAATGTTATTGGTTTTGTTGACCAAATTGCTATGCTGGCAATTTGGTCCTTTTTTTTGAGATATCTATAAACACCTTACTTTGAGGGATTTACGCCCTTTTTGCTGAATTTCTTATTGAACATACGGGGCAGCTTTGTTTAAAAATGGTTAGAACCATTTCTGTTTCATTCAAGCTTTTTTCTTCACCTGGAATTAATAGTTCTCATCATTTTTGTGCATATTAAGAAAAAAATAAAGGAGACTGGAGTAAAATGGAGCATAACCCGAAACTTGTTTCTTCAGAGGTTGCTGCATTGTGGAGTGCTTATATGCAGAATTCAATGGTTTATTGTATAGTACAGCATTTTGCCAATGTAAATGAAGACCCTGAAAGTACAGATATTATTCAAACCGCTTTAACAAATTGTTCGTATGTTGTAAATGAAGTCAAATTAATCTTTGAAAAAGAAAATCACGCAATACCCATTGGATTCTCACAAGATGATGTAAATTTAAAAGCTGGTCGATTATATTCAGACCTTTTTACTTTGAGATACATAAAATATATGGCTGCTGCTGGAACAGCTGCCGCCGCCGCTTTACTTGAGGTATTGGCACGAAACGACGTAAGAGATCTTTTTTCGAATACATCCCAAATGTTTATGAAACTTTACAATGATACTTGTGACTTACTTCTTAAGAAGGGAGCTTTTGTCCGTTCTGCTATGATAGCTCCAATGGAAAAAGCTGAATACCTTCAAAGTGAATCATTTTTATCAGGATTAATCGGAAAGCATCGTCCGTTAACTGTCATTGAACTAGCCCATATTTCAAAAAATTCAGAAACCAACTCCATTGGCAGAACATTTGTCGTTGGCTTTTCTCAAACTGCTAAATCACCTGAAGTTAGAAAATATATGGAGAGAGGTACGGAGATAGCTTCAAAGCACGAAACAGTGTTTAGGCAGGTTTTAATAGAAGATGGAGTGCCAATGCCAAGTACGTGGGATTCAACCATTTCTAAATCAATTGATGCACCCTTTTCGGATAAGTTAATGATGGTTCAAACCAGTAGTCTAACTGCAATTAGTGTAGCGGGTTATGGGGCAGCGATTGGAGCAAGCCTTAGAAAGGATTTAGGAGGACACTACACAAGATTAGTGGCTGAAATACTCCAATATGCAAATGATGGCATTAAATTGATGATTGAAAACAGGTGGATGGAACAACCGCCACAAAATGTTGACAGGGAAGCATTAAGAAATAGAAGTATGTAATGGTGAGCGGCAGAGAGGAAAACAGCAATTTGCATTTTGTAGGTCACAATTTAATTATATTATATTGTGAATATTTTCACTTAAACTAAAGGATGCTTTAGTGGAATAAGGCCATATCGTTACAAAAAATCGCTTAACGCTACCGTTAAGCGATTTATCATTCCTTTGATTGATAATAATCGTAGTTCATCAAGTTCTCATGAATATCAGAAGTTTCAAGAATACGAAGCTTAACAACCGGATTACTGGTAGTCTCTGCATTCGCTGTTTTTGTTACTCCCTGTGGAACTAGTAACCCAAATGCAAATGCTGCAGCTACGAACGTTTTATTTTTTAATTTCACTGCTGTTATCCCCCTAGAAGTTTTAATAACAAAAAACCCCGTACTCAAGCTTCTCCGAGAGAAAGCTTGAATACGAGGCTTTAATGGACAACATTAAATATACCTGTACTCAATAAATAAATGCTTTCCCTCATAGTCCTGTGATTTACGGTCACCGGGTAGAAACTTATGGCCCATATTGCCATGATTATATGAGGTTATTTTGTTTTCCAAAGTAATTATATTAGAAACCAGTCAACGAAAAATTATTTAAAAAATTTTTTTAAAAGGAATTTTTTAAAAAAACAAATAGTAAGTAAGGTAATTTGCTGAATATAATTTAGAAATTGAATTCTGGTTTTTTAAGTTTTAATTCCTGACTAACTAATTCACTTGTTATTTTCATATATTATTTTCAAATGTGGCTAGTCAAAAATTTTAATTATTAGGCAAAAAAGGTACCACCCAACTTAATGGATGGTACCTGATGCCTTTTAGAGATTTACAAATGCATCTTTACTATTTACTTTCGTTTTTACTACTTTGTTGTCCTTCAGCCATTCCGCAACATTCTTCCATGTTTGTGGATCTTGATAAGCAAATGCTTTATTTTTTGCATCCATTAAAGGAAGAAGAATTTGTAAGCTTTTTGTTTCAACATCCTTATCCAGCGGTGACGATTTATCTGCGTTCTTCAATAAAATAGAAAGACCCTTTTCTGGATTTTCCTGAACATATTTTTGTCCCTTTGTGATAGCAGCCATAAACTTTTTAAACACTTCTGGTTTTTCTTTAAGTCCTTTTTCGCTTCCAACCAAAACTAATTCATAATAATCTGGAACGCCATACTCCTTTGGGTTTAATGCAAGCATTGGGTGTCCCTCTTTTTCAAGCAACAATTTCTCATGATTGATGTAACCGCCTATAAGCGCGTTTGTTTTTTTCGTTGCCATTGCCGGAATTAAATCCCATCCTACATCGACCATTTTAATCTTCTGTGGATCACCGCCATCAGATTTTACCATCGTTTGAACAATGGCTTCATCCAGTGGAATAGAAGGATAACCTATGGTTTTTCCTTCTAAGTCCTTTGGTGATTTAATCGGACCATTAGCAGGAACCATCAATTGATTTAACGGGTGACGAACAAGAGCGGCAAATGATTTAACTGGAATATTTTCTCCTCTTGCTACAAGTACCTCAGGCTGATAGCTGATAGCCATGTCAACTTGGTTTGCAGCAACCAATTTTAAAGGATCGTTTGTATCAGCAGGCATCTTGATATCCACATCTATGCCCTGCTCTTTAAAATATCCCTTTTCCTTTGCCACATAAAGTAAGGAGTGAACCGCATTCGGATACCAGTCTAACATTAAGGTAACCTTCTGAACTTTCTCCTTTGAAGTATTTTTCGTGCCTGTCTGGTTATCCTTATTTCCAGCACTACATGCACTTAATAATAGTAAAAACAAACTGATTATAACCAAAAAACTTTTTTTCATTTCCTTTTACTTCCCTTCTGGGTTTAACGAATTTTATTTTTCAATAATTGCTTTTCTACCAAACCAATTAGTAAAAAGAGCACGATTCCCATTAATGACAGCAAAAATATGGAGGCAAACACGGCATCCGCCTGCAAATTGCCAGACATTCTTCTGCTAAAGTATCCCAATCCTTCACTCGCACCCAGCCATTCTCCAATCGTGGCCCCGACAACACAATAAACAACAGACATTTTCAATCCAGAAAAAAAGACAGGCAGCGCCAGCGGCACCTGGACTTTCTTGAAAATTTGCCAGCGATTGGCCCCCATGGTTAACAATAATTCCCGGTACTCTTCTCCCCCAGTTTTAAGCCCATCATATGTACTAACAACGATTGGGAAGAACGCCGTTAGTATGGTAACGGCAATTTTACTCCAAATGGAGTAGCCGAACCACATGATAAAAATAGGAGAAATCGCAATCAGCGGCACTGTTTGTGAAATAACGAGAAATGGATAAAGTACTTTTTCTAACGCTCGTGAAAAGTGCATGCCAACCCCAATTATCACCCCACCGATTAAGGACAGGATAAAACCAAGCAATACCTCTTTTAAGGTGGCAGGTAAATGCTGTTCCAGCAAAAGCTGCCGATTTTCCATCAATGATTGCCAGATGGATGTGGGCGCAGGCAAAATAAAGGATGGAATAAATCCTTGTTTAATGACCCATTCCCATACACATATAAGGAGAACAACAACCAATAGAAACAGTCCATAGTTCTCTGCCCAATTCTTGAATCTATTTTTCATTGTGAATCAGCAGCTCCAATTCTTTTCTCATTGCAATGAACTCGGTTTGATATATAAGGTCAGAACGTCTCGGCCGCGGCATCTCCACCTTTAATTCTTTTACCGCTCCTTTATCTGGCAGAAGATAAATTCGATCGCTTAACAGAATCGCTTCTTCCAAATCATGAGTTATGAACAATACTGTTTTTTGCAGATCTTCCCAAAGTTCTAACAACCAGCTGTGCATATTATGCTTCGTCATTGAATCGAGGGCGCCAAACGGCTCGTCTAATAATAAAAGTTCTCTTCCAGTCATAATCGTTCTTAAAAAGGCGACCCGTTGCTTCATTCCACCGGAAAGTTCATGGGGATAGGCTTTTTCATAACCAGCTAAGCCAAATCTGTTTAACCCTTCAATAATTTCACTCATTTTCTCTTGCTTTTTTTCCTTGCTAAGCTCAATTGGCAGCATAACGTTGTCCGCTACAGTTCTCCACGGCAAAAGCAGATCCTTTTGGGGCATAAAGCCGACTTTTCCTAATCGCTTTCCAGATTGTTGGCCATTAATCCAGATTTGTCCCTGGTCAGGCTCCAATAATCCGGCAATCAGTTTGAATAACGTGCTTTTCCCTGAACCACTCGCGCCAATAACTGAGACAAACTCCCCTGGCAGCACATTCATTGAAATGTTTTGAAAAACGGGCTTTCCCTTAGCTTCACCGGGAAAAGCATACGAAAGTTCTTTTATTGATAAAATGGGTGAACTAGACAGGCCACTCGCCCCCCTGATAGACCATATCCCAGAACATATATTCAAACCTGGATGTCGTCAGGAAATGGTCTTCGAGGTCTTCTAGTTCCCGGTCCGGTTTCCCATCAGTCAATTGATCTAACAAATCAATCAGCCAGGTGGCCAAGGAACCAAATTCATCTGATGAATACATTTTGATCCATTCACCATATAAAGGATGCTCTTTAGATCCTGGATACTTTTCAGCAAGCATCTTGCCAATCTCCCAATAGCTCCACATACAAGGCAGCAGCGCAGAGATCAATTCTTCAAGAGAACCATTCTGAGCC
The DNA here is from genome assembly GCF_058790155.1 of Neobacillus sp. FW104-15D2. Taxonomy (NCBI): domain Bacteria; kingdom Bacillati; phylum Bacillota; class Bacilli; order Caryophanales; family Bacillaceae; genus Neobacillus; species Neobacillus sp. FW104-15D2. The sequence goes on from NZ_JBYTCJ010000034.1 coordinate 46,044, forward strand.
ACATATAGCATATAACGCGTATAGGCAAAATTCATTGGGAGTGGCTTCGTTTCCTCAAGCTGTTGGTTGGTAATACCAAATCGTTCAGCATATTGGCGGTGCAAATCCATTTCCCCATGCAATGTCTCATGAAGCAGCTTTGCAAAAGCGGCCATCGTCTCGATATCTTTTGCCTTGACCGCACCTAGTGCAAAAAGCTTGGAATAGTCGATTAAAAAGACATAGTCCTGTTTCATGTACCGAATAAACGATTCAACAGGCAAATCTCCTGTCCCCATCCCCACCACAAAAGGATGCTGGTGAGTTTTTTGCCAGATTTCATTTACTTTTTCAAAAAGAAAGTCTGTAAATTTCATTTGTTTATTCCTCCTTTCTAGTGTTGCACCACTCTGCAATAAATGTGGCTAATACTTTCGTAAAATCTAGTAATTGACGAACTTCCACCTTTTCATTTACAGAATGTGCATCTTCTAATTTTCCTGGCCCAAAAATGACAGTCGGAATCCCGGCCCGTCCTAGCCATCCAGCATCAGTAACTGTAGGTGACATTCCTATTGTTGGCTTTTGGATTAATAATTTTTCATACGAATCGGCTAAAAGAAGCGTCCCAGGGTGCTCTGAATCAATTTCCAAGGAAGGAAAAATCTCTCCACGATCCTCAATCATCGATTTTCCTCCCCATTTGAATTCTGGCGGATTTTCTCTTAACCACGGATCCGCAGCGGCTACAGCATTAATATGTTGTTCAATTTCCTTGATAACTTCTTCATAATCTTCATTCGGATAAAAATGTACCGTAATCCAAAGTGCGCAGCGATCAGCAACAAATGCGGCATGCCTGCCACCTTCAATCACAGCAGGATTGATGGTATTAACACCAGGTTCAAAGCCCTCATAACTTTTCGTAATCGCCCAGTGGCGTTCCAGGTCTTGAAGGCCAGAGATGATTTTCATCATTTTCTCAATCGCACTAGCCCCCTTCACGCCACCACCTGCATGAATCATTTTCCTGCGCAAACCGTCGTGATAGGTTTCTTTACTTTGAATCGTTATCCAGCCGGTAATGACCCCGCCTTGGCCTTGAATATGTAAATCACTTGTATCGACTACTACTGCATAGTCAGCAGTATACCCCTTTTCTGTACAATCGAGTGTTCCCGCTTCACCCACTTCTTCCCCGATCACTGACTGAAATTGCAAGTCACCTTGAAGAGTAATATCGAGTGCTTTTAATAGTTTAAAAGCAAATAGCGATGCTGCAATGCCACCTTTCATGTCGGCAACACCACGTCCATAAATATATTGGTCTTTAAAATAGGTAGTAAAGGGAGATTTATTCCATTCTTTATCATCACCTACTTCTGCAACATCCACATGACCATTTATGATTAAACTATTATATTGCTCAGAAACTTTTCCTTTTAAGATCCCAACAACATTAGGGTCTCCTGGGTAAACATCCCACTTTTCCGTTTTAAAGCCCAGGTCTTTTAAGTAGTCTTGAATAAATTCTTGTATGTCATTTGTATTCCTGGCAGGCGGACTTACTGTTGGGAAAGAAATTAATTTGGTAAGAAGCTCCATTAATTCTTCTTGTCTTGATTCCACTTCGTGTGCAATTTTTTGAGATAAATCTCCGGATATAGCCTTCATTTTCTTCGCTCCTTAATAAAATACAAAATAAAAAACCACCCACTTCCAGAGAAATGAATGGTTTGAAGGTTAATGTCAAAATAAATGAGGCTGACATAAAGATTCGCTCCACTTCCCTCCGCTGGTATCATCCAGATCAGGTTCAAAGGGTCTAGAACAATGTTCTATCTCAGCCAAAGGCCCCCCTAGTGTAATTCGATCATAATATTAAGTTGGAATAAAGTAAACTATAGCACACGATTAAAAAATGTAAAGTACTAAGAAAATCGTTTTTAACTTACATTTCTTTTCTATCCAGCACTGGACAGCTGCTCAGCAGTTCATTTACTCTATGGAGCGAGTAGATATATAGTTTCCACCAGCATTAACCATTTTTAACCACAATTAAAATAGGTTTAACCCCTATTTAATATACTTTATCACCATTAAAGATTGAATTCTTTACAATAACATAATCTACAGTACGGATTGCTGACAGCTTATTTCCCCCCGCATAGGAAATGGACGATTGAAGATCCTCCTTCATTTCATTCAAGGTATCCTTTAAAGAACCTTTATACTCAACATACATTTTTTTGCCTTCGACATTTTTCCTTTGACCCTTTTGAAACTCGGAAGCCGATCCAAAGTATTCTTTACATAGCTTTCCGTCTTTTTCGATCATTTCTCCTGGGGACTCTTCATGTCCGGCAAATAATGAGCCAATCATAACCATAGAAGCTCCAAACCGAATCGATTTCGCTATATCACCATGTGTGCGGATGCCCCCGTCTGCAATAACCGGCTTGCTTGCCGCTTTTGCACACCATCTAAGGGCCGCTAATTGCCAGCCGCCTGTTCCAAAACCGGTTTTTATTTTAGTAATACATACCTTTCCTGGTCCTATGCCTACCTTCGTTGCATCTGCACCGGCATTTTCCAATTCTCTTACTGCTTCAGGAGTACCGACATTTCCTGCAATAACAAAGCTTGAAGGAAGAAGTTTCTTTATATGCTGAATCATATTGATTACTGCATTAGAATGTCCATGAGCAATATCAATAGTAATGTATTCAGGTGATAGACCTTCCTCTGCTAATTGTTGGATGAATCTATATTCCTCTTCCTTCACCCCAACACTAATCGAGGCATATAACCCACGAGAATTCATATCTTTTACAAAATCCAACCGCTTCTCCGGGTAAAAACGATGCATAATATAAAAATAATTATTTTCTGCTAAATAGATCGCAATCTTCTCGTCTATAATCGTCTGCATATTAGCAGGCACTACAGGGAGCTTAAACGTGCGTCCACCAAAATTAACGGATGTATCACACTCCGACCGGCTATTAACCATCGCTTTTGCCGGAATCAATTGAATATCCTCATAATCAAAAACATTTTCCATTTATTACACTCCTTTATAAGAGAGAACACACTGTTCTGCATAAAAAATTTAATAAATTCTGTTGCTCGATAACAAATGAAAAAGCGGGTTAGCCCCCCGCTTATTTCTTTTTCAATATTATTTTGCGTTAAATGTTTTCAATTCAGCCAGAGTGCCGGGAACTTTTACCGCTCCAGACTTGATTTTATCTGTCCAATCTTTTACAGCTTTATCAATTGCATCTTTATTGGCAGCCTTCGCGTTAATTGGTGTTAATCCTACGCCGCCTTCATTTAATCCATAAAGAACATCTTTTCCTCCTGGGAAATTGCCGTTCTTTGCTTTATTAGCCGTATCTTGTACCGCTACATCGACACGTTTAAGAGCGGAAGTCAGAACCACATCCTCACCCATATTGCTCTGATCTCGGTCAACACCAATTGCCCAGATTTCACGTTTAGGATCTTTTTTCTTTAAGTCATTGGCTTCTTTAAAAAGTCCATTGCCTGTACCGCCTGATGCGTGGAAAATGACATCTGCGCCCGTTGCATACATTTTAGACGCAATAGACTGTCCAAGTTCTGCTTTATCAAAAGCGCCAGCATATTGAGAGTCAACCTTTACTGAAGGCTTTGCTGCATGGACACCTGCTATGAAACCTGCTTCAAAACGTTCAATTACGGCGTTTTTCATACCGCCAATGAAACCGACATGGTTAGACTTTGTTGTCATTGCTGCAGCGACACCTGCAAGGAAGGCCCCTTCCTGCTCCTTAAAAAGAACGCTTGCTACGTTAGGTTCTTTTACCTCAGAATCGATAATCGCAAATTTAGTATCCTTTTGTTGTTTTGCAATTTCATCAATTGCATCCTGCATTAAGAAACCAATACCATATACCAGGTCATAGCCTTGGCGTGCTAGTGTATTTAGGTTTGGAACATAGTCTGCATCCGAAGTTGATTGCAGATAATCATATCCGTTTCTGCCTTTAGTCAGGTTGTTTGCTTTACCAAATGCCTGCAAGCCTTCCCAAGCAGATTGATTGAAGGATTTGTCGTCAACCCCGCCGATGTCAGTGACCATTCCAACCGTAAAGCCTTTCTTTCCACCTGCATTGTTTTTGTTGTTGTCGGCATTTTTTCCACATCCGCCTAAAAGCGTTCCAGCCGCCAGCAGCAGTGAGAGTGCCACTCCCAGTTTTTGTTTTTTCATGTTGTTATACCTCCGCTTTTTTTAGCTAATCAGAATTTATATCCCTAAATTCTGAACGCATAAGTAAAATTAGGTCATCCGCCAAAGGGACTTGGCGAATGCCAAGTTTTTCTAATGTAGAGCAAGCATTACTTTCGTTCCACTGCATATAAAAATTAACCATCGAATAGAAATATTTTGCCAAAAGTGGAACAAGTTTATTCATTTAATACAATGGAGGATCCTTGCTTCACAAAAACACAAAACTGAGTATAATAAACGAACAATAATTTGTCAAACAAACAAATCGTTCGTTTTTTAATCGTTAATAAATTACTTTCTATTAAAATCTAAAGATATGCATTTTACAATTAAAAAGTAATTAATATGAATACCACGTTCTATAATCAACCGTAAATACGAACAATATTTTACTTGATATATCTATTGTTCGCATAATATAATAACTCTCGTAAACTATTATGCTATCGGGAGAGGGTTCATTTGCGTAAAAAAGGACTAATGGTTTTATCAGCAAGCTTGGCTACATTATTAACATTACCATTTACAAATACTACCCATGCGGAGATGAATCAAACTGCGTCATCCATAACAACTCCGCATCCATTTGAAGTTCAGCTTCTTGGTGTCAATGATTTTCATGGTCAATTGGATGTTACTCGTAAGGTAAATGGTCGTTCTGTTGGACGTGCTGATTATCTTGCAGCTTATTTAAAACAAGAACAAGCCAAGGTTAAAGATACGTTATTGCTTGCTGTCGGTGACAATGTTGGTGCTTCAGCACCTGTATCTGCTCTTTTGCAGGATGAGCCGACCATTAATATTTTTAACACTCTTCATTTCGATGTTAGTACGATTGGAAACCACGAATTTGACCACGGAGTGAATGAAATGCTTCGTCAAATTTATGGCGGAAAAAACCCTAATACCGGTGAATATTTTGAGGGTGCTAATTATCCATACATCTGCGCAAATGTCGTTAATACTAGCAATAAAAAACCAATTCTGCCTCCTTATATGATTAAAAAAGTCCATGGTGTGGATATTGGTTTTATCGGAGTGGTAACAACTGAAACTCCTACTATTACGATGCCTTCAAATGTAAAAGACATCGAATTTACAGATGAAACAGAAGCTATTAATAAATATGCGAAAGAGTTAAAGAAAAAAGGCGTTAAAACAATCGTTGTACTGGCACATGATCCAGGAACTTCAGCAACGGACGGTTCCAACGCAAATGGCAGAGTCTATGATATTGCTCAAAATATAGACCCAGAGGTGGATGTTATTTTTGGCGGCCATAACCATGCGTACATGAACACAAAAGTAAACGGAAAATTAGTGGTTCAAGCCTACTCCTATGGTACCGCCTTTGATGATGTTCATCTTTGGATTGATCCAAAAACCAAGGATGTAGTAAAAAGTGATGCAGAAATTGTAAATACCTATCAAGATGCCATTCAGCCTGACCCTCAGGTTAAACAAATGATAGATAATGACGAAGCAAAGGTAGCACCTTTAATTAATAAAGTGGTTGGCAGTGCAGCAACAGCATTAACACAGGATCAGAATGCAAGCGGTGAATCAAACATTGGAGATTTTATTACTGATGCACAGCGTGCTTCAACGAATGCTCAAATTGCCATTACTAATCCTGGAGGCATTCGCGCTAATATTAACAGCGGAGAAATTACATGGGGTGAATTATTCACTGTTCAGCCATTTAATAATCAATTAATTACAATGAACTTAACTGGAGAACAGATTCGTCAGGCATTGAACCAGCAATGGGCTACAGGCCGTATACTCCAAATCTCAGGTATGAAGTACTCTTATGACAGCACTTTAGGAACAGACAAAGTAGTTTCATTGACGCTTGAAGACGGAACTCCGATCGAACCATCTCAGACTTACTCTGTTGCCATGAACTCATTCTTAGCAAGTGGCGGCGATGGATTTACCGCTTTTGCTTCAGGTCAAAATCAAGTAACAGGCCAAGTAGATTTGGATGCTTTAGTTGATTATGTACAAAAACAAACAGCTCCAATTAATGTAACAACTGGAGATCGCATTCAAAAAATAAAATAAAGAAGAAAGACCTTTAACCTTAGCTCCTTTAAAGAGTTAAGGTTATTTTTTTATCAATTTGAATGTTGAGTAGTTTCCTGGATTCCTTTGTTTCTATTAAAGGACAGTGATCTTCTCACAACTTCGCATGATAACTATGCAGATTAGTCCCTCTTCCTTTAATCAACAGGGGCTTGTTCACTATTTCAAGTTAGGTGATAAGTTTTATAAAGTCATATAACAAGGCTAATACAATAATTGAATCGGATGCTTAATCCGTTTAATAATGGATGTTCTTTAAACAAAAGAAAGCCTGCATAGATTATCTTTGCAAGCTTTCTAAAAAAATATAAATTTATTTACCGAATTTTTCAGCTAGTTTAGCTACATCTGGTGTACCTAAACCTGTTGCCTGATTATAGATAGTGCCTGGAGTTCCAGTATAGTAGCCGTTATCGTTCGATGCGCCAGCATCGTTTAATGGATGTAATGGAGAATCTTTCTGTTGTGCGTAACGATAGATTTGAGGATTCCAGAAACCGACTTGTGTATGGTTAGCACTATTAATCAATGCCGTTAAACCATTTAATTGCGGCGAAACGAAACTGGTTCCTCCATAGACAGCATAGCCGCTGTTTTCCCCAGGTGCACCTGGGTTGCTTAGGTATACATAATAACCCGTGTATGGGTCAGCGTTCATAGATAAGTCAGGCATATTACGTCCTGTGGCAGTACCATGAAGTACTTCTGGGTTACTGTTGAACCCAGTTACTTTTAATAAGTCATCACTGAATGTAAAATCTTGTACAGCAGAGTAACTATTTACGCCACTGACACCTTTTTGGTAGTCAGGTGTTGGGAAGAGTGTGCTAAAACCACCTCCACCACCTTCTACTAGCCTTGAAAACGGTAGATTTCTTGCTGTGAAATAATTACCTAAATAGTCCCATCCCCAGGCACGCTCTTTCTCAACAGAAACGGTAATACCAGTTGATGCTGAAGAGAAATGGAAAGGCAGTGTTGTGCCACCGGCGGCTGTAATATATGGACTATCAGCAGGATTGTCTACAGAGAGGTCATAGTAACCATTTCTGCCTGTATCATATGCCCCTGCATCACCAGCTGCAGCAAACATCGAGATACCTTGGGCAGCAGCCTCCATATAAAGCTGATTAAAGGATTCTGCATATTCAGGTGTTTCCCACTTTTCCTGGACACCCATTTGAAGTATCGTTTCACTTAATCCCCAGCTCACAGAAAGTGATTGAACTTTATTATCATTAATGGCCTTTGCAAAACCATCTACAAAGCCTGTATCGGAATTCGGGGCTAAGTATGCTTTTATGTCCGCCTTTGGCGCAAGTGATCCCGATTGCTGTACATCTAATGTTGTTTCATCATATCCATTCCAGTCGGTGCCGCCATCAACATTAATTTTTTCAACACGATCAGGTTTAACATTTATCTTCATTTGATTCCAGAAAGAATACGCATCTTCCACATTGAAATCAGCCAAGCTGACAATTCCTATTGTCTGGCCGGAGCCATCTGCCCCTTTATTGTAAAGTGGTCCTACATTATATTGCTCAACTAGATCCTTCGGTGCCAGGCTTAGTGGTCCTTTAGGTGAGTCCTGAGGTTCTATTGTATCCGTACGTTTAACTGAATTGGCTGTGAAATTGGAATAATCACTTAGCCCTAAAAGGCAAAGAATATTTTCTGCCACATTTTTGGGAGCTGTCGGATTTTTCTTTGTAGCATGGAAGCTTTTCCCCTTATAACTAGCTTTTTGAATATCGACATTAAATGCTTTATTAAATTGATCAACGGTTCCTTTCGCCGTAATGATCAGGTTATCCGGATAGGTATTACTCTCAATTCCATACGAATCCAAATATTTAGTGATTACTTGAATTTCACTTGGAGATGGTGCATACTTCGCTTTAAATTCACTTACATCTAAATACTTTCTGAAGTGGTTACTGCTTTGGTCTGTTGTTTCATTAATATAGCGGGCAAGACTGTCTTTGTTTTTGATTTTCATGACAATGTCTACTGATACAACTGTACTAGGGTCCAGATCGCCAAAGTAATTGGCGTTTGATAAGATTCCTGCCCCGTTCCCCTGCTGTAGCACTACTTTGTCATTCTGTCGTGCAAAAGATACTGCTGGCAAGGTTCCTAATAACAGAGAAGCTGCCGTCCCAATAGTTAAAGCTGATTTCTTCCACTTCATTTTTCTTCGCCCCTTTATGTCATCTAGCAAGGTATTTAGATAATCTAAATTCTCACTAGATCAATATTTCGGGGGTGTAATTTATTAATCCTTTCATATATAGCTAATACTGGTTATTTTTTGAAAATTTAATCATTTTCTAATCTTTTTCTAATAAATAGTTTTTGTGTTTCCAAATAAGAAAAAGGACTGAAGCAGCTGCCCTCAGTCCATTTCAATGATGGAAATGTTATCCGTTCCCATTTACTTCTTTTGCTTCGTTTGATTTCCAATAATAGTCTGTTAGTACCTCAGAAAATGCATCCACTGTTCTGTTGAGCTCATCCAGATCATTATCTACACCGCCTATTTCTAACAATACTGCTTTATTGGATATGTCTTGATTATATACTCCGTTCCCTTCATTGTAGGTTTTTAAGAAAACTCCTCTGCTAATACCTGGGAACTTTTTTTCCAACTCCTGATTCAGTGTTTTTGCCATTTCTAGATTTTCTAAATAATTTTTATTCTCTTTTCCTATTACAAAATAGAGTCGAGCGTAGTCTACTCCATTGATTGTTTTAGTAGTAACATTCCTTCGGGCTGAATCACGGTGAATATCAAAAAAATATTTTAACACATGATTCTGTGCTGCTGCTTCCTGAACAATTTTCCGTGATTCTGAGTAAGCTTGTGTTGTTTTCAACCCTTTACTCTTTAAATCTTGAGTCATATTTGTTTTATCCTGCTGCACACCTATGTTGTTTTTCATTAAATCATTTGCTAATCTTTCTCCTAACCTAACAACATTTACCCTATTATCAGAACTTATTGCGTCGTTGGGAACTTTTGCATCTTTTAATAATGGAAGATAGGACTCCCAACTATGTGTATGATAAATAAATACTGATTTATGTTCCGGGTTAGTAACAGGAGCCTCGGTTGAGGGACTCTGATTTAATTTTTCCTCCGCTACCTTCTTTTCATTTAATAAAACTTCAGCAGGTGGAGAGGATTCGTATGGAAGATTCGTAAGGTTAGTTCCTTCTCCAGCGATTACTACCTCTGTATCATATTGCATTAACCCAGGTAATTCATTTCCTAAAAATGTCCTCGCATCGGTTGGCTTTATCGCCGTGAATAGCTGAAAAACTATATTTGAAATTCTTGATAGTGTGATTGTAGGTTCATCCGTTTCAGGAAAAAAGGCATGATTTTCAGATTTAATAAATTGAACAAAAAGTTTTTCTGTATTAAATATACCAATGGAATTATTGAGATCTTGAGAGGTTATTTTAACATTCGTGATAACAACAATTGAAATAGTCAGGAACATAAATAAAACTAGTAATATGGATTGAGAAGTATATTTAAGTATAGTATTTTTGATTAAGTTCATTGAGACATCCCTCCTGAAATCATTTATATGAGTTAGGATGGGATTATATTATTAATTTAATAGCTGATAGATTTATCTATAAGTGCTCCGCCAGAATCGGTAGCGTATGTCTTATCGAAACTCGGGAAAAATAGTAAATTAACATATACTCACTTTTGGCTCACAAAGCAAAATGCTTAACGGAATTAATAAAAGATAATTAAAAAATACTTACTTTATGAACATGTCTGATAAAAAGAAATAAGGAAGTTTTCCTGAAGAAAACGATCTACCTAAGGATATCCACATTAATCCCAACGATTTGTGTGGTAAATTAATACATAGGATGAAGATTGTAACAATATGGATTCCATTACAAATCGTTAACTTTTTTCTCTTTATCTGTGCTATTTCAGCATTCGATTATTTTAAACCTTCGGCCTTGGATCAGGTATATAGAAAACCTTAAAGAAAACAGCCTCGCAAAACAAATTGTTACACAGCATGCTGCATTCGGCTGCTTGGCAAAGGAAGATGGGGTAATACAAATTTCTTTGCCGGTCTTTACCTTGAACAAAGTCTTGGTTCTGCAGGAATTTGAGATATTAACCAAAAAGACAGAAGCACTAAATCCACTCCAGAGATTGACAAAGGAGGAACCAACTAAGGGCTAAGAGTATAAATACCTAAATAAATTGAAGCTTTCGGTATTTATTTTATAGTGGTTATTAAAAACTATGTCCGAGAAGATATAGCGGTCTTGGTTTTTTCAAATCATCTCTGAATTAAACTACGCTCTGCCCTGGTGTTAGAAGAGAATCTATCAATTTCTATTGCATACCTTGGACGCCGTTTAACCTCACTATATATTTTACCAATATACTCACCGATGATTCCAATACCCAAAAGCTGCAAACCACCGACAAACCAAATCGATAAAACTAATGATCTCCATCCAGTTTGGGTATGACCTATAATTTCTTGTATTAAAGCATATCCTCCAGCAAAAACACTTAAAACCAATGAAAGAAAGCCTAAGAAAGTAACAAACCGGATGGGTGCAACACTAAAGGAAGTAATCCCATCAAAAGCAAATGCGAGCATCTTTTTTAAAGGATACTTGGACTCTCCTGCAAACCGTTCCTTTCGATCATAATAGACATTAGTGGAATTAAAACCTACCAATGGGACTAGTCCCCTAAGAAAAATATTTGCCTCTTGATACTTAAATAGTTCATCCAATGCACGCTTACTCATTAACCGGAAATCAGCATGGTTAGGAACAAGTTTTATACCGATCCTATCCATAAACCGATAGAATCCTAGAGCTGTATTTCTTTTAAAAAATGTATCAGCATCACGCTTATCTCTTACTCCGTATACAATGTCGTATCCTTCCCAATATTTCTCAACAAATGAAAGTATTACATTGATATCATCCTGTAAATCTGCATCCACTGATACTACACAATCCGATTGTTTTGCAGCTGTTTCAAGCCCAGCAATCAGTGCGTTCTGGTGTCCAACATTTCTGGCAAGCTTTAACCCTGTTACAAAGGTTTTAATTAAACATTCTTCCTCAATTATCTGCCAGGTCCTATCTCTGCTTCCATCATCCACAAATAAAATTTTACTTTCCTTTGAGACTAGTGAATCTTCTATCAGGTCGTTTATTACTTTCGATAACTGGTTTGAAGTCTCCCTCAATACCTCTTCTTCGTTAAAACATGGAACAACTATTGTTAAAATAGGTTGATTCATATAGAATCCCTCCTTTGTTTAAAAAGTTAAATTCCCAAAGTAATATCTCTTTGATGATTACTTCTTTTCTGCTTGCACTCTTTACAGACTTTTTTTCGTCATCGCATCTTCTATAAAGTAACTAATTTCATTTTTGATATATTGCTCGAATGAATTTAATTTTTCTCCATTTAAAAGCTTTTTTAGCAGTGTATTTATGAACATACGGTTGCCTTTATCTTGGATTTCGTTCTCTATTAATGATTTCATAATGTTTATAAGCATTGTTTTTTGGTTTAACTTCAATTCTTTATCCAGTGAATTATACTTTTGCAGCTCAAAAGAGGCATTTCTATTATCTTTTTGTTCAAAAGAAATTTTGGCTATTCCTTCTACCAACTTTGGATTACCAACTAATAAAATACTTGAATTTCCAGTAAGTATTTCGAAAGTACCAATTATTGTTTGATTATCACTTGTAAAGATAGTGATCTTCTCTTCAGTATAATTTAAAGTTTCCGCAAAACTTATCACAGTTGGGTGGACATCCAGTTCTATTTCAAGGGATACATCACTGCCAATACTAGATAACCTAAAAGTTCCTCGGAATACTGGGATTTCATCCCCGTTTAATAACACCTTTGTAATATCCATCACTCATTCCCCATTCTCATTCATTTGAATTCAAAAATTTTCTAGGGTCTATTTTTTCTTTCTTATATATTGGCCTACAGGTTAAAGATACCCATCTCTCATAAAAATCCTCTAAAGAAATTCTTAAATATTTATTAAATTGCTTTCTAACTTTTTCAAATATGAAGTATAAGTGAGTTCTAATATTCCACTCTCTAATAAGTTTGGATTAAAAATTCATAAAAATATAATGCTTTGTTTATAGTTTGTTAATATATATAACTTAAAATAATAATTGTTGCTAGGGCAAGCAATGCTTAATCACCCACCCCCTTTTATATAAAAAATGCCAGGTTTCTCTTTTGGGAGGCACCTGGCATTTTTTTTAATTTTTATAGATAATTGTTATGATGAGAGAAAAAGGGTAAATACTTTGGTGAGTAAAAAAACTTTATTCTGAAAAGTGCTAGTGACTTTTAAGTTTGGTTTCTAAATTTCAAAGTTAAAATAACGAATACGGAAATACAAAACAAACCGTTATACGATAATAGACTTTTCCCAAATACTTTCTTTGCGGATCTAAAGAAAAATTACAAAGCTAATTTAATTTACAAAATACTTTTCACCTTTGTTATTGTTCTGATAATATAAGGTGTATTTATAAACATTAATTGAAATTTACTTTAAATCAGATAAAGATGTTTTTTATATTTACTCGATTGTGTTTTCAGGAAAAGGAGATTCATAATGGAGAAGATTATATCTTTTAACACAATAAAAAAAAGCCACATTGCCTTTTTTACCATCGCGATAGTCCTGTTTTGGATCAAAACGTATGTGTCTTATCAAATGGAATTTAAATTAGGGATTGATGATAGTCTACAAAAATTTTTATTGGCAATTAACCCTCTCAGTTCTGCTTTACTATTTTTGGGATTCGCTTTACTTTCTAAAAACCATACAAAAAAATGGATGATTATCATTCATTTCTTATTGTCCTTTCTTTTGTATTCCAACATTGTCTATTATCGCTATTTCACCGATTTTATCACCGTACCTGATATTGTACAGGCTTTTTCAAATGCCAAGGGTCTAGGAAGCAGTGCCGCGTCATTAATGTACGCAACAGATATTTTTTATTTTACAGATACGGTAATCTTAATCTTTCTTGCTTTAACGGTATTTAAAAAAACCTCTACCCTCAAGCAAAAAACTTTTAAGCTTGTTTTTTTAGTTGCCATCGGAGTTTTTCTCTTTAATCTTGCATTAGCTGAAAAAGACCGGCCGCATTTATTATCACGTTCTTTTGATCGAAACTATTTAGTTAAGTATTTAGGAGCTTATAACTTTACTATTTTAGATGTTCTACAAAATATCAAACTTACAAGCATGAGGGTAATGGCTAGCAGCAGTGACATCACTACTGTCGAAAGTTATAGAAGAAATCATTATTCCGTTCCAAATCCAGCCTATTTTGGAAAAGCAAAAGGAATGAATGTTATATATGTTTCGTTGGAATCGTTCCAAAACTTTATGATTGATTATAAAATGCCAAATGGACAAAAGGTAACACCATTTTTGGATTCTTTAGCTCATGATGGAAGTACCTTCTACTTTAATAATTTCTATCATCAAACTGGACAAGGAAAAACTTCTGACGCTGAGTTTTTAATGGAAAACTCTCTATATCCCTTATCTTCTGGTGCAGCATTTATTAATAAGGATAAAAACACATACCAGTCCGCACCAGCGATTTTACATCAAAGGGATTATACAACTGCGGTATTCCACGGTAACTACAAGGAGTTCTGGAATCGTAACGTTATGTATAAACAATTAGGTTATGAGCACTTTTTTGATGCAGCTTATTACGATACGTCTAAAGGAAATATAAAGAACTTTGGAATGAAGGATAAACCCTTCTTCCAGGAATCAATCCCAATGCTGGAAGGTTTAAAACAGCCGTTCTATACCAAATTTATAACCTTATCCAACCATTTCCCATTTGAAATGGATCCGGGAGATACTAACTTCGCTGCTGGAGATTTTGGTGATGACATTGTAAATAATTACTTTCAATCTGCTCATTATATGGATCAAGCACTTAAACAGTTTTTTGATTCTTTAAAAGAAGATGGGCTTTATGATAAGTCAGTGATTATCCTTTATGGAGATCATTACGGAATCTCAGAAAATCATGAAGAAGCGATGGCAAAAGTCTTGGGGGTTCCTGCAGTTACACCAGTTATTAATGCAAAGCTGCAACAGGTACCATTATTTATTCACGTACCCGGAGTAAAAGGCGGGATACAGCATCAAATTGCCGGAGAAGTCGATGTTCGCCCAACACTTCTTCATTTATTGGGAATTGACACAAGGAAATATATTGAGTTTGGTTCAGATTTATTATCACCACAGCATCGAAATTGGGCATTATTTCGAAATGGAAATTATGTATCAAGCAAAGTTACTCAAATAAACGGAAGATGTTATGATACAAACACAGGGAATTTAAAAATCGACCAGACTGCTTGTAAATCCATCTACGAACAGGTAATAAATGAACTTAATATGTCTGATAAAGTGGTTAATGCAGATTTATTACGTTTTTACACACCTGCAGGATTTAAACCGATTAATCCAGATGATTATCAGTATTTAGGGCCTAATGGTAAATAACCATTCGTTCTAGGGGATGCCCATTAGCATTCCCTAGTTTTTATGTTCGAATTTATTAAGATGATCGTTTATTAGCAATTTTGTTATTAGAAAAACTTGGCATTCGCCAAGTCCCTTTGGCGGATGCCCTAGTTTTACTTATCACGCTCAAATCGGCACAT
>NZ_JBYTCJ010000035.1:0-54748 GCF_058790155.1 Neobacillus sp. FW104-15D2
CATATTTACTCCATTATTTAAACAATGCTCCCTAAAGTTATCATCTTTGCTTTCCTTTAGTGCTATCTCATGATGTATGATTTCCATTGGATCAGACTCATTTTTATCAACATAAACCAATTGAACCTCTTCAATATCGGATACATATTCAGGAATGCAAACATAAATATCTTTTCCTTTTGGAATATCTTTGATTTCTTTAACAGTCCAATCTTTAAGCATGACTTGTTCAAAAAACAATCTAGCTGCATTATCAAAATCAACTTTTCCTAAGTGAACTAAGAAATCATCTTGATAAGTACCGATTTCCTCTAACACTTCATTCAATGGCATATCATCAAATATGTATTCTTTAGTGTTCTTTAATTCATTTTCTCTTACAATTATCTTTGCACTATAATCATCTTCTGCCCAATAGACTAATACATCACTATCCATAGAAATATCACAATTCCACGCTTTATATAACTTCAACCTATCCCCTCCTTATTTTTGAACATTAATTTCAATATCTTTAAGTATGCCATTACATTTACAATGTTCTTTTGTAGCTTCATAGATTGTTAAGCATTTAGTACAGTATTTCTTATTCATACTCTCGCTCATTTTCCTTTTTCCATCTTGTATCATTCTTTTTCTTCTTTGCTTGAGATTGTAACTTTAAATTAACTGAATCTAAACCCATAACACACTGTTCAAAATCATCATTCATTTTATCGAAGAAAGGTAAAATACCTTTAAAGAATTCTTTTTCAACTTTCCTAGAAGCTCTATAAGCAGCCCTAAATACGATATCATCTAACTCAGCCATAGTCATTGTAACTAACATTTGATCCTTATTTTCCATTGCTCTGCTCCTTTTTTCTGATACTTACAATCAAAGGCTGGACTCAATATGAGTAAAGACACCAGCCCCTTGTAAGTACTAAATTAAATTAACATATATCAAGAGAGGATAATTAGCTATGAATGAACAAAACACCTAATAGCTAATATTCAACCTTTTCTTTAATGTCGGAGGTCAAACATTTGCGACAGTCAATATAGCTGCCGATACCGACAAGAATATTAATCTATAAATTTAATTGATAAATTAAAAATTTCTTCAATTTTTCGATTCACTTCAGGTGAGATATCCCTTTGATTCCGTTCCAGTAAACTCAAATAAGATTGACTCACTCCTAATTTCTCAGCTAAAACTTCCTGGTTCATACCACTAAGAAGTCTAAGCTTTTTCAACTTCGACATATTCACTTTAAAACACTCCTTCACCGCCTAACATTCTTATATCTAAAATATTTTATGACATTATGAATAAAAAAAGAGACAGTGCTTGCTAAAGGCACTGTCCATTAATGTTTTCTTTTGAACTAACAATTTAAGGAAAGGGGATTCCTTGTGAAGAGTATTACCTCTTCATATATATTAGAGAGTTCTATTATGTAATATTTTATTTTTAGAGTAATATTTTATTATACAATAAGTATTTTAACTATGTCAAACAATTCGTTTTCTACTTTTAGCTTTTTTGGCTGCACACCTTTTGCAAATGGATTTCAAGCCGTTTTTATTACGTTTGTCTACACCGTAATTGTTAGTACTAGCCATTTTTTCAACTCTGCATGAAGTACATTTCTTAATGTCCAAGCCTTTTTCTAAATCAGAATATGTATTAGCAATTGTTTTAGAGATACCTTTTTCAACCATTCTCATTATGTCTGTCTTAGTTTTCCTTTGTTGATATGTTTCGTTTATGTATAAAGCAATATATTCATAAGGATTTTTATTACCTTGAGTATAGATATTATATTGATGCTTACCCAGGATTAAATTCACTATATCTCTATCCATTTTAGTCAGATCAGCAACCTCTAACACTTCGATAAAGTCACTCTCAAGAAGGTTAAAAGCTTCATCTTCCCCACTCTTATACTTTTCCTTTATCATGATGTATAGAGGATGATATTCACCCACTTTTTTACCCTTCTGAATGGTCAACAGACCATTCACATGCTCTTGAATATCTAACTTCACCATTCCTAAAATAAAGGCTCCTGCATTCTCCTGAACAGCCTCAGAATGTTCTAAGGGTTGATTATTTTTCCTAACCTCTACTTGTTTAGATAATTGTTTTTGGATGACACTTAATTCATATCCAATGTTGTTATAATCCTTCAACAGTCGATAATACCTGTTTTTAGGTTTCGCTGGATGATTCTTTTCTTTGCTGAAGTGTTCAATCCACTGCTGCTTTAATTCCTCTTTTTGTTCAGGAGATAAACTTTCATCAAATCCATAACGCAAACCCATTTCCTTATAAACAATGTATCGTTCTTTAAGGGTAGGATATTTTTCAATACCTTCTAACACCTTTTTCTTTCTTAATTCCCTTTTGGTATCCTCACTGAAATTGAAAATGTCTTTTGCATATTTAGTATTCTGTTCCAGTTGATCAACATGAAATTCCCAACCTTTTAGAACTGTTTCACTCACACCATTTTCAAGAAAATCATCAGCTACACTTGTATCTAGCCCTACAATAGTTTTCTTGCTTCCTGCTTTCATTAAACGATTTAAATCATACTTGGATTGAACCGAATACTCATCAAGCAAAGGATTTTTTAATTCCCATTCCTGCCACTTTTCCATAATGTAATCAGAGATATTGGAAAGGCCGATTGCAAGATAAGTATCTTCATATTTTGGATGAGCCTTTTTCTTTTGTCCGTTTTGCTGCTTAAACAAGAAACTATTAATATATTCAAATATTGAATGAAAGTCTTCTTCATTATCGAAAACAAGCCTAATGTCAGGTAATAGTTGTTGTAAAAGTTGAATCCTTTCATCAATAGGTAATTCCTTTTTTAATTTAGCTTGAATACTTTTTAGTGATTTTCTATAATCAGTCATTAGTTAATACCTCCGATTCGATTGTTAGATTAAATTGTTTTGAAGCTTATGTATGTTTTATTCGATTAAAATATAGATGAAATATCAATAACTCGATTTTCCTCAATTAATTTTTTATGATTCTTATGTGTTTCATATATCTGCTTGCCAAAGTCTTCACCGTACTGTTCCTGATACTTTTTTAATTCAGCATCTTCATTTATTTCTATCATTTTTGGATTTCCACCTTCATTTGCTAAATCAAGAAATGTATCTATATTACTTGGAGTATGTATATGTTTTTCCTCAACATTTTCAAAAGGGTCTTCATCAAAGTAAGGATCGAATAAGTCTGGTTCACCCTGCACTATATCAACCTGTTTTTCTTCAACTTCCTTTTGTTTATTTTGTTTTAACGTCACATCTTGTGACTTTAATTTTTCACGCTGCTTCTTTTTACTTTTTGCTTTAGAATTGGCTCGATTAGTTATTGTGTCCATAGCTTCCTTATATCTGGACAACCAACCTTCCCAATGATTCATTTTTTCATTTGCATATTTATTGTTATCTTCAAATGTAATATGCTCATATTTGTATCCAGCATTACCACGCTTCTTATTTACCTTTCTGAATGAAACCATTAAGTAATTCCTATTCATATTAAATATCATTCTGTTGATTGTATCTTTGTCTATACCTAATACCTCTGCCATTGTTTCAATTCCCATGAAACAAACATTATCCTTACCTCTTTGCATCCTCTGAACCAGACAATGTAACGCAAAATGTTTTTCATCTAATTTAGCTTTTTCATATTGTTGTAATAAGTCGAATGAAACCCAAATATAAAAATCCTCTGTCTTATCAAAATCAGATAAGATAGTATAGGACTCTAATTCAGCAACAGTTATAAGTAGAATTTTCTCTTCCATCGGCTTACCATTTTCATCAAGCAGATACTCCCACCTAGATACACCTGCAATATTGATAACTTTTGCACCCTTTAACTTTTTCAATAAATTAAATACTTCCTCAGTTGTATAGCCTGTTTCTTTCCTTAACATTGAAATAGAGGTGATAAAGGTATGTTCATTTTCTTGATTGTGAATTCTAAACTTGTATAGTTGAAGATATAGGTAAAAACCTTTATATCCTCCCATTTTTTGAAACGTGTTCATTTTCCTTTCAGGTTGATCAAACCAACGTGAAGGAATACGAATAGATGTAACTGAATAATTCATAAGATTACCTCCTGATAGATTAATATATAGAGAACAAGGAAGATTCCTTATTCACAAGAGTAAATTTGATTTACGATTGTGTAATGTTATTATCTTACTTACTAAATATTTATTAACTTAATAACTCCATCCCCATTTAGAGATTTTACTCATTGGAAATAGAACTAAAATTGATACCCTTTTAGGAAAATATCATTGGGCTTAATAAACCTAATCACACTCAATCTCTTGCTGCTCTAAGGACAAAGAAGTTTTTTAATTTTGTATTCCCCATCCCTAAATCACTACTTTTATCATTTAAATTGCTTTAAAAGTACTAACCCTTATTATGTAAATATCAATATTTTTGTATCTGTTATGTACCCTTTTAGGAAAATATCAAGAGAATTGAATTTGATGCTTATGTATAGCCTTTTCTAATGTGGTTCATTTGTGTAAAAATCATAAAATTTGCATGCTACTTTTTCTTAATGAGTTTATAATCATCAATTGCTTGCTGAAGCTGACCATTCTTATGAAATATTGCATATATCCTGTCTGTTGTTGGATGCTTTGCCACAGCAATATAGTCAATCCCTTTTATATCTTTTATGAAGGTGTAAAGTCGCTTATTGTAGCAATAGAAAAAATCTGACTTAGTTAATATCATGATCACTACTCCTTTAATTTTGTTATCTTAAGTCCACATTTAGATTCATATATCGATTTATTCAAAATATATTAAGTTGACAATAGTTAAGGGGGGCTAAGCTAAATGAAAAAATTTATTGTGACTTTTTATTGTTCTGATGAGGGTTCCTATAATAAAACTTTTGAATCTAAAGACATTGACAGTTTATTGGCTCATATTAACTCGCAAAAATTTATAGTCTTTCCAGGTAGGATACATGATATTAAAAGTAAGAAATGGAAATCATATTCTGTGGTTTATATGAACAGTGTCCAGAGTTTAGATATTGAAGAAATTATTTATGAAGATAAAGTTAATCAACACACTCATTAAGTGGATGCTTTACCTATTTTCCGGAACCTTAAATGGTTCCTTTTTTATGTTTCAAGCTGAATCAAAAAGGATAAATTGATAAAAAGAGCAAAGCCAGATCCCACTTTTAACCCTTTCCCCCGTTGCTTTGCTCTTTTTATTTGATACTGTTACTGAGCAACTTAATCCATGCTGCAGTGTACTCCTTCCGAATATCCCGATTGTGTTTCTTATGTATGTAAACAGTGTCCTTTGATAAGTCTGGTTGTTGTATGTAGAATTTCTTATATTGTTTTTCTAATCGAACGCAATCCAACTGTACAATGCTCATGAATGATCTACTCCTATTTGATTTAAAGGGAGATTCACATTGAATCCCCCTTATTTAGTTTTTATGTAAATCATGTTGTTAAGTTAAAAAGTTTTAGATTCTTCCACCGCCTCCTGGATCATATTGAGGTGTTCCAGTATCAGCAGATTCTTTAGTGCTTACTTGGCTTGCTGCAAATACACCACTAGCCAACAAAGCAACAGCAACAATAATTCGTACTACTCTCATGTAATATCACCTCCTTTCAAGCCTTTGAGATTAAGAACTCAAAGCATTAAGAATTAAATCGTTAACTCCTCTTTTCTTTAATTCCAAAATAGGTAACTGTTTATAGAACTTTTCTCCACTTTTGTTAAACCACTTTATAGAGTCATAGAAATGCAATTGGTCATTGTGGAGTAATCCTGAATAAAAACAGTGAAAACCTTTCCTGTGACTTGTGAGGCTGTTAAAATCTATCTTCTGTATGGTTCGCAATGCTTCGCTTTTATTACTCTTTCTGATATAGAAAAACAATTCATTTGACAAGGTTCCATCCGGTTTAAAATATTCAGGTTTATTCCATAGTAAATAGGCAAAATTCATACTTTGATTTATTTCATGCTGAATCTTTTCTGTTGTATCTTCTAAGGCCAAACGATAGTAATGAAGTGACTTTTCACAACTTTTTAACATGAAGCTATTACCAATCTGTAAATATGTATGATCTTGTTGGAGGTAAAGCATTCTCTAATTGAAAACCTGATGTTAATAATTCACCTATCTTGTCATTGTGAAGGTTAATATCCACCTTCATCCTGAATATCCTGCCTTCATATGCATTGCGAATAAAATCATTTTTGATTAGCTTTACCTCATCCTCAACTTCCTTTAAAGCAGCTTTTATCATGCAAATGTTCCTGCAATCGTAATAGCAATAAGTCTGAGCAATTTTGGAATAAACTCTTGTTTCAACTCTGGAGTATTTCCTGGAGTTTAATTCGTTTATCCCTTCAATCAAACCTAATTTACCGATTGCAATAAGATGGTCAGTTTCATAAACGTGCAACCATTCTTTTGTTTCTGATTTAGTACTTTTTTTGAAGTTTTTAAGAATGATAGTTTTCAAATCATCAAAATGGTACAGAGTAGCATATTCAAGCATCATCCTTGCAGTGATCTTGTCAGGGTTTAATTTTTTAGCAAAATTGTTGAGTAATAAACGATAATCATCAGGAAACAGTAATTGAACAACTTTTATAAAACCATCTAATTTTTCAATT
The DNA here is from genome assembly GCF_058790155.1 of Neobacillus sp. FW104-15D2. Lineage (NCBI taxonomy): Bacteria > Bacillati > Bacillota > Bacilli > Caryophanales > Bacillaceae > Neobacillus > Neobacillus sp. FW104-15D2. Next base: position 6,706 of record NZ_JBYTCJ010000035.1, read on the forward strand.
TCCTTTTCCTCATCCAAAAGGACTTTCCTGAATGCTGAACTACTTGAATAACCTGCAATTTCTGCATAATACTGTGACAAACCACGCTGCTTATCCAATTCGTTTACAACCATTAGCTTTAATGTTTTTGACATTGGATTCACCCTTTTATTAGATTTCCAAGGACATATGTTTTGAGATTTTAAGTTATGTATATATGAAATTACTCGTTTCCATTTAACCAAGCTTCAAAAACTGGACGAGCAACCTTTATTAATCGACCAATTCTAACTATGTGAAATTGACCGGAATTTACTAATTCATAAGCTTTTGTCCTACTAATACCTAAGTAATTTTGAATGTCTTCAACATCAAGTACCTGCTTATCTAACATTATTTCACCTCCACTTCTGTATCATGTAACTGTATCATATAATACAATATTGTATCATGTCAAACACTTTTTCTTCATAATTCACTATTTTATTTTTTGGGTGTTTGATGATATGATTATGATACAAAATGAAGATAGGTGGATTACATGGAAAAGAAGTTATCCTTTGGGGAAGTTATTAGGGATTTAAGGGAAAATCAGAAGATAGGATCTAGGGAACTTTCTAAGCTGGTTAATAAGGGAGCAGCTTATATAAGTCAGATTGAAAAGGGTAGAAATAAAAATCCTGATTATAGGATTGCTTGGACACTGCTAAAAATATTAGGAGTAGCAGAAAGTCAACGTGACGAATTATTAAGAAACTATGGTATTTATCCTCCTTCAAATGAGGAGTTACAAATTAATTTCGAGGAATCAATAAAAGAATTAAGAGAATCTTTAAATACCCCTGATAATGATGTGGTTTTTATAAAAAGAAGTAGTAAGGAAAAAAGAGAGTCAATAACGAAGAAAACAATTGAGGTAAATAAGTTTTTACAGGTGATACTTGATTTCAATCCAAATAAAGCAGAAACCATAATTAATGAATTACATGATTCACTTCGGGAACAAGCAAACAAAGTGATTGTTGAAAGAGTCCATGAAATTATTAAGAATACTGAAGACTTAGCAACAACCTTATCTTTAGGTAATCAGTTAGAAAAAGAAATTTCTCGAAGGGGTTTATCTGAGTCCTTAAATATTTCAACAAAGAAAGGTGAAGACAATAGTGGCTGGATCAATTCATAAATACAAGACAACCAAAGGCGAAACAAAATATATGGTTATGTTGGAATTGAGTGAGAACGGAAAAAGAAAGCAGAAAAAGAAAAGTGGATTTAAAACGAAGAAAGAAGCAACAGCTTACCTTGCTGAAACTCAAAATGCTTTGAATAAAGGAACATATATTGAACCGTCCAGGTCTTCCTTTAAAGAGTTTATTTCTGATTGGTTTACTAATATTAAGAAAAAAAGTGTTAGGACAAGCGATACGTATCAAATTTTAATTGATAAATATATTCTTGTTTATTTTGAGGATGTTCCATTAGCAAAGTTAAATAGTATGCATGTAGATAACTTCATTAATACTTTACATGACCAAGGCTATTCTGCATCTACAATTCGTAAGGTGTTTAATATTGTCAGCAATTCATTAGAATATGCTGTAGTTAAAGGCTTAATAATTAAAAATGTAGCAAAAGGAACCACTCTTCCTAAAGACGAGAAAAAAGAAATGCAGGTATGGACGAAAGCAGAAGTAAATAAATTTTTAGAAGTTGCTAAAGAGGATAGATTATACAGCTTGTTTGCGTTGGCCTTAATGAGCGGAATGCGACAAGGTGAACTGCTTGGACTCAGATGGAAGGATATTAATTTTGAAACAAATAAATTAACCGTTAGACAAGTATTGGCTCATAATAAAAATCAATTTTTTGTAGGTGCTAAAACTTCCGCTGGCGATCGTTCAATTGTGTTATCTCAATCACTAATTGAAAAACTAAAGGAACATAAAGACCTAATTGAAAAAGAAAAAGCTGAATTGGGACAATCTTATATTGATAATGACTTAGTACTCTGTACTCCAATGGGAACACCTCTTAATGGAGCAAACATAAGAAAAAGAGTATTTAATCCATTAATTAAAAAAGCTGATGTTCCAGCTATTCGTTTTCATGATTTAAGACATACACATGCAACCCTACTTTTCGAAGATGGAGTTAACGTAAAAGTAATTTCAGAACGTCTTGGTCACAGTAACATAAAAGTAACGCTCGACACATATTCTCATGTGTTACCTACAATGCAACAAGAAGCTGCAAATAAATTAGATCAAATGTTCAGCTTATGAGTATCGTTACTTAAAAATCGAATGTTACTTTTTCGTTACTTTTTATAAACGGACATGAATAAAGCCACTCTCACATTTAGCAAGAATGGCTTTAAATCAACGTTTTCTCGATGATCTGAGAGGGATTCGAACCCCCGACCCCTTCCCTGTCAAGGAAGTATTCTCCCGCTGAACTATCAGATCGCTTATTTAGTACATAAATAATTATATTTGAATTGGTTAGAAAGTCAATAGCTTTCCTGCCTTTCTTTTCTTCGTGTCTATTATTTAGATTTCTTAAGAAGTATTTTCCTAACCTAAAATAAAATTCAACTTGTTTGAATAAGGAACGTTTGTTCGTATATAATAGTAACAAAGGAGTGATAAATCAATGAATGGATTACTTTTACGTTCCCTTGAGGAAAAATTGCCGCTTGAGGTCATTTATCTTTCTGAAAAGCAGGAGATTTCCCAGAGAAAAATGATTATAAAGGAAATAAACAATAATACAGTAAGAGCTTATTGTCTTTTACGCCACCAGGTCAGGACCTTCCGCTTAGACAATTTTTTATCCGTTATGCCTGAAAAACGCTTGCTTCATTAAAAGCTATCTCGTGTACTGGATGTTCGGTCGCAGTTTTCTTTTCATTGCGATTAAAGTACCCGTATGCATACCTTCGTGATAAGTGTTCTAGCAAAGACATCTCCCATTGTAGTGATACCATGCTAGGATGGAGAAAGAAGTTTTTCTTCTAAGTGGTTATCAATAACGCTGGCTGTTCCTCCATGAGTTGTTTAATCGTTTCCATTGAGGGCACTGAGTCAAGATTCTTCCAATTCTTTGGGGAAGTTCCGCATCCAAGAATGCCGAAAACTCTTTTAATGGTATTACATCATGATTTTATGGTCGGACTATAAGTATTGGTCAGGTAAGATGTGACCTGCATTCCATCTGATAGAATTATTAAATCCCTCTGGAACAACATCGTTAATTCATCTTGAATATAATTTAATATCTCCAGAGTAATACTTCTTAAATCTTAAAAAGCTGCCATGCGAGTGATTCATTAAACTTCTCTCCCTCATCTCGGTCTTCTGCTATCCATATCCAAGTATCTCCTAAAAATCCTTCCTCCTTTCCAAAAAGCTTTTCTTATCCACTTATGATAAACTTCAAATATAAAAATAAATTGATTCAAGCCAGAAACGGGGGAGTTTAAATGGAGTTTCCAAGAGGAACCATTAATGAGATTACCATTGACAGTAAAGCCCTGGGAGAGAAAATGGATGTCCTGGTATACCTGCCGGCCAATTTTTCTCCGCTTTATAAGTATTCGCTTCTTATTGCTCAGGATGGACGTGATTATTTTCAGCTTGGCCGAATAGGAAGGATAGCTGACGAACTCCTGTATGAACATGAAATTGAAAATATCATTATTGCCGGAATCCCTTATAAAAATGTTAAGGATCGGCGCAGGAAGTATCACCCGGACGGAGATCAGCAGGATTCTTATACTCGATTTTTATCACACGAGCTCGTCCCATTTTTAGACAGTGAATTTCCTACCTATCATATGGGATCCACAAGGGCTCTTATTGGTGATTCTTTGGCAGCCACTGTCTCCCTAATGACAGCACTTCAGTATCCGCATACATTTGGCAAGGTACTCCTCCAATCTCCTTATGTGGATGAAAAAGTTGTGGATGCTGTAACAGCCTTTAGTGAACCCCAGCTTCTTGATATTTACCATGTTATTGGAACTAAGGAAACAGATGTTAAAACTACTTCCGGAGAAATCAGTGATTTCCTCACACCAAATCGACAGCTGGCCGATCTTTTAAAAAGCCGTCCTTTTCCTTATTTTTATGAGGAATTTGAAGGGGATCATACGTGGAAGCATTGGCAGCCTGATTTAAAACGCGCTTTGAAGAAAATGTTTTAACTGCTGCTTTTAGATAACCCAATATGCAAATAAGTTAATTTATTTCAGAAATTTGTTATAATAATATGAAAGCCTTTTCCAAAAGAGCCGTTTTTTTCTTCTGAAATTATTTAATCTATAATAAAAGAAGTAATTCCAACTAATGGAGGTAAATGTATGAAGTATGGTGTTGTAATTTTTCCATCAAAATCGCTACAGGATAAAGCTAATTCCTACCGAAAAAGATATGATTCACATTATGCCTTAATTCCTCCTCACTTGACCTTAAAAAGTTCTTTTGATGCAACTGATACAGAAGCACGGGAATTGGCCGGAAAACTGCAGACTATTTCAGAAAAACATAATCCTTTTACATTAAAAACAATAAAAATCAGTTCTTTTTATCCAGCAAATAATGTTATTTATCTTAAGGTAGAGCCATCATCTTTCCTTGAGAAACTTCACCAGGAAATTAACGGAGAATTAAAAATTGATGATTCAAATGGTTATGCATTTGTACCGCATATTACGATCGGACAGGACCTTTCCGATGATGAACATTCCGATGTATATGGATCATTGCGTATGATAAACATGGAACACGAAGAAACCGTTGATCGTTTCCACCTGCTTTATCAGCTAGAAAACGGTCAATGGACTGTATATGAAACATTCCGTCTGGGAAAGGAAGTATAACATCAATGAACGTTAAAATCGCAGCAAACCGGATGGAACTGGAGGACGCATTTTCAATCCGCAAAACAGTATTTATAGAAGAACAGAATGTGCCTGCCGAAGAAGAAATTGATCAATATGAAAATGACTGCACTCACTTTGTTCTGTATCAGGACGGTTTCCCTGCGGGAGCTGGCAGATTCCGTGTTACCGATGGATACGGGAAGGTAGAGCGTATCTGCGTTCTAAAAGAGCAAAGACAAAATGGTGCAGGCCAAGCTGTCATGAATGCAATCGAGGAATATGCACAGGAAAACGGAATCAAGAAACTGAAGCTCAATGCTCAAACTCATGCGATTCCTTTTTACAGCAAGCTTGGATATGAAACGGTATCCGAGGAGTTTATGGATGCTGGGATCCCTCATAAAACCATGATTAAACAATTATGATTTTCAAGAGTATATTAAGAAAAGCGCAAGCCCCACAGAGATGAAAACTCGCTTAGCGCTGGAGCTAGACAATATAATAGGTAAAACTTTATACTTTCCTATCCATTAAAAAAGCTCTTTTCCTGTCTCACCTGGAAAAGAGCTTTTATTTATTAGGATTAATTAGTTATACTGATTCATTAAACAATCTGCCGCGTCCAGTCATTTCTCCATATAGCTTTTGAACCCGTTCTTGCTTAACAGCTTTCTTTGAGGGTTTTTCCGGCATTATAAAAAATGGGGCCGGAGCCACTTCAGTATCCGCAAGGGCCGCCCTCTTCTGTGGTGGTGCTATGCGTGCAACCGGAATTATTTTATACGGGTCGTAGGAGACACCTATTTCTCTATTTTGATATTGTGCATATTCATATTGATTGATAGGAGCAATATATCCCATTTTCCGCACCCCAGTTCTCTTTTTATTATATAGTTCGTATGTTACTCGCTGTTTATGTACCCTGCTTGAAAGGGAAATAAACCTAAAGATGCTTTCAGGCTGCCAGAAATTTTGTTAAGATAGACTTTGTGTGATTTTTTATTTTAAATGAGGGAAAAAGTATGAAAACCGCTTTATATAACGGCAGGCTAATTAATTTAGATCTGCTTGATCGTTCTCAATTTCAAAAAATATATCTGGCAGGAAAAAACGGAGAACTTCAATGTCCCGTTTGTCATGAAAATATGACACTCTATCTAGGAATTGAAAAACTCCCCTGCTTTTTTCATATGATTTCAAAAGATAAAATATGCAAAGAGCCTGAAAAAGCTGTAGCGCCGCCACCAGCAGACAGGGAACTCTCTTCTGAACATAATGGCTTTACGCTGCCGCGTTCCAGATCGATAACGGAAGAAAAACCAATGTCCCCTTCCCTTTTTCAGCCTGCGAAGCGTATTTCGCTTAGCCTCACTCTACCCGAAAAGAATCTTAATACCACTCTTGATTCAGTACCAATGTATTTGGAGCTGCTCAAAGAAACAGGAGTAAATCTGGACAGCAGCCAGGCGTCAGCGGTTATGGATACAAATGGCCCGCTGCTGGTATTGGCTGGGGCGGGGAGCGGGAAAACAAGGGTGCTAACTGCAAGGACTGCATACATGCTTGAAGTTTTGAAAATTGATCCTGGCTCGATGATCCTTGTTACTTTCACAACAAAGGCAGCAGCCGAAATGAAAAAGCGGCTGTTAACCTATCCTGGTTTGGACATCAGAAAGGTAAATCGTCTGGTTTCTGGTACCTTTCATAGTATTTTTTATCGTATTCTTATGTTTCATGAGCCTCAACAATGGGCTTCAAATAAATTATTAAAAAGAGAATGGGAAAAAGAAAAAATTATTAAAGAGGCTGGAAAGGCACTCGATCTGTCCGACAAGGAATTTGCCTTTGACCTTGTCCTTCAGCAGATTGGATTCTGGAAAAACTCCATGCAGTTCCCTGCTGATGTTACTCCTACTACTGATTGGGAAGAAAAAGCTGTCTTCCTTTATGAAAAGTATGAAGACTATAAAAGGCGTGAAGGATTATTTGATTTCGATGATATGCTTCTAGGCTGTTATCAGCTTTTTAAGGATTCTCCGCAGCTTTTGGACAATTATCAAAATAGAATCCAATATTTTTTAATTGATGAATTCCAGGATATCAACAAGGTTCAATATGAATTAATTAAGCTTTTATCTGGCAAAAACAAAAATGTGTGTGCCGTTGGAGATGATGATCAAAGTATCTACTCCTTCCGGGGAAGCGATCCCTCCTACCTTCTGGAGTTTGAAAAAGACTTTCCTGGTGCCAGGGTAGCCCTTCTCGATCAAAATTATCGCTCCTCCAATGAAATCGTCTCTGCTGCAAACCATATCATTACGGCAAATAAATTGCGCCGTGCGAAAAAAATGAAACCGCAATTTGAATCGGGTCACCAGCCCGTCCTTTTCTTTCCTTATGATGAAGAGGAAGAGGCGACCATGATTGTAACAGATATTCAGGAGAGAATAGCGGCAGGTGCCAATCCTGGTGACTTTGCGATTCTCTTTCGTACTCATTCTAGTGCCAGATCCATATTTGAAAGGCTGGCAAGCTCTTCTCTTCCTTTTAAGCTTGATCAGGATTCTGAATCCTTTTATGAAAGGCGTATTGTAAAAAGCGTTCTGTCCTTTCTGCGATTAAGCCTAAATGAAGATGACCAGACTGCCCTTCCATACATTATGGCGCCGTTATTTCTAAAGCAAAATGCTCTTAGTGACATAAAGGCTTCAAGTATCCTTCAAGACTGCAGCTTTCTGGAAGCTTTACTTCACCTGAAAACAGGACATGCTTTTCAGGAAAGAAAGTTAAAGAAAACGGTTAGTATTATTCGTACTCTTAAGCATAAAAAACCTCTTGAAGCAATTGAGGCAATCGACAAAGAGATAGGTTTCCAGGATTACTTAAAAAAACGAGGAAATGAAGGCAATATGTTTGATAAGGGTTCTGACGATGTAAAAGATTTAAAGGTAGCTGCGAGAAACTTTGATTCCATTCAGGGATTGCTTGAGCATGCGGAGCATATGTCGGCCATGAATAAAGAAATAAAAAAATTAGCCAAGCATTTTGATCAGGCAATTACCTTAAGCACTATCCACCGCTCCAAGGGCCTTGAATATAACACTGTTTATGTTTTAGGGGCTGTTGATGGAAGCCTGCCTCATGATTATGCACTAGAAAGCTACCGCAATGGGGATACCAAGCCTTTTGAGGAAGAGCGAAGACTTCTCTATGTGGCGGTAACCAGGGCAAAAGAAAAATTATTTATTTCCGTTCCTGAGAATAGAAGAGGAAAGAAAGCAAACCGCTCCCGCTTTTTGCAGCCTATTTTAAAGGTACCGGCGAGAAAAGGGAATTTGAATATCAAAGTGAAAGGGGACCAATAATCTGGGTCCCCTTCTGTTATTTCTTATTAAGCATTTGTGAGATTGTATTGAAATCAAGCTGTTTACCATCGTTTACGATGGACTGAACAATCTTATCTTCCATTTCCTTGGCAACAGGTCTGTTGGCAATTTGAGAAACCCTGCGGATTACATTCCTTACCGTTTTTTCATCCTTAAAGTTCGCACTCTGCAAGGAGTTAGCCAGCTCAAAGATATCCTTCATATTGACGCCGGTTTTCTTTTCAATATTTTTAAAAAATCCATTATCCATTTAGTGATCACGCTCCTTCATAAACTACTTTATTGTATGAAGGAACAAAAAAAGTGTGATAAGAAAAGGGCTGTACCATGTGTACAGCCCTTCTTTTGGCAAACTGCCGCTATTAAGGATTAATAGAAGCTAGCGCCAACAATAATCAAGAGGATGAATAATACGACGATTAGAACGAAAGTGGAACCATATCCTCCACCGTATCCATAGCCGCCGTATCCGTAGCCACCACCACAGCCCCAGAACATATGCAGTCACCTCACTTTGGTTTTCTCTTTACCAACATATGAGGAAGTACATATATGTGTATAGGCGAGCTACCTAAGTTTGTTTTAGTTAACAGCCCAATTAGTAAACCCCTTTTTGCTTGGTGCTTTTATCCTTTTGGTTTAAAAATTAATGCTCCTATAAATCCAAAAACGATGGCCGCAGAAATACCTGAGCTTGTTACCTCAAACATGCCTGTCAGGACCCCTACTATACCGTGCCGCTGTGCTTCCTGCAGTGCTCCATGCACCAGGGAGTTTCCGAAGCTTGTAATGGGGATAGTTGCTCCAGCTCCAGCAAAGTCCACCAATGGTTCATATAGGCCCAGCCCATCCAACACCGCTCCCACTACTACCAATAAGCTAAGTGTATGCCCGGGTGTTAATTTTCCAACATCCATTAGCAGCTGACCAATCACACAGATTAATCCGCCAATTACAAATGCCCAAAAAAACATAGCAAGCATAGCTTCACCCCTTTTCTCCCTGCATTTCAATGGAAACAGCATGAGCAATACACGGAATGCTTTCCTTTTGCTGAAAGGTCAGCGGTGAAAGCAATGCTCCAGTGGCACAAACTAAAATTCTTTTAAATTCACCATTCTTCATCCGATTTAAAAGATGGCCGTAAAGAACCGTTGCAGAGCAACCAGCACCGCTGCCTCCTGACTGGACGGGCTGATCCTCTTTATAAAGAAGTAATCCGCAATCCTGAAACTTTTCTCTATCAATTTGGAGGCCGCTTTTTGTTAAAACTTCATAGGTGGCTTCCTGGCCAATTTTCCCTAAATCCCCGGTAACAATCAAATCATAATAGTTTGGTTCAATTTGCATGTCCCGGAAGTGGGCTTGAATGGTATCAGCTGCAGCGGGTGCCATAGCCCCGCCCATATTAAACGGATCCGTTAATCCCATATCAATCACTTTCCCGATTGTGGCGGAAGTAGTAACCGGATTTTTGAACGTCCCGTCATTCTTAGTAATGAGTGCCGCTCCTGCTCCTGTAACTGTCCACTGAGCGGTTGGCGGCTTTTGCCCTCCATACTCAGTTGGATATCTAAATTGCTTTTCAACAGCAGAGTTGTGGCTTCCAGCTCCTGTGAGTATATAATCTGCTCCAGCATTATCTATAATGAAGGAAGACAGCGCAAGCCCCTCCATGGAAGTAGAGCAGGCACCAAATAGACCGAAATAGGGAATTTGCATAGTCCTTGCTGCCATACTGGATGGCGTAATCTGATTAATTAAATCCCCTGCCAAAAGGAATTGCACTTTATCTTTTTGTAAGCCCCCTTTTTCAAGAGCTTTTTCCAGAGCCTCCTCCATTAAAACCCGATGAGCTTTTTCATATGAATCTTGTCCCATCCACAAATCCTCATGTAAAACATCAAAATCATTAGCCAAACGGCTATTTGCTTCGAAGGGTCCACCGGATACACCCGTAGAAGCTATTACGGGACGGTTTTGAAAAACCCAGGTTTGATGCCCCTTTAACAATTACAAAACCCCCCACATAACCAATAATGTTTTAATAAGCGCAACTACAAATGCAGAAAAGACACCAAATAAGATAACCGAACCGGCAAGCTTAAACATATTGCCACCAACACCTAAAACAAAACCCTCTGTCCGATGCTCAATAGCCGCGGATATAACAGCATTTCCGAATCCCGTTACAGGGACTGCGCTTCCTGCACCCCCAAATTGTGCAATATGGTCATATACGCCAAAACCGGTTAAGAGCATTGAAAAGAATACCATTGTGGCAACAGTAGGGTTTCCGGCCGTCTGCTCGGTAAAATTGAAAAAGTAAATAAAAAAATAAGTGACTGCCTGGCCAATCAGGCAAATAAGCCCACCTACCAAAAATGCTTTTATACAGTTTTTTAATACAGGTCTCTTTAATTCATGCTTCTTTTGCAGCTGCTGGTATTTCTGCTGTTCAGGTGTCAATTTTTTTTGCTTGTTTCCCATACTCTTTCCCCCTTATGTCATTTCCGTCTGCAGCTTAATAATTTTTTTCAATTCCTTTTCGGCTTTATCTTTTGGAAGGCCTTTTTTATCGATTCGCTCTTTTAGCCTGACCGCCTCAAGAAATACTTTATAATCGCTTGAAACAGTGAAGTTTTCTTTTGGATATTTTTTCTCAAGTCTTTTATTGAGTTCTTTTTCTATGGCTTTCATCCGAAACCTATGCATATGCTTTACCTTATAAGCAACAAGAGTATCCTTTTTTCCTTCAATAACAGCAACATCGTATATCTGAGACATTGAGCTAACATCTTTCTTTATCGTTTCTGCGTTATCTTTCCCTTTTGCTGCGATATTTAGGGGTTTCGGATTTGTTGCATTAAGAAGAGCATTATTGCTCTCGTTCCCGTTGTCCGCTCCACAGCCTGCCAGGAAAAAAACCATAAACACCGTAATACTGATTTGCCAATAATATTTTTTCAAACTTTTCACCATCCCTGACCCTCTCTTATGTAAACAAAAAATAAACCCATGCAATCGGCTGCAGGTTTGTACTTTTATAATTCAACAATTCAGGCAGTTATATGTATTTTTTTAAAGAAATTATCTTAAAAAGAAAACACCCATCAGTTTTAGATGATGAGTGTTCTCATGTTCTATTTTGTTTTTCTTCCGCAGCCACAGCCACCAGCTTTTCTACGCCTCTTCATATATTGCGGTCGAACTTTTTTATTTTCGTTCGCCTGATTTTGTGATTCTTTTGCTTTTTCCTTTTCGAATCCTTCCATTTATAAATTATCCTTTCTATATAGATTATTCTTTGGTTAAAAAATACTGAAAAAAAGATGCACATCCAGCAATGGCAAAAACTGTGATAACGGGTAATGAAATAGTTGGAATAAATTTATACGCAAGATAAAGTGTTAATGCTGACCAAAATCCAGTACACCAATGGCAGCTTAATAGCTCTCCTATCCAGTATTTAATTCCATTGCCCCTTATTTCGATAAAGGTTTCAGTACTCCCGTCTGGATTTGCCTCTTCAATAATAGAATGAAAGGGACTTCGAATAAATTCAGTTATTTTATCATAAACAATCAGACGGGTTAAACGTAAGCTGGCAAAAACCAACAATATAAAATCAAACCAACTATCCATACTTCTCCTCCTTTTCAAACAAACCTATCCCTTGCAAGATTGCTTTATTCCTTCTATCCTATGCAAATCAATTAAGATTGGATAGGTGTAATAATCAAGCAGTAAAAACTTTAAGTTTTCCATTTAGAAAACGCCTTTTCAGTAAAATAGACTAATACCCACACCAAAAAAAAGCGCCCTCATATTCTATTAAGGACATTAAGTCTAAAATAAATATAAGGAGTGGAAAACATGGTTTGTGGAAGTCATGGATCACATAGTGGTGACAATTGTGTATGCACAGTACTTCGAAGGATTGCTGATGTTCAGGAAGAAGTATCTCCTACAGTTTCTGGTTGTAATACGAGCTGTGAGAAATCCATTGATGAATTATTAAATGGAATTTCACCAGTATCAACAAATTTAGATACAATACCACTTATTCTGTATTGTGGATGTGACCCTTTCAAGGCAACGGGTGTCAAACTTAAATCACGGGGAAATGGAGGGAAAGTCAAGCTTAAATGTTTCCAGACTTTCTTCTTCAGAGTAACCTCAGTAGATGATGATTGCTGTGCCACATTGGAGTTATTAACTACTAATCAAGACCCTGGGGAGGACTTTGATGATCCTTGTGATCAAATCAAAGATCTACCAGATGAAACAATCTTTAAACGTACAGGTGTCTGTATAACCATGGACCTGCATTGCTTCTGTGGTGTAACTTGCTTAGACGCTGTAATGACATCATGATGAAGTAATTAGCAAAATGAGGATTACAAATGTAAACCTCCAGGCTGTTGAAAATCAACAGCCTTTTTTGCGTTCATATCCCTAAAGATGAATAAAAGTGTTGTAAAGGATACGATTAGAATGAAGGGAATTAACAGGAATAATCGCGGAAAACAAGTGACTGCTTCTATTGATCATCTGATACCAGAGAATTTTTTTAAAAGGAAGTTGAAGATATATTGGTTTTACCCTATTTTTTCATTATCAGCTTAGAACATAAGATGGAACAAGAGATTCAGATGAACAATGCTTATCATTGGTTTCTTGGATACCCCATTGAAGATCCAGTCAAGGATTAAATATCCTCAGAATACGGTTTCAACATAGAATCATTTTTTAGGACGTTTTAATGAGGTTGTCCACCAGGTACCACAATATGGCTAGTCACGGGAACACGCTTATATGACCGTAAATTGCCAAAACAGCAAAAATAGCCCTTCATCCCGCCAATAATGGTGGAATAAAGGACTATTTTATAAAGGTGAATAGTATTTTTCAATCAACTCGTTTTCTTGACAATTGAATAGGTTTACCCAAAAGAATTAAAGACCATTTATTGTTATATCAATCAGAGAGTCATACGAAATTCGCAAATATTCCTTTGTCTCAATACTATGGATAAGCAAGTCTCCTTCAATCTTAGAAATAAAGTATCCTAGGTACTGTTTATCCTTTGTAATAAAAATATAACGAATTTTAGCAACTGGATATGGAATGATCTTCATATATTCGCATTTTCCCTTTAAGTCCAAATTACGAAAGTTAGTTTTATTCATAGAAGTTGTTTTATCATTTTCTTGTTTCCCATCTTTTTCTTTAGTTATAAATTCCTCCTTTATATTTCCCTCTATTTTTTTACCTTGTACTTCGGCGTAATCTAAAACAGCTTCATAGCTGGGCTCCTTACTTTCCGCATTCGAATTGAACACAAGCTCATTTAAATCCTTTTCTTTAACATCATTATCTTTTTTCTCAATTTCGTTTTCGATTTCAATATCTTGTTTTTTTCCAGGCGGCTTCTTCGGTACATCATCTCCATTTGTTAAGGTTTTATAGCTGTTCTGCATTTGTGCTTTAGGCGGTTTCATAAATGGCTGATAAACATATAGCATTGGAATTATGGCTTTTATTTTTTTACTTTCCTTCATGTGGCTACCCTCCCTCAAAATCATAAATATAATATGAGAAAAGGTACGATTGGGTTCTTTAATTATCCTCAATGTTTCCTTAAGCCGTCATGCTCCCTAATTTTTTGTATAGATAAAAGTAAATCTATACTTCCCTGCAAAACTGGTCATATAATGTTAGAAACATTAACGTTAAGGGATAATGAGATGTGTTGATTCCGGATATTTTATAATTAATTTCTTCTGAAGCTGAAAAAATTAATGCATTTGTCGGAAAAAATCTGGATTTCCCAACAGCACCTTCAAACCAGGATATCATCGCTTTTAATTACTCAGTAAATAGGATAATTAATTCTGTAATAATGAAAGAGTGGCTTTTACTAAAAAAACTTGAAACACTACTCTCTCTGAAAGATAAAATAGCTGATGAAAAGCCTTTTGATATTGAGGAATTTAATGACGAAGAGTAAAGAGGTGAAATAAGTGGATTCTAAATTGCATTTAAAGTACATGGAATTATTTAATGATACGCAATTAGCCCTCAGCCACCATCAGGATTCCTTATATAGAATGAAATAAATGATACAAGAATTATTAAAAACTATTGTATTGAATCAATTTCTTTCCTTAACAACCTTCAGTTAAAAAAATTACAGTTATTTAATAACGCGCCCTATTCCGTTTTTCCTCTTGTTAACTTAAAAGCTCTCGAAAAACCGAACAAAATAAACTTACTCTTAATATGTCTCTGTTTAAAATTGATATCGAAGACTCAAATAGAAACATATCAAAAGAGGAGATTAGTCCATTGCCTCCCTGGAGACCAAAAACATAAAAAGATGATTCCAAAACAAATTACTAGGATCACTTTTTTAGTTTTATTATTTGTCTCTTTTCTAAAAGATCGCTGCAAATTGAAGAAACTGTGAGTAAAAAATAGGCGAGACATCACGAAAATACATTCGCATTTTCTTCGTGCCTGCTGATTTACTGAAGCAATCTCAACGACCGATGAGGCTCTCGGATTACCTGCGGAAGGCTAGTCTATTTTTGCTTTTATATAAAAACAAACCTTTACGAAAAGAGCCTATTATTTAGACCTTCTATATTCTTGAATTTGAAGTCATCTGCAGTTTAAGTTCAACGGCAACTTTTTTACAGGCAATAACATTTTTTTCAATTCTTTTTGCTTGAAAAATTATTGGCCTTAGCAAGCTTTATCCCCCCATCAAAAACGATTTAGAAAGAATATATAAGAATATTGTTATCAATATTGTTATCCTAATTCTACAATCACACAAACCCGCCTCTTAATAGAAGCGGGTTTTTAATTGGCTCTAACAGCTATTTTGATGGGAATCATAGGTACGAGACTCCAGTGGTAAAAGCGACCCAGCAGACTTCCGACCCGCCCACCTAAAAGCGAGCGCCGGTTGCGTACACCTGCTATTATTAAAGTATATGGTAACCGGAATCTACGTGAATGTTTTCTCCTGTAATACCGCGTGATAGGTCACTAAATAAGAATACTGCTGTATCGCCAACCTCTTCTGGTGTAGTCGGTCTTCTTAGAGGTGCTTTTTCTTCGATTTCCTTTAGGATTGAATTAAAGTCACTTATTCCTTTTGCCGACAGAGTACGGATTGGGCCAGCAGAGATGGAGTTAACACGAATTCCTTGTTTACCAAGGTCAGCCGCCAGGTAACGGACACTTGCATCTAAAGAAGCTTTAGCAACACCCATTACATTATAATTCTGAATAGCACGTTCTCCGCCAAGGTAGGTTAAAGTAACGATGCTTCCACCTTCTGTCATTAATTCCTTTGCTTCCTTTGCAACAGCCGTTAAGGAATAAGAACTGATATTGTGAGCTAATAAGAAGCCTTCACGAGTTGTATTCATGTAGTCTCCGCTAAGCTCTTCTTTATTGGCAAAAGCGATGCAGTGAGCGAAGCCATGAATCGTTCCAACTTGTTCTTTAATATCAGTAAAGCATTTGGCAATAGCTTCGTCGCTTGTAACGTCGCAAGGCAACACAATAGTACTCTCAGCTTCCAGTGAATCAGCAAGGTCGCGAACGCTGCTCTCAAGTCTTTCACCAGCGTATGTAAAAATTAGCCTTGCTCCAGCATTGTGAAGCGATCTTGCAATACCCCATGCAATGCTTCGTTTATTTGCTACTCCCATGACTACGTATGTTTTTCCAGCTAAAGAAAGAGTCATTATTTAAATCCCCCTATTATCACATGTTATTAGTAGTTGGTACTAATTTTACACTAACCCAGCTAAAATGAAAAGCCTCACCTCACCACATGTTTTAAGCTAACATGTTTCGCAAAACTCAAGTTCCCTTTTCAAATCATTCACGTACTCTTTCGAACCGCTGACGATTAAATGGTCATCCAGCTGCAGTTCTGTATCGCCATGAGGAATAATCGAGTCCTTCCCTCTAAAAATGCGTACAAAGATAATATCTCCTGTAAAAGGAAATTTCCGTATTGTCATACCGTCAAAACGTTTATTTTGCATGGAAATTTCATGAAGAGCTGTCTCCTGATTGGTTAAAATATTCATAATGCTAGGAGACTCAATTAATGCCCGGAGGAGAACCTTGGTTGACATATAAAGTGAATAGGTTTCCACCCCACTTGCCCGAAGGCCTTCCTCAAGAGTTGGAGTTTCAGTTCGGGTAATCACTCTTTCTACTCCCAGTTCCTTAAGCTTAAAGGCTAATTTAGCATTTACTTCCTCATCCTTTGTAGAGACAACAACAATATCAGTCTCAGATACATTCTGTTTCTCTAGGGTCTCAATAGAATAATCCACTATTTCTCTAATTTCAAACAAGGAATTAGAAATTTCCTCTTCTGATTTATCCAATTTGGTATGAAAAAGTACAGGTTCATATATAGAGGATTTGAGCTCGAGTGAAACCGGTAGGGTAACCTGGTTTGCCCCAATAAAGGCTACCTTGATTTTTCTGCCGGCAGCAGCTTCCTTTGGAAACAGCTTTTTAAAAACAATTGGTGTGATTATGGACGTAATGATTGCAACCAGAATAAGCGTACCGCTCATTTGCGGAGTAATAATCCTCATCCTTTCACCGATTGTTGCAGCAGCAATTACAAGCGATAAGGTACTTGTCAGCAAAAAGCCTGAAGAAATCACTGTCTTGGTGTCATACCATTTTTTTAGCAAAAAGACGGGCAAAAGTTTAGATAACAACAGCCCCCCTAATAAGAGCGGGATCAGCATAAGCAATCTTTTGTCACTGAAAAGTGACCAAACATCCAGATTAACCCCTACCATAACAAAGAAAATCGGTATTAGGAATCCATAACCAAACGAGTCAAGCTTATGGACCAAATCCTGATTAGGAGACAAAAGTGAGACCAGTACACCAGCAAGGAAGGCGCCTAATATATTTTCTGCCCCTACGGTTTCAGATAATCCTACCAAAACAATAATTAGTGTAAAAACTGCCCTCGTACCAATCTGAACTGTTCCTTTAGACAAAGCTTCTAGAAAGGATCTGTTTTTAAAGCCACGGCCTATAAAATAAAGGCCGATCCCAGCTGCAAATAAAACAAGCAGGAGCCATGTATTCCCATGGCTTTTCTCATTAAGTGAGACAAAAACAGCGAGCAGTATCATTGTAACCAGATCTGCAATAACTGCCACAAGCAGAATAATTTGGCCAATTCCTGTTTTCATCAGATGTGCTTCCTTTAGGGTAGGCACAACAACTCCAAGAGAAATTGTTGAAATGATAAGAGTCATAAGGAATGCGTTATGAATAAAGCCTGCAGCCACAAATACATAGGACAGTCCGAGTGAAACGGCAAAAATTCCTGCGAAAATAAGCCCGGCTACAGCAAATGTATTCGGCTCCGGTTTCCCCGATGGCAGCATCCCTCTCTTCTTATTTCCGGTAAAAGCAGTAAAATCAATTTCCAGGCCGCTCAAAAACATCAGAAAAATAAACCCGAGTGTTGAAAGTGTTGCAATCCAGGGATCCTTACCAATAAGATCAAAGCCGCTTTTTCCAATAATTAGACCCATGATAATCTCAGCAACTACAACCGGGATAAAGCCTAATTTTAATTTATGAAGTATGATTGGAGTAATAAATGCCGCAACAATCACGATGACCAGCGATGTAACTGATGAGTGTTCCATAACCAACGCCTCCTTTTGCCCCATTAAATAATATTATTCAGGAAAACATGTTATATAAATCATTTAAATATTTTCATCCATTATAAATGAAGGGTAAAGTGAAAAACTAATAATATGGATGCTTTAAAGGGAGGGATACATCTGAAAATCGATATTGTTGGTGATATACATGGATGTTTTAAGGAATTCAAAACAATTACACTGGAGCTTGGCTATAAATGGGATAATGGAATTCCCTTTCACCCTGATGGCAGGGTACTGGGTTTTGTAGGTGATCTCACTGACCGTGGACCAGAGTCACTAAAGGTAGTTGACCTTGTATGGAGATTGGTTGTTAAGGAGAAAACTGCTCAATATGTTCCCGGGAACCATTGCAATAAGTTATACCGTTTTTTCATTGGGAACAAGGTTCAGATAACACATGGTCTAGAAACTACAGCGGAAGAATTCCAATTGCTTGAAAAGAAGAACCAGCGCGAAATAAGGAACAAATTCATAGCTCTTTATGAATCTGCCCCGCTCCATCTGATACTAGATGATAAAAAACTGGTCATCGCCCATGCCGGTATTCGTGAGGACTATATAGGTAAAAATAATTCCCGAGTTAAAACCTATGTTTTATATGGAGATATTACTGGCGAAAAGCATCCGGACGGTTCACCGGTCAGAAGGGATTGGGCAAGGAATTACAAGGGGAAAGCCGTCATTGTATACGGGCATACGCCAGTAGCGGAGCCAAGGATTGTGAACAACACCTACAATATTGATACCGGCTGTGTATTTGGAGGAAAACTGACAGCTTTAAGATATCCTGAAATGGAACTTGTATCTGTCCCCTCCTCTATGCCTTTTATAGAAGAAAAGTTCAGAAAGATTGACGAAGAATAAGAAAAGCGTAAGCGCCCGTTCAGCGACGTATGGCCATTTGAAGAAAGGCTAAGGTCGCCACGTCCTCGAAAAAGCTGCGCTTTTCCTTCGTGCGATGATTAAGCTGACGAAGATTTCCTTGTCCTGTGGCAACGTCTTTCTGGACCAGCGTCCTGCGCGCCTCACTTCGACTGAGATAAAGGATAATGAAATGCTGAAGTGTCTTGACTAGGGGCGACAAGCATAAGACGAGCCGGCGAGAAGGTTGTTCTTTAACCTTCAGACGGATTGGCTTATGACCTCGAGCCCCTAGACACTGAAACTGGAGCTAGACAATTATAAGGGGCAAAAATTTTATACTTTATTATCTCTTTAAAGATAAGGCTGCCTGCTTTTTTAGGACAGCCTTTTTAAAATCGAGATCATATCATCGGGCATCGGAGCCTCTAATGACATTTCAGTTTCTTTAAAAGGATGGAAAAAAGTAAGTTTTTTGCAGTGAAGTGCCTGTCTTTGTATAATACTTCTTTCTCCACCATATAAGTCATCACCTAGTAAGGGATGTCCTAAATAAGCCATATGAACTCGAATTTGGTGAGTCCGGCCTGTTTCCAGGCGAAGTTCAATATGGGTGCAGCCTTTAAAACGCTGAATAACTCTATAGTGGGTGCAGGCGTACTGGCCGTCTTCCCGGACCTCTCTTTTGATAATACTGTCCGATCTTCTGCCAATTGGCCGATTAACGGTGCCCTGATCCTCAAAAAACCCCCCGCTTGCCAACGCTTCATACATTCGGTTCACTTTCCCTGCTTTCTGCTGCTTACTCATTAAATGATGAACATGGCGGTGCTTCGCAATAAGGACAATACCTGATGTATCACGGTCAAGACGAGTAACAATATGGGCAGTAGCTAAAATTCCTCTTAATTGATAGTATCCTACCAGAGCGTTTGCCAGACTCCCTGCTGGATGTTCCCTCGAAGGTATCGTATTCATATTCGCTGGCTTGTTAACGATGAGCAAATACTCATCTTCATATAAGATATCAAGAGGAATTTCTTCCCCCTTCAACCCATCTGAAGATTCCTCCGGAGGAAAAATAACCTTTAAAAGATCATTTACCTTAAGAATGTACCGAACATTTTCTTCCTGTCCATTCACGAGGATTTTTCCACCCTTAAATTTAATATCCGTAAGGGCCGTTTTAGAAATCTCATGTTCCTTTAAAAAGTGCCGGATGAGTTTTCCCGCACTGCTGCTTTTAATTTCCCAGTCCAAGCTAAATTCCGTTGACATATCTTATCAATCTCCATCAGCGATAAACGAATCATGTACCCTTTTCCAAAAAGGGAATGGCCGGAATCTGGCAAACCTGATTTTTTCCTCTGGAACTCTGAATTGAATCGATTTGACATCTTTATGAAGGAGAGTTAAATGATCAATTGTCACCTGGAAGTCCGTTCGATTAACAGGTTTAAGCATGCACGTATGATGAGCAGGCAAGATTAAGGGGGATCCGATTGTCCGGAATACCCGGTTATTAATCGATGCCATTTCAGCTACCTGAATGGCGGCAATCGACGGATGTATAATGGCTCCTCCAAGTGCCTTATTATAGGCTGTACTCCCTGAAGGAGTAGAAACACAAAGACCATCCCCGCGGAAACGTTCGAAATGCTGGCCTCTTATCTCTAAATCCATTACCAGGGTACCATCAATACTTTTTACTGTGGATTCATTTAAAGCAAGGTACCTTGATTCTTTCCCACCATGCTGATATCGGATAATGATCTCGAGGAGCGGATATTCAATTACCTGAAAAGGAGTTTTTGCAATGGCAATTACAAGCTTTTCAATCTCTTCAGGGACCCAGTCAGCATAAAAACCCAAGTGACCAGTATGAATTCCGACAAATGCCGTTTTATCCAGCCGGCTGCTATACCTGTGAAACGCATAGAGAAGGGTTCCATCCCCTCCTACTGAGATAACAATATCCGGCTGGTCCTCATCGTAAACAAGATCAAAATCAAGCAGATAGGTTCTTATCTTATGCATAAGCGTATTCGACTTTTGATCTCCCTTTGAGGTGATGGCAAATTTCATTTTTCAAGCTCCTTATTTTATAAGATTTTATCAGTTCTGATCTTCCTGCTTTTGATCCTTTTTTCTTGTAAAGAAAGCTTGCGCCTCTTGGATTTCCCCTCGAATAAGGGACATTTCCTCATCAAGCCTGAAAGCTGCTTCGGCTGCCCTCTTAAGCCTCAATTTTATATCCTGTGGAAAAGCCCCTTTATATTTATAGTTCAGCGAATGCTCGATTGTTGCCCAAAAGTTCATGGCCAGTGTCCTGATTTGAATTTCTGCCAGGATCTTTTTTTCACCATGAATTGTCTGAACAGGGTATCGGATCACCACATGATAAGAACGATAGCCGCTTACTTTTTTATGGGAAATATAATTCCTTTCTTCAACGATCTCAAAATCGTTTCTGTTTCTCAGGAGGCTAACCACTCCATGAATATCGTCAACGAATTGGCACATCATTCTTAGTCCGGCAATATCCTGCATTTCTTCTTCCAATTTATCAAGGGCAATCCCTTTATTATTGGCTTTATCAAGGATACTCGCTATAGGCTTTACCCGGCCTGTGACAAATTCAATCGGTGAATTGGAAGAGTCCATTTCAAACTGGCCCCTCATTCCTTTTAACTTTACCTTCAATTCTTCAACTGCCTGTTTATAAGGGGCTAAAAATTGATCCCAATGTTTCATTTTTCTATCACCCGGCCCTAAAACAAAATCTTAATGGATGAATGGCTGTTTATGAGAAAAACAAGTTAATCCTTTTAAGGTATTTACAAGTTCTCCTTTATCACATCTGTGGTCCTGCATTAAAAAACAGCTTCGACCTTTGTGACCATTTCCTCTCCGTAGTTACTATTACCCTTAATATTATCGGTTAAATATTCAAGTTCTTCAAACAAGTTTAAAAGTTCAATCTTTTGTGATCCATCTGATAAAATAACGGCAGCCTTTTGATCCAGCGCTGTTTTTAAAGATGGCCAAATGTTTTCCATAAGAACTATATATGTATAATCACCATTCTCCTCCATTAAGTAAATAAAGGCGAAACCGTCGGAATCAACAAGCATCTGCCCGGCAGGAACAAGACCGGAAACAGGCTGATCCGCAGACAGCAGCAATTGGTTCTTTTCTAATTTAGCTGTTTCTATTCGAAGCTTTTTTTTCATTATTTTCTACCTCCATATATACTCTCCTATTTTAGCATAAGCAGTTCAATTCTCCCAGAAATTGCAGTCGTCATAAATCAAGGAGATAATAAAGAAAAAGATATAGGAGGTAAATACCTTGTCACAACATCTTGAAATTGAATTTAAAAATATGCTGACGAAATATGAATATAACCAGCTGAAAGAAGCCTTTCAAATAAATGAAAACTACTTTTTCATTCATGAGAATCATTACTTTGACACAGCTGATTTTGCTTTGAAGGAAAAAGGATCTGCCCTTAGAATTCGCCAAAAAAAGGGCTCCTATGAAATGACTTTGAAACAGCCAGCCTCCCAGGGTCTTTTGGAAACCAACCAGATTCTTACCTCGAACCACGTTCATGAAGCTTTCAATGCAGGCAGGCTCCCTGAAGGTATAGTAAAGATGGCCGTTGAGGAATTAGGGGTCAATTTTAATATGCTTGCTTACTTTGGGGCTCTTAAGACAAAACGAGCTGAAGTAAAATATCTATCCGGCCTTCTCGTTTTAGATTATAGTACCTATTTAAATATGGAGGACTATGAGTTAGAATACGAAGTAGAAGACTATGAGACAGGCAAGGAAGCCTTCTCTGGATTATTGAAAGAATATAACATACCTGAGCGGCCAACACTTAATAAAATCCGCCGCTTTTATGAGGAGAAGTATCGTCAATCTACAAACTTCTCAGCGGAATAAAAATGCTTAAGGAGATTTTAGATGAGTATCGATAAATTAAAGGCCATGCTTGAATTAAAGGCCTTTCAAAGCTTTGGTTCTTCTTCAGAAGAACAGAATAACTCAAATATATTTACGGACCTTCTGACTCAACTTTTAGGGGATGAAGAGCCTAATTCTTTTACTTCTGATCCTTCTAAACTAGGATCATCGGGCGTAAGCCTGGTTAATGATCTAACTTTGCCTGAAATCTCAAATACTATTACTCCCATGGTTCCCGGCTTAAAAGCAGGCAATAATTCCCTTGGCTGGATTGGTAAGGTTCCTCTTTCAAATGTTCCTGCTGCTGGCCAGATTTCGTCTAAAAAATATGATGATATTATTGAAAAGGCATCCCGGCTTTATCAAGTGCCTGCAAAATTAATTCGTTCTGTGATACAGCATGAATCAAGCTTTAATCCTAATGCTGTCAGCAGAACAGGCGCCTCTGGACTAATGCAATTAATGCCTGGTACAGCACGCGCCATGGGAGCTGAAAATACACTTGATCCTGAACAAAACATCCTTGCAGGAACCAAGTATCTTCGTCAGCTTATGGATAAGTATGATGAAAATATCCACTATACCCTTGCAGCGTATAATGCTGGCCCGGGAAATGTAGATAAGTATGGAGGTATCCCTCCTTTTAAAGAAACACAAAATTATGTCAAGAAAGTAGCAAGCTCATTTTTAGCATAAGTTCAATGACACTCAAACAGTCCGAAATCTATAGTGAAGCCCCCCTTTTTGGGTGGCTTTTTTAGCTAATCATTCAGGAAATTACAGATTTTACCTTGATGATAACTTGAACTTGGCGTATTTAGCCTTTCATCATAAAAATAGGCCCATTGAATGCAGAAAAAAGAAGGGGGAACATTGGTCATGTTTCCCCTTCTTTCAGAATTACTCTACCTTTGCATACTTGCAATCTCAAATGGGCTAAACTCTTTGCCAAGCAGCTCCGAAATGTCATCGATAAATGTTAATGTAGTATGTGGCGTATCATAAAGAATATTGAAATATTCATCCCTTTTCCCAACTGGAGTTGCATCATACGCCAAACCGACCATCCAACGCCCATAGTAATAGGAAGGAAAATACGTTCGTTGAATTCTATCCGAGAAGAAACGGAATGCATTATTCGCTTCAATTGTATTAATACTTCCTTTATGAATCATATAATCAATAGCTTCCTCTTTGCTTCCTAGACCAAGATTATAAAGATAGCACGCATTCGTCGTGTACATCCTCTGCAGATCCAAATAATTGCGGGCCAAAATATATTGCTTCTTGGCTACCACATCTACTCCTGGGGTATCCTGGTCTAATTCATCCCATCCCAAGAAGTGAAGCGCTGTTTCCGGTCCTCCTTCAAACAAAGCATTCGTAGGACTATTAATTAAATAATAGGAAGCTTCTAAAGGAAGCTTTCCTTGCTTAAATAAATGATCCCAGCGGCAATAAAAAGCTTGATGACCTGGGTAAGCTTCGTGTGTCATGATTTGTGCCAAAATTGGCTCGCTCCATGGACGATCAATATTAAAAGTAAGATTACCACGATAATTTCCGGTGTATTTAGAATAACCACTCCAGAACACACCACGTATTGAGTTTATTGCGTCAATCCCGTCTTCTTTAGGAAGGGAAACAACACGGCTCAAAGTACCCGCCTTGCTTCGTTCCATAAACTTTTCTGCCACCTTCGTCACAAGTTCGGGTTCAATCAGCGTATCCTTTCGCCATTCTTCACCCATCTCTGCAACACTGCCCTTGTAGCCAAGGTCTTTTAGTCCCTTTTCCACCTTTTCTTTCATAAAAATAATTTTTTCATCGGAAATCAATACAGATGGAAGCTCTTGAATATTCAATATTAATTGATCATAGGGAACGTTATCACCTTGGAGGCTCCTGGCAAAATAACGGAAGCTGTTTACCATGGACCTTAAGTAACGGCCAGGATGTCCTTCTACCGATTTAATCTCCTTTTCCACTTCCTCAATCGTTTTGCCTATTTCATCAAAGGTATGAAGACTTGACCTTACCTCGCTGTAGCTGGCAGTTGCCACTTCCTGTTGATATAGCTTTTGTGCCTGATCATTTAAGCTTAAAACGATATCAACTATTTTTTCTCCTGTCTGCTCCTTCGTCCAACGCAACATGGAAGTTCCCCCTTAAATTTGAGTTTGTACTGTTTGGTTAACCTTCCACATGTCATCAAAGTCCTTTAACATGAGGGGAATCATTGCTTGATACAATTTTTCTCCTTTTTCCACAGTTGCTGCTCCGGCATTTCCTAAATAGCCTTCTGGAAAAATTGATTTCCCCCAGTCGCGGTACTTTATTTTTGGTGACAGCTCGATTTGGTGATTGCCTACTTGGCTAGTATCAGCAAGAGATTCTGAGATTGCCAGTACTAAGGAAGTCTCATCTTCACCGGCATGGCCAGGCTCTGCTGCAATAGTTTTTATCGTATCACGGTAATCCACCCACCAATTAATCATTAAAATAGTTAATCCTAAATCGGCTAACTTTTCACCAACTGTATTTAAGCTGTTCATGTTTCCACCATGCCCATTAAAAAACACTAGATTTTTAAAGCCGCTCCGGTGAAACTCCTTCCCTACTTCAAGTACATAGTTAGAAAATGCCTCGGCTGAAACATCAATGGTCCCTTTGAAAGATTGCAGCGCCCAGGAATGCCCATAAGGAATTTCTGCTCCAATAACTACTTTTTCACCTATGATTCTGTCAAGCCGTCTTAAAAACTCCCTAGGAATTAACACATCCGTTCCTAGCGAGCAATGGGGACCGTGTGCTTCAACCATACCAATCGGTAAAATGGCTGTATCAACACCGCTTCTTAACACATCTTCAAATTGGCGTAAACTTAAATCCATCATGTACATGAATCGTCACTCCCATTAAATATTTTTTTTCAATGCTTCAGCCAACAGTGCTGCACGATATGGCAGGTTGGCTAATACCACATGCTCATCATCAGAATGGGCTCCTGCTCCCTGTGGCCCAAGGCCATCTATGGTTGGGATTCCAAGGGCTGCGGTAAAATTCCCGTCACTTGCCCCGCCTGATGAACCTTCTTTCAATTCATATCCATGGCCGGCTGCAATCTCTTTAAGTTGTTCATATAACGTTATGACTTCATCATTCCTCTCCAGTGGATAACGGTTTATCCCACCGGTCACCTCAACTGCTGTACCATTTAAAAATGGCTTAAGGTTTTGGAATGCACGTTCCAACTCATAGGCTTGTTCCTTTGCCGTGAATCTTACATCCACTTCTGCCTGTGCATGCTTAGCAATAACATTGGGCCGGCTGCCGCCTTCAATTAATCCAACATTCACCGAAATTCCTTTTTCTTTGTCTGCTAACTTTTTCATCTCCACAATTTGCAATGCCAGCTCTTCAATCGCACTTGCACCTGCCCACGGATCTATACCGGCATGACCGGTGACTCCTGAAATATTAATCGTGAACCATCCAACACCTTTTCGAGAGGTTTTTACTGCTGCATCCGGAGAAATACTGGATTCTGGTACATAGACAATTGCGCTGTCTTTAGCCAGATTTTCAATTATTTTCCTGGAAAAAAGGCTGCCGATCTCCTCGTCCGAACTAACAAAGAAGACAACCTTTCTTTTACCAAAAATATTGAACTCTTTTAATGCGTTTAAGGCCCAAAGAGTAGTGGTTAGACCGCCCTTCATGTCAAACGTGCCTGGACCATACAAATTGCCATTTTCTTTTTTAATCGGGAGTGCCCCTTGGCTCCAAACGGTGTCATAGTGGGCAATGATTAAAATTTGCTCTTGTTCCTCACCTGTCCCGTATGTAAAACAATATTGGTTTCCGACACTATCCTGAGGAATAATCTCAGCCTTGCCGCCAACTAATCTTTCAAATTCCTTTTGCAGTACAATGCCGCATTGGTCGGTTAATTCTTTGTTAGTAGAGGGTGATTCCGCTTCAACTAGCCTCAAGAGCGTTTCTTCCATTTCTGACTGATGATCCTGTAAAAAAGACAATATATCAGACAATATTTCTCACCCCTTATTTAAATTCGCCCCTTGTTCAAAAGCACGAGCGATAAGTAATAATTCCCTATCTTTATTCAAAGGTCCTGCTAATTGCATCCCAATCGGCATTCCCTCATTTGAATACCCAAGATTAATTGTGACTGCAGGATGGCCAGAAACATTAAAGGGACCAGTAAATGTCATTTCATTTTTGTCATGGTCACCAATCACTGGATCCTCTGCGGGTGCAGAAAACGCGACCGTTGGCATCAACAGTGCATCCACTTTAGTAAAAATCTCAGAGACGGTCTCCCGAAACTCCTTTTGCTGCTGTAGTCCTTCAAGGTAATCTACTGCTTTTTGTTCCATACCAAGTTTTAGTTGACTAAAGGTCAGTGGTGCGTAATCCTGTTTACGATGCAGCCAATGTTTATGAATTTGCGCCGCTTCAGGAAGCAATATCCTCATAAGGATATCCTCTGTTTTCTCCCAGCCTGGAATCTCTACTGTTACGAGCTGCCAGCCAAGCGCTTCTGCAATGTCTAATGAGTGATTGTAAACTCCTCTTATATCAGACTCTATACTTCTTAAATAAGAGTCTGGGAGTATACCAATCCTCTTTATTTCATCTAATGAACCTTGGGTATTGGATTTAGAGATTGCATCCCAAACTAATAATAAATCCTCGGCTGTTTTGGCAATAGGCCCGGCGTGATCGAGTGACCGAGAAAGTGGGAAAACACCCTGTAGGCTAATCGCATCATAGGTTGGCTTTAATCCGGCAACACCGCAATAGGAGGCCGGAATTCTAATAGAACCGCCTGTGTCCGAACCCATAGAAAAAAAGCCGAGCCCGGCGGCTACTGAAGCTGCAGAACCGCCGCTAGAACCTCCAGCAGTTTTGTTCAAGTCCCAAGGATTGTTGGTTTGCTTATATTTCGGATGAACAATACCATAAGCAAACTCAAGCATATTGGTTTTCCCTATTAAAATAGCACCCGTGTCCATAAGCTTCTCTACCACAGCAGCGTTATGGTCAGGAATAAAGTTTTTCAATATCGTTGACCCACAGGTTGTTAGCCTTCCCCTTGTATAAAATAGATCTTTTAAGGAATACGGCACCCCAGTTAGTAGGTGAGTTGGTTTGCCTTGTAAAAATAGTGCTTCTGCTTTCTTCGCTGAAGCCAGAGCATCCTTCTCGAAAAGTGAAATAAACGCATTTAACTCTGGCTCTTCTTTTTCAATACAAGAAAACAAATAGCTTACAAGTTCGACTGGAGAAAGCTGTTTACTGCGATATAAATTTGCAATATTGATTATTGATCCTTTTAATATTTCCTTCAATCTATTCACCTACTGCAAGAAGTGGGTCATTTTCATTAATCGCTAATGAGGTTACCAGGAACAAGACAGCTCCATTTGTGTCAGAATGGAAGGTTTTCACCACTTGGCCAAACTCATCAGTTAAATCGCCAAGCTTATCGCCCTTACGAACCATCTCACCAATTTTCACGCTCGGGTACCATAAACCTCTTTGGTTGGCACGATACCAATCAAAAACCGATAAATATTTTGACTTAAACCTACTCACTTCTCCCTTCAGAACGCCAAGAGAACGAAGGATATTTTTCGTCCCTTCCTGTAAAAGGGTGGAATTCTCATCACTTAAAATTCCTTGCTGTCCCGCTTCTGCTATAATGGCAGGAATCCCTTGCTCGGCAGCTGCCCCGTAAGTAGAACCGGGAACCTGTCCGCTGCTGCCGACTACATATTCAATTTCAAAGAGTGATGCCATTTCTTTTGATTTCTCGGCCACCTGTTCGTCCTTTGTTAAATGGTAAATCGTAAAGGGAACCAAGGCTTCAATCATATCGCCGCCATGGAGGTCAATCAGGTAATCCACATTTTTAATGGCTGTTTCATTTAACCAGTACGCCAGTCGTTCCGCATCTGTGCCGTCTTCCTTCCCCGGGAACATCCGATTTAAATTTTTACCGTCACGGGGATGAACATAGATACTCCGGGAATAAAAGGAAGCAGGATTGGCTATTGGCAAAATAGCAACCTTGCCTTTTACTTCCTCTGGGTTAAGGCTCTGGCCGAGCTTTAAGGCTGAGTCAATTGAGGTATATTCGCAGCCATGAATGCCGCCAATAATAAGAACCCGGGGACCTTCCTGGCCATTAATCAAAAATAACGGAAGCTTTTCGTCAATGCCCGTAAGTTCTAAATATCCTTGAACTTTTTCATTGCTCGATGCAGTTAAATTACCAAATTCCCACATTAGCTTCGCCCTCTCCAACATTTCTATAAATTTCCTGAACGGCAGATAATAGTCTTCCGGCCGTTCAAGAAGAAACTATGATTATTCCTTTGTCATCTTTTGGAATGGCACATACCAAGTATTCATTGGGTTAATTTCAAAGCCTTTTACCCAAGTTTTCTTGGCAACTTGGACCTTTCTTTGTGCTACGAAAATATATGGTGCTTCATCTGCCATAATAGCCTGAACTTCTTTATAATCTGCTTCACGCTGTGCATCATCAACACTAACACGAGCCTCTTGTAACAGCTGGTCAACCTTCTTATTATCATAGAATGCAAGGTTAAAGCCAGGCCCTTTACTAGAGGAGTGTGCAAAGTACCATAGGTTATAATCTGGATCGGCATAATCCGGTGTCCAGGCAGCTAAAGCAAGCTGATGCTTACCATTCGTTACCGTGTCAAGGAATGTTGGCCATGCCAGGGTCTTAATATTCAA
Source organism: Neobacillus sp. FW104-15D2 (assembly GCF_058790155.1). Classification (NCBI taxonomy): domain Bacteria; kingdom Bacillati; phylum Bacillota; class Bacilli; order Caryophanales; family Bacillaceae; genus Neobacillus; species Neobacillus sp. FW104-15D2. Next base: position 36,324 of record NZ_JBYTCJ010000035.1, read on the forward strand.
TTTAACCCCGATTTTCGCCAAGTCGGATTGAAGCATGACTGCAATATTCTTACGGACTTCATTGTTCTCAGAAATGACAATTTCTAAGTCAAAGCCTTTTTCATAGCCAGCTTGTTTCAGTAAGTCCTTCGCTTTATCTAAGTCGTAATCATACAAAGTAGCTTGATCGTTATAACCAAACATTCCCTTTGGAACAATGCCATTGACGCGCTCTGCACCACCAAGCAGAACGTCTTTGATTATAGAATCATAGTTCACTGAGTGAGCTAATGCCTGGCGGACTAACTTATTATCTAACGGTTTTTTCGTCATGTTCATTGAAAGATCATCAATTTGGTAGCCAGGTGACTTCACAACTTCCACTCCATTTTTTCCATCCATTTGGTTTAGGACATCTGGAGAGATCATCGTGTCATCTAATTGATCGAGCTCACCCTTTTCCAGCATTAAACGGGCAGTCGATGGTTCTGGAACAATTAAAATATTTACTGTCTTCATTGTTGGAGCACCGCCCCAGTAGCTGTCATTAGCCTTTAATACAAGCTTTTGGCCGCGGTCCCAGGTTGCCAGCGTATATGGACCAGAGCCCATTTCGTTAGAAGCTAAGTATGATTCTCCATTGTCTTTTCCTTCATGCTCTTTTAATTTTGGATTAACGATATTTCCATACACGGTTCCCAGTGATTTCACAAAAGGACCAAACGGTTTTTTCAAATGGATTTTAATCGTGTTAGCATCCACAATTTCGAAGCTTTTGTCATCGACAATACCTTCAAAAATTCCAGCTGCTGATTTTTTCAATTTCATGGCACGTGTAAAGGAATATTGAACAGCCTCCGACGTAACAGGTGTACCGTCATGGAATTTGACATCCTTGCGTAAAAAGAAGGTATACGTTTTGCCGTCTGGAGTAACTTCCCATTTCTCGGCGAGTTGAGGTTTAATTTCTGTAGTAGTTCCATCATAAGTTACAAGGCGGTCGTAGAGCATATAGGTAACACGAAATGAGGTATTGGCGGCAGTTCCATGTGGGTCAAGGTGCGGAATATCTTGATTTGTAGCAAAGTTAAATACATCTTTATCCTTTGGCTTTTCAGCATCCGTCTGATTTCCTGTATTTTGTTTCCCGTTATTTTTAGCAGGTGTTGAAGATTCTTGATTATATTTGTTGCACCCTGATAAAACCAGCCCAACAATCATCGCAAACATAACCAACTGCATCCATAACCTTCTTTTCTTCATGCTTTATTTCCCCCTTGTTTTTTTAGAATATTCTGAAAGTATTTTTAACAATTGTTCGACATCCCCCCCAACTCAAATGGTTTTTCTTAAAATATTAACGCTGCTTAGGGTCCAGGACGTCACGCAGTCCATCACCTAGCAGGTTAAAACCTAGAACCGTAAACAAAATGGCTAAGCCAGGGAACGTTGCTGCCCACCATGCTTCTCGAAGAATCTCACGGCTTGATGAGAGCATCGCTCCCCATTCAGGTGACGGCGGCTGTGCACCTAATCCTATGAAGCTTAATCCTGCTGCTGCTAATATTACAAACCCTAAATCAAGGGATGCTTGAATACTTGCTGGTGCAATTGAATTGGGGAGGATATCTTTAAATAAAATTCGAAACGGATGAGCACCAAGCGCACGCGATGATTCGATAAACTCGGCATTCTTGATTGAAAGCACAGATGAGCGAACAATCCTTGTGTACCATGGCCACCAAACAACCGCTAAGGCTAATAATACGTTTTCAATTGATGGTCCAAGTGCAGCCGCGATAGACATTGCAAGTATGATTCCAGGAAAGGATAGGAAGATATCTGTTAAGCGCATGATAATTTGATCGACTAACCCACCAAAAAATCCGGCAATTGCTCCAAGCATGGTGCCAACTGGAAACGAAATCACCACAACTAAAAGACCTATTTTTAAGGAAATTCGCGAACCATAAACGATACGGCTAAAGATATCTCTTCCTACTTCATCTGTGCCAAAAATATGGGCACTGCTCGGTGGCTGCAATTTATTTGAAAAATTCACTTCTAAAGGATTATAGGTTGCGATCCACGGAGCAAACGCAGCCAGGACCAGTAAAATAAACACTAAAATAAAACCGATTAAGGTTAACGGACTGGAAAAAATTCGCCTAACCATCAGCGTGCTCCTTTCTACTCATATTTCAATCTTGGGTCAATCACCTGATAGAAAATATCAATGATTAAGTTTACAAAAATGAACAGAACAGCAATTAATAATGTTACGCCCATAACAGCAGGAAAATCCAGATACGTAATCGCATTTACTGCGTATTTTCCAAGTCCAGGCCAAGAATAGACAGATTCCACTAAAACACTTCCACCCAGAGAATGACCAAACGTCATCCCAATTAATGTTAATATGGGCATCATCCCGTTTTGTAAGGCATGGCCGTAGAGGACTCGATTTTGAGAACCGCCCTTTGCATAAGCTGTACGGACATAATCGCTTCTTAAAACTTCAAGCATGCTTGATCTTGTCATCCTGGTAATCATTCCAATGGTTACCGCAGCTTGAGTAATACCTGGCAGAATGAGATGGATTAATGCAGATTGAAAGACTGGCAAGTTCCCAGTTAATAACGCATCTACCGTATACATTCCAGTTATATGCGCCGGAGGTGAAACCCAAGTGTCCAGCCTGCCCGCGCCGGGCAGCACCCCCAGCTGAAGATAGAAGAATAGTAGCAGGATAATCCCCAGCCAAAAAGCAGGCATGGCGACACCGATTAATGCTACAAATCTTGTAATTTGATCCGGAATTTTATCCTTTTTGTTCGCACTGATAATCCCGAATGGAATACCGACCAAAACGGTTATGATCATGGAAAATAAGGTTAGTTCCAGTGTTGCTGGAAAATAACGTTTTAAATCATTTGCCACCGCTTGCTGCGTGTACGTGCTGTTACCCAAGTCGCCTTGAAGTATGCCGCTTACATAACGTCCATATTGAACATATACCGGGTCATTTAGACCCATTTTTTCCTGAAGCTCTTTTATGATTACCGGATCTGCCTTTGGTCCCAAAATGAGTCGGGCGGGGTCACCGGGAATCGTATGTGAGATAAAAAATGTTAGGACACTAATTCCAAATAGAATTGGAATCATTAACAGCAATCGTTTTGAAATGTAACGAATCGCATCCAACTTTTTCTCCCCCTCCTCCTATACATGAATACAAGCAGTCCAATGACCAAACGATTTTTCACGGAGCTCTGGAACAATTGTCTTACATTCGGCGGTTGCCACAGGACAACGGGTATGGAAGGCGCAGCCTGTCGGCTGATTCACCGGACTTGGCAAATCTCCTTGAAGAATAATCCTATCCCTTTTTTGTTTTGGATCTGGGACAGGCACAGCTGATAATAGTGCTTTTGTGTAAGGATGCTGAGGGTTGCTGTACAACTCATCAACTTCTGCAAGCTCAACAATCTTGCCTAAATACATGACCGCGACCCGGTCGGAAATATGCTGTACCACGGATAGGTCATGGGAAATAAACACATAGCTTAAGCCGAGCTCCTCCTGCAGACTGGACATGAGATTTAATACCTGTGATTGCACAGAAACGTCGAGAGCTGATACCGGTTCATCGGCAATAATTAATTTTGGATTCAGCGTTAAGGCGCGTGCAATTCCAATCCTTTGCCGCTGCCCGCCGGAAAACTCATGTGGAAAATTGCTCAATTGCTCTTTTCGAAGACCAATTTTACCGATTAAGTTTTCCGTCATTTCTAGGCGTTGTTTTCGATTGCCGACTCCATGGATAATCAACGGCGCTTCTAAAATATCTCTCACTGTATTCCTGGGGTTCAGTGAGGCAAACGGATCCTGAAAGACAATCTGCATTTCTTTTCTCAGATTCTTTAGATCTTTTCCCTTTAAATCAGTAATGTTTTTTCCTTTGTATTTGATTTCACCTGAGGTTGGCTCAATTAATCGTAGAATCGAACGCCCCAAACTAGATTTACCGCAGCCTGACTCCCCAACAATTCCTAAGGTTTCACCCTCATTTACTGAAAAGCTGACACCATCCACAGCTTTAACCGTTGTCTTTTTTCCTAAAAAGCCTTTGTTAATGGTGAAATGTTGCTTCAGATCTTTCACCTCGAGAAGCGTCATACCTGCCCAACCCCTTTTCTTCATATAACCAGCATGCTGCTGTATGGTTAGGTCCAACCTCCACCGTTGTGGGCTGCTTTCCTCTGCATATATCCATTGCTTTATTACATCTGTCAGCGAAACGGCAGCCAAGAGGCATATTTTTTGGGGAAGGAACTGTCCCTGGAATCGAACCTAGTTTGTTTTTTCGTTCTCCCAGTTTCGGAATTGATTGCATCAAACCAATTGTATAGGGATGTTTGGGATTGGCAAATAACTCCTCCGCCATTCCCTGTTCAACAACCTTTCCTGCATACATAACGATAACCCTGTCACAAACCTCTGCGACCACTCCTAAATCGTGTGTAATCATGATGATTCCCATGTCATTCATTTGCTTTAATTTGTTCATTAAATCGAGAATTTGGGCTTGGACCGTAACGTCTAATGCAGTAGTCGGTTCATCACAGATGAGCAGTCTTGGATTACAAGCCATGGCAATCGCAATCATTACCCTCTGCCGCATTCCACCCGACAGCTGGTGAGGATATTCATTCACAATTTCATCAGCCCGGGGTAAGCCAACTTCTTTTAGCAAGTCGACCGTTCTTTGTTTTCTTTCCATTTTCGTCAGGTCCGTATGCAGGTAGAGTGCTTCACTAATTTGTTTGCCTACAGAATGTAAGGGATTAAGTGATGTCAAAGGATCCTGGAATATCATTGAGATTTGATTTCCACGTATTTTTTCAAGCTGTTTTTTTGATAACGCGGTAATCTCCTCTTTTTCAAGATTTACCTTCCCCTCAAGCTTCGCCTTGTCAGGCAGCAGCCTCATTATGGAGAGAGCGGTCATGCTTTTGCCACAGCCAGATTCACCGACTATCCCCAGGGTCTCCCCTTTTTCAACCTGAAACGAAACATTTTCGAGGATTTTCAAATAGGAACCATCTTTTTTAAGCGATAATGATAAATTATCAACATTAAGTAACAATGGATAACACCTCCATCCTTTGTTAATCTGCTTTCTGCCTCGCTAAAGCCTTCACTGCGTTAACATAGTGTTCTGAAAATACCCGTTGAATTTTTTGCAGTTCCCTGGTTCTCAGTGTATCAATCAATAACTGGTGATTTTCGACCACCATACTGGCCCTGCTTGGAAGCTTGTTGGCAACAGTCAAAAACATTGCTCCAACTTGTGTATCAAGCTGCTGGTGCATCCGAATTAACCGTTTATGCTTTGATAATTGGACAATCGTTCCATGGAACTGAATATCGCACCTTGCTTCCTGCTCTAAATCCTTTTTTAAAAAGGCTGTCTCTAATTCTCCGAGCAATTCTTCTAATCTGGTAAAATCCTTCTCTGTTATGTTGGCGGAAGCCAATAACGCAGATTCCCCTTCCAGCAGGGCTCGCAAGGTATAAATCTCATAGGCGTCCTGCATCGACAAGGTTGTCACGAATGTTCCCTTATTGGTTTCATGTTTGATGAGCCCCTCATTTTCTAAAAGCTTTAGAGCTTCCCTTACAGGTCCTCGGGAAATGTTCATTTCCTCTGCAAGCTGTGCCTGATTGAGACGTTCCCCCGGTTTTAATGTTCCGTTAAAAATCATTTTTCGTATGATTTTGGCAACGTCATCAGATAAATTACGCTGTTCGAGAAAAAATTTCATCGCTGTTGAACCCTTTCGTATAGTTTTTTTAATTCATAAAGGTTTTCCCAGCTCATTTGTCTTACACCTGTCTCAAGCTCTTTGATTTGCTGTATTAACGCGTTGGTTAATGGCATTTCTAAACCGTATTGATTTCCAATTTCTACAATCGGTACGAGCTGTGCATCAATTTCCGTTTTCCGTTTTCGGACGGCTAAATCTCTCCAAATTCCACTTTTTGTCTTTTTATTAGCTGCCATTCTTACTGATAGTTTTTCGAGTTGTGCATCAAGTACTCCACGATTACGAGATTCTCTTGGGTAGACTAATTCTGGCTCCCAATCATCAAAACCCAGGGGTGTCACACCCTCTTTGTCAGCAACCTCCAATATCTCTGAGCATAGCTCCATTAAGGTCTCTCTTAAATCCTGCTTCCGTACTACTGCTGCCATGGTTTCATCAGCCAATGCAGTGGCATACAGCAGCCCGGCGTAGGACATTTTCCCCCATAAAAATCCCCAAATATTGTCGGTAATCTGTGCTGGCCCCCATGCCTGCAAGCGATGTTGGAGGTCGCTGAGCCTGGAAGTTACTTTGGAATCGAGCTCACCAATGTACAGTGACGCCACTCCCCCATAAAGTATTCTTCCTGGTTCTAGATAATCTGCAGAAAAGTTAACAAAACAGCCAATCGTACGTTCTTCTCCAACCATACTTGCAATCTGTTTTTCACATAATCCGTTTTGAACCGAAACGATATAGGATTCTTCCGACAGCAACGGAAATATTTCTTCCACTGCCTCTTTCGTATGTTGAGCTTTTACACAAATCAAAACGGTTTTTAGCGGTTTCCCTCTCTTTCTAAGCTGTTCTGGAGTAAAAGAAGGGCATTTTGCAGTAAAGGTTTCTTCCGGACCTTCGATAATTAATCCACTTTCATTAATTTTATTTACATGGTTTTCAGCGATATCACAGAGGACAATCTGTTCCCCTTTTGCAGCTAAGTGTGCACCAATAACACCGCCAATGGCACCCGCTCCTACAATTGTTATCTCCATAACGCCCCTCCTAGAAAAGTTGTAACCCACCATCTGCAGAAATAATCTGTCCGCTGACATAAGCCGAATAGTCTGATGCAAAAAATAAAACTGGGTGGGCAATATCCTCTGGCTTGCCAATCCTTTTAAGCGATATGGATTCGATCAGCTGCTGCTGTTTTTCCTCTCCCATTGCATCCCATTGTTTGATCGAGGAAGGATTAGACAAGACAAAGCCTGGTGCAACATTGTTTACAGTGATTCCATAAGGCCCCAGTTCTCTTGCCATTTGCCGTGTAAAGCCTATTTGACCTGCTTTTGAACCTGTATAAGCCTGGATCCCGGTCAAACTGCTGCTGCGGCCAGCACCGCTTGAGATATTAACGATTCTCCCGTATTGCCGTTCCTTCATGTAGGGTACAACCGCCCTAGTCATATAAAAACAGGCGTACAGATTGATCTCCAATACCTTGTGCCACTCGTCATCCGTTACTTTTTCAATCGGCTGATGGACCTGGTCAACAACCCCGCCTGCATTATTAACCAAAATTTCAATAGAGTGAAATTGCTTAATCACATCGATAATGAATTCCTGAACTCGTTTGGATTGGGTTAGGTCCACCTGATAGGTATGTATGGTCCCTTGCGATTGAGTTTGTTGTATGGATGAGGTTACTTCCTCTCTCGTCCCCTGTAGCTGTTCCTCTAAAATATCAACAGCTATTACATTAGCACCCCGTATGGCAAATGCCTGACAGATTGCACGGCCAATCCCATGCCCCGCCCCTGTTACAATCGCGGTCTTATTCTTAAAAACAGTTGAATGTAAAATGTTAACACTTTCAGACAATGTAAACACCTCTTTTTTCTAAACTTTCTGACTATTTAAAATGTATCTTACAATCCTATTCACCTGGGTGCAATAGCTTCGACTGAACTTCCTATAAAGATTGTTTAAATGTTACTTTTCTGCTTTTTTCTTATTTCTCTACTTAAGGATCAAAAGTGTACTTCCAAAAGTACACTCAAATTTTTAAAGAATCCAATTACCCAATTTAAATTACTGTGTAATGCTTTGCCCAAAATGCTTTAAAACCAATTTGTATTGATGATTGGTTAAATTGGGCAGAATACCTCCATATAGTTTCAACGATCGATAACTTTGTTCAAGTACTTTTCGGCTTTCTTTTAACTTCGACAATTTATACTAATTTCTGGAATATTGGGTAAGACTTTGTTTCTCTACCCATCAAAATATAGAGATTTTTTGATATTTCCAAAGAAATTCCCCATTCCAAAGCGATTTATTTGAGATATAAAAGGGGCATTGCTAAAATAAGGCATACAAACTCATTATAAGGAGTTGTCAACATGATCGAGAAAATGCCCACTCCATTCGAGGCTATTGGAGAAGATAAACTACATGAACTTGTAGACACATTTTATGGCCTGGTTGGAAAGCATCCTGATCTAGCACCCCTGTTTCAGAATGATTTTTCCGAAATCGCCAGGAAACAAAAACAATTCCTGACTCAATACTTAGGTGGTCCTAATTTATATACACAAGAACATGGGCATCCCATGATGCGTGCCCGTCACTTACCATTCCCCATCACACCTGTAAGGGCAAAGGCCTGGCTTTCCTGCATGCACCAGGCAATGGATAAAGTTGGATTGGAAGGACCTCTTCGCGAGGAATTTTATTCCCGGCTTTTCCTTACTGCCCAGCATATGGTGAATACACCAGATGAGAACGAAACACAAGGTGATTTGCTGTGATGGAAGGGGAAAAGTATGTAAATCAAGCTTCTGCGCATTGCCATGGCAGTGAGAAAAAACCGATCGAAATTTATCTCTTTGTTGATCCTCTCTGTCCTGAGTGCTGGGCACTTGAACCTATACTCAAAAAGCTGCAAATTGAATATGGCCGATATTTCTCTATACGTCATATTTTAAGCGGAAAATTAGCTATGCTGAATATGGGTAAAAAGCATAAGTATGAAAGCATCGCAAATCTTTGGGAGAAGACAGCTAGCAGGTCAGGAATGTCATGCGATGGAGACCTGTGGTTTGAGAACCCAGTTTCATCACCCCATATTGCTTCTATTGCTGTTAAAGCAGCAGAACTTCAAGGGAGACGAAGAGGACATCGTTTTTTACGAAAGCTGCAGGAAGCGTTATTTGTAGATAAACAAAACATATCTAATTTTGATGTCCTCAAAGATTGTGCTCGCAGTGTAGGTTTGGATGTTGAAGAATTTATTACTGATATCCATTCAGATAGTGCAGCCAAAGCTTTTCAATGTGACTTAAAGATCACTTCCGAAATGGAAGTTAGTGAAATTCCTACTTTGGTTTTTTTTAATGAGAACGCTGAAGAGGAAGGAATAAAAATTGCAGGTTCTTATCCATATGAGGTGTATGTACAAATTCTTGAAGAAATGCTGACCGAACAACCGATGAAATCGCCTCATCCCCCACTCGAAAACTTTTTAAAGTTTTTCCGTCTGGTTGCGACTAAGGAAATTGCAGTGGTCTACAATATGTCCATCTCTCAGGTGGAAAAGGAAATGAAAAAACTTTTACTAAAAAAGAAAGTGGAACAGATCCACGCTAAGTATGGAAGTTTTTGGAGATATATTGAAACCTAGGCCAGCCATCTTCCTAAGTGGGCGGGCCTTTTTTTATGAATAAAGAAAAAGGCCTGAAGCACTTGGCTTCGGCCTCTTTTATAAATACGAACAAAGGGGATGGGAGAAATTTTTCACGGTCAAACAAAGGGGTATATGTTTGTTTGTGATCAACTTCACGTATAAAATATATCATGGGAATGCCTTCATGACAATAAGTTTGTTATACATTTCACAATATTGTCAAATTCATATTAGCGATAAATGGACAATATATTATCTTTAAAAGAGATCTATTTGAGGTGAAAAGTATGAGGAAATTTTTTTATCTTTCGATGTCGGCACTTCTATTGTGCTCCTTCTTTATACATTTACTGGCCCTAATGCACCTGGCTCCGCTCCTGTTAAGCATTCCTCTATTGTTTTTCTCCATTTTTATTTTCATCATGAGCCTAATCGACCGCAAACGATTCAAAGGATTTCACTAGTATAAAAGGGATGGCGGCAGCCATCCCTTTTCTCTTATGACAATAACTTTTCCATTTCGTCCAGTTTTTCTTCAAACACCTTACAGGCATCTGCGATTGGCTGGCTGCTTGTCATATCGACACCAGCTCTTTTTAATACTTCAATCGGATAATCGGAACTTCCGGACTTCAAAAATTCTACATAGCGCTTAACTGCAGTTTCCCCTTCTTCCAAGATTTGCTTACTAAGAGAGGTTGCTGCACTAAATCCGGTTGCGTATTGATATACATAATAATTGTAGTAAAAATGAGGAATTCTGGACCATTCAAGACCGATTTCTTCATCGATTAATAAGTCCTCTTCACCAAAGTACTTCTTGTTAAGCTTATAGTATTCCTCTGTCAAAAGATCAGCTGTTAATGGAACATTGTCCTGTGCTTTTTGATGGATAAGATGCTCGAATTCTGCAAACATCGTCTGGCGGAAAACAGTACCTCTAAAACCTTCAAGATAATGGTTAAGAAGATAGAGGCGTTTTTGCTCATCATCAACTGTTTTTAACATGTAATCATTTAGAAGTGCTTCATTACAAGTTGAAGCAACCTCTGCTACGAAAATAGAGTAATTTCCATATGGATAAGGCTGTGTTTTTCTTGTGTAATAGCTATGGACGGAGTGACCGAATTCATGGGCTAGAGTAAACAGGTTATTCACATTGTCCTGCCAGTTCATCAAAATATATGGGTTTGTTCCGTAGGTACCGGAAGAGTAAGCTCCGCTGCGCTTCCCTTTATTTTCATGCACATCCACCCAGCGATTTTCAAATCCCTCTTTCAGAACCCCAAGATATTCTTCACCTAAAGGTGCGAGTCCTTTTAAAATAATCCCTTTTGCTTCTTCATATTTGATTTCCATTTTTACGTCTTTAACAAGAGGAGTGTAAAGATCGTACATGTGAAGCTCATTAAGTCCTAATAGCTTTTTCCGTAGCTTTATGTAGCGGTGCAGCAAGTGCAGGTTATCATTTACTGTCTTAACCAGGTTGTCATAAACACTTTCCGGAATATTATTAGCTGCAAGAGCTGCCTGCCGGGCTGAGTCATATTTTCTAATGCGAGCATTGAAATTATCCCTTTTAACATTACCGCTTAATGTGCTTGCAAAAGTATTACGAAATTTGCCATAAGTATCGTAAACCGCTTTGAAAGCATCGTGACGGACCCTCTGTTCTCCGCTTTCAAGAAATCTTGAGTAGCGTCCATGAGTTACTTCAACTTCTTCTCCATTTTCATCCTTAATCGAAGGAAATTCGATGTCTGCATTGTTGAGCATACCAAAAGTAGTGCTTGATGAGTTTAGAACTTCTGAAGCTTCTGCAAGAAGTGCTTCCTGGTCTGCTGGCAGTACATGCGGCCTTTGGAGATTGATTTCCTCTAAAGCATGCTCATAAAGCTTTAATTCCTCCTTTTCTTCAAGGAAGCTTTCAATCTTTTTCTCATCAACTGATAAAAGTTCTGGAACTATAAAAGCCAATTGACTTGCTGCCTGAGAATAAAGGCTTTTAATTCTTCCATCAAGGCTCTGATAAAAGGAATTTGTTGTATCCTGGTCATACCGCATATGTGCATAGGTATACAATTTGCTCAGCTTTTCCATGAGCCTGTCTTGATATTGTAGCGCATCATATAGTGCAGCTGAGTTTTCGCCTAGTTTACCCTCAAATTCTTTTATCCCAGGAATTAAATCTTTAACCTCATTAAATTCCTTTTCCCATGCTTCATCACTTGAAAATATATCCTCCAGCTTCCAGGTATCCTCTACGGATATCTCCTTGCGAGCTGGAAGTGCTTTTACTGTTGATTCGTTCGCCATGTTCATCCTCCATTCGACATTTCGGGATTCGAAAAAAATGCTCTTCAATATATTCTACTTTTCCCTTGATATTCCTTTCTATTTTTATAAAATTAATTGGAATATTCAACTATTACTATTACAATCACTATCATTTATTATTCCCCAGTATGTCTGATAAAAAGCATCTTCCATTACCTTTTGTTCAGCAGAATTCTGCGGAACTCTGAATACATTGTTAAGTTTATAAATCCCTGTTTCTACTGAACTTAGTTTACCCATCCGCGTTAATACTTCAAAGTATTGCTTAATAACTCCATAGCTGCCGGAGCAATCAGCTAGTGGAAGCGTTCTAGATACGATGTCGTTTAATTTAATCCTGAGATTAATCTTTCGCACTGCTTGTTCTAGAGTTACAATGGCCCCTGGCTTTATAAATCTAAGGTAATCGAGATACAAATAGATTTGCCAGACTAAAGGCGGAGTTAAAAAGTGAGTGGCTCCCGTTAAAGGAATTCCAATTTCAGGAGGAAGAAGAAAGAGGTTCAGGTGGTTTCTATATAACTCATTTAGGACAAGTATAGGTTTTGAGGAATGAAATTGGATAGAATTCATTTTGAAGGTATATAGTGCTCTTTTCCAATCATTTGCACTTATACGAGAAGAGTTGCCAGAAGGCTCAATTAAGCTTCCTATTGAGGTATTCTGAAGTGGAGATACAGTTATGTCTGCCAGGGCATTTTTTGAAGAATACGGAAAAAGAGCGTTCAATTGGATAAGGGATTTACTGTCAGGAGAATAAAAGGGAAGAGTCCAGTTTAGTGAATGATTTTGTCTAACAAATAAATATTGAAAACCGGAGAGTGAAACTGCGGAGGCATTTTTCCTTTGAAAGTGTATTGCCCCCAATAGCCAAATTGGGATATAGCCATGATTTAAATAGTATTTTGTCCTTTTTAACACTATTTCAGGGGAGATAACTGAGCATTGGAATTCAAGGGCGTATTTTTTTCCTTCATATTCAAACATCATATCTGGCCTCTGACGAATTTCTTTAATATAATACTCCATCTCTACTGTTGAAACCTGCCGCTTAAGCCACTGGTATAAGTGTTTCTTTCCAAGCAAATGATATTCGGTTTCATTTTCAAAACTATCCAAGCAGGTATGCGCCTTTAAATGAGAAAAATGAGATATTCGTTTTTCACCTAGTTTTAATATTACCTTTTCACCGCATGACGGGCAGAAAAATTCCTCTTTATTACGGAAATACATCAGGCTTGCTTTTTTATAATTATTACCCAGGCATAGCTTTTTGCCTGTTTTTGTGATCGCCGTTAACAAAGTGATCCCTCCTTTAATATAAGGCTTTGTTAAACTAGTTTATTGATTTTCACTCCAAGACACTCTTTAACACAGCCTAATATAAAAATTCGAGATATAAAAATAAAACCCTTTAAATATTAGAAAAACTTGGCATTCACCAAGTCTCTGGCGGATGCCCTAGTTTTACTTATCACGCTCAAATCGGCACATCCTGTGCTTTTCGCCTGACTAGGACTTCCTGTCCGTCGTGCGTTCAGAATTTAGGGATATAGATTCTGATTAGCTTAGAAAAACTTGGCATCCACCAATTCTTTTTGATCTTATCAGCTCAAAACGTCACATCCTCGAGAGCTATGCTTTTTCTTCCACGGAGGCAAAAACTAACGAAGTTTTTTTGTCCTGTTCCTTTCGCTTGTCTAGGACTTCTCGAAAAGCAGGAGCTTTACCTACCTGCGGTGATATACCTGACAAAGCCTTCCTTGTCCTGTCCGTCATGTGTTCAGAATTTATGAATATAAGTTCTGAATAGCAAAGAAAAAACCTCCATAAAGGAAGTTTTTAAAGAAGAGGGGAAAGCAGCCTTGAGGTAGACTCTAAAAGGCGGTAACCCAGATGCCTCTTATTAAAAGATTCTAGTTCCAACTTTTCTGAGTATTTAAGATCAAGGAGAAATTCATCCACAAGCTTTTGGGTACTTTTAGTCCTATATAAGAAAGCGTTAACCTCAAAGTTTAAGTGAAAACTTCGCATGTCCATATTCGAGGTTCCAATGGAGGCGAGTTCATAGTCAACTATGACAATTTTGCTGTGCATAAAGCCGCGTTCATACTCGTAAATCTTTACTCCAGCTTCTAGCAGTTCCGGGAAATACGATCGTGAAGCATGAAAAACGATTCTTTTATCGGGTTTATTGGGTACCAGGAGCCTGACGTCAATACCGCTTAACGCAGCAACTTTTATGGCAGAGAAAATATCTTCATCCGGAATGAAGTAAGGAGAAGCTATCCATACTGATTCACGGGCAGATGTAATCATAGAAAAAAAGATATTCTTGATGACGCTCCATTCATTATCAGGTCCTCCCGCAATAAGATGAACTCCCCCATGGCTTTTACCGTCTATGACCGGTGAAAGGTATTCATCTGTCAGGAAGCTGTGATTTGTAGCATAATACCAATCCTGGAGAAAGATGAGCTGTAATGACCTGACTGCTTCACCCTTTAACAATAAATGAGTGTCTCTCCAAAAACCAATGCTCTTAACTCTTCCTAAGTATTCATCCCCAATATTCAGCCCGCCGACAAAGCCTACAGATCCATCAATAACGATTATTTTTCGATGGTTTCGGAAATTAAATTTGTTATTTAAAAATGGAAGCTTAACTGGTCCGAATGATACGGTTTCAACCCCTGCATTCTTTAATTCATTAATATACTTTTTGGCTAGCTGCCAGGAGCCTACTGCGTCATATAAAAATCGGATTTTTACTCCTTCAAGTGCTTTTTTAATGAGAACATCCTTTATCTCATTCCCGATTTTGTCATTCCGAACTATATAGTATTCTATATGAATGTGGTGTGTTGCCTTGTTTAATTCTTTAATAATATGGCGAAAAGTTTCGTTTCCATTTGTTAGAGTTTTTGTTGCTGTATCGAAAGAGATAGGACTGTTTCCAAGCCTTTGTGCCAAAGAGAAGAGTCTTTTCTGATGGTCACCCATCTGCTGAATTTTTTCTTCACTCCTGGGATCAATGTCCCCTTCAACTGTTAAAAAAGCCTGCTTATCAAGGAAGTATTTTTTTCTGTACATTTTTTCTTTTCGATAGCTTCTCCCAAAAAGCAAATAAAAGAAAAATCCTATTAGGGGAAAACTTCCGAGAACGACAAGCCAGGTCAGTGTCTGCGTAGGATGTCTGTTTTCAAAAAAGATTAAAACTCCTATAAATATAACAGAAAGTGTAACAAATACACTTAGAAAACTAACAATTCCCCCTTCAAGCTTTTGCCTGAAAATAAAGAAAAAAACAAAAAGAAACACACCGAATATAATAACCCGTACGGTATTTTTCAAAAATCCTCACCACCCCATACTCCATAAACAGAAAACATTTTATCTTATTTTATGTTAAGTGTGTGTTATATCTTTTGAAATTTTTTACATTTTCATTTAACAACCCAGAAATTTCTCAGGTCCCAAAAAAACGTCTACCTTATTAGCTTTTAAAAAAGCCGATTTCAAATGAAATCGGCCTGGTTTATCTAAAATGCTTTCTTAATTCAGCAAAAACATTTTCAGATATTATTTCTTTTCCATACTCTTCGATGCGATGAATGGTTACTTGTGTTTCATGCCCATATTCAAGAAGGATACTTAAAATATCATCAATTTGGTCCTCTTCAAATTGTTCTTCTGGGAACTCAGCGAATAAATAATAAGTTCCATCGAAGTGAAAAAGACTTGTATTTATATCATCCAAACCAGGATAAAGAGATAACTGGATAATGTCTTCAAAATCTTTAAAAGCGAGCAGGAATTCCAAAGGCTCATCTTCGAGCAGTTCTTCCTCAGAACCATATGTCCGTGGATTAAAATGCTGGTCCAGAAGTTCCTCAATTTTCTCATCTACAGGAATATCCTTCATTTTGTCACTTGGTATAGGAAGCTCAAATTTTTGTCCATCTCTGGATAACTGAGCTTTTGTCACCAAGACCTCAAGACCTTTTTCTAAAGCCTGAACTTGAATCCAAAGCGGTCCCTCGACGGTAAATTCCTCTTCCTGATGTACCTCATCCATCATTTCCCAGAAGAGCTCTTCACTTCGTTCCCGATTGTACCAGATCTCTTCTCTGTCGAAGCCTCTTTCCTCTATATCAATATATGAGATATAAAACTTAACGGTGTTCTCATTAATGCGTTCTATTTCCATCATCAACTCTCCCTCCCTTTCCATGATTGAAGGGACTAATAACCCCCACGAAGAATGATAATGCTTATCTATTACCCATTTTAGACCTATTTATTCTTGGCTAATGGGATAAAAGTCAGCCTTGTACTTTTATTTTATGATAAAAAAATGAATATGGGAAACAAAATATCCCGGCAATTCAAAAAACGGCAAATGCCTATTGATATTCCTTCTATTTTATCAAAAAAGTGGCTTTTTTACAATAAGACGGTGTTCTTTGTGCTTATTCCGACAACAGGGTTTGTACAAAATTAAATGCAATGAAGTTTAATTTAACCTCCTTCACTAGGTGTTATTCTTTATACTCCGTTAACTTTTACAATTGTTTTTTATAAAAGAGGAATCCGCTCCCTTAGGAACAACAACATCGTTTAGCTCAGAGACTTTTAAAAGGAGGTATGGGTTAAGCTGCATCGCTTGTCGGGGCTGACCAAGGCGCTTCTGTACTTCTTTCTCCTCGGCACGTTGTACTTTGTTTCTCCCTTTGATCTGCTTTTTCCGAAGCAAATTGAACTTGCTTTCGTGGAAAATTACCGCAAGAATTAAATTTGATTGCACAAGAAATGCATTATTGAATTTACGCACACGAAATTATGTGAGAAATAAGTAAGGAGTTACGAGGAATCACCTTCCTATCCAATAGAAAATCTTGGCATTTGCCAAGCTCATTTGGCGGAGTGGTTAGGTTTGCCTATCATGCACAAAACGGCATTCCCTCTAAAAGCTTTCTTGTTCTTCGAGTGAAGGTATAGATAACGATGGTTTTCTTTTTTTGTCGCTTTTTCCAGCTAACGACTTCCTCGAAAAATTTTCTTTATGCGATGATATAGCTGACGAAGCCTTCCTTGTTCTATTCGTGTGCGTTCAGAAATTATGGATATAAATCCACATATAACCCTTTGTCCCAGATATAGAACCTTTCTTATCATCGAAAACTCGAAACATCTCATCATTTGATTAGTAAAAAACTCGACCATTGCCGAGCCTTCTTATAAACCGGCAATAATGCTTTATTAACACAAAAAAAACCCCTTCTTTAAATTGAAGGGGTTTTGAAAGTTAATTTACCATACGTTGTGCTTCTAGTAACTGGAAAGTACGTACTTTCCTTGGAAGGAAACGGCGGATTTCATCTTCATTATATCCTACCTGCAGACGCTTCTCATCTAAAATAATTGGTCTGCGCAGTAAGCCTGGATTATCTTTTATAAGTTCAAATAGATTTTGCAATGGCATAGTTTCAAGATTTACATCGAGCTTTTGGAATGTCTTTGATCGTGTTGAAATGATTTCATCTGTTCCATCTTCTGTCATACGAAGAATTTCTTTAATTTCATCAATAGAGAGCGGCTCGGAAAAAATATTTCTTTCGGAATATGGGATTTCATGCTCTTCCAGCCAGGTTTTTGCTTTTCTGCATGATGTACAACTTGGTGAAGTGTATAGTGTTACCATTTTGGTTTCACACTCCTTAATTATTTTCAAACTATATATGGGAAATAGTAGCTTAGCAATCAGAATATATCTTCTAAATTATAATTAATTTAAATAAGTAATTTATATCATTAATTATACACTACCACTCTAAAAAAAGTAACCCTATTAACAAATAAGTTTTCAAGAGATTATTTAATAATTACTTTATATTAGACGATAGATTTCCATAAAAGTTTCAAGTTTTTATCAAATAATTATTTGACATCCACCCTTTTACGGGAAGATAATCAGCTAAATTAATAAATCATTCGTATTTTATTGCAGCTTTATGTACGTGACTGCTATAAAATTTAAAAAATATATTCTTATAAGTTAAATACCCTTTTCGTTTTTATCTTAAACCTCTTAAAATAATTTTTTTTATTCTCAATTAAAATGGACTTTTGAAAACGCTTAACTTGTTATGTGTTTCATTTAAATGAATGGTGAAAAAGCATAACCTTTTCATTTAAATAAAATTTTGCGTATTTTTCCCTTTTCATATGTTTGAAGTTCTTTTAAAATAAAGGTAGGAAAATGCTTTCAGGCCTGAATCGGTTGAGCCTGTTCCCAATTTGAATGGAGGGTTTATCTTGGCTGGATTGGCTGGTTACATAACAGATTTAACAATTGTTGCAATCCTTGTTGTAGGTATTACTGCTTTTCTGGGTGTTATCACTAATGGTATCGGTGAAAAATTATTTGGCGGAAAGAAAAAATCAGAATTTGTCCAAGAATCTGCAAAATACCAAACTGGTTGGAAAGCAGTGGGTGGCAATAAAAAATAAATACAAAAAAAGAACTCAGACTTTGTACTGCACCCCAAAAGTTAGAGCTAAAATCTAACTTTTGGGGTGTTTATTTTTGGCTAAATATAGTGAACGAT
>NZ_JBYTCJ010000036.1:0-53758 GCF_058790155.1 Neobacillus sp. FW104-15D2
CTCGACTTGCATGTATTAGGCACGCCGCCAGCGTTCGTCCTGAGCCAGGATCAAACTCTCCGATAAAGAGTATGAGTATTAGCTCATAAAGTTACGTTGGCTGATGAATAAATTCATCATGTTATTGTTTGTTTGTTCACGCTTTGTTTGTTTAGTTTTCAAAGAGCAATTTGGTTCGTCGCTTGTGGGCGACTTTATTATATTATCAGGTTTAGAACCCGATGTCAATAACTTTTTTACTTTGTTTTTTCCTTGCTTGCTTGCTGTCTTGCAGCAACAGAAACTAATATACCATCAATAAATCTATCTTGCAATAGCTTTTTTTGAAATTTATTCGTATAAATTAAAGAAGCAATTTTCTAATTGTTCTGTAGAAAATTACTATGGCTGCAAAAATGTACTTAAAAAGAAAGAGCACTGCATCTGCAGCACTCTTTTCTGTCTTAACGGTGTCTCATTAAAGGGAATAATAATACGTCACGGATAGATGGTGAATTGGTCAGCAGCATTACCAGACGGTCGATTCCAATTCCCAGTCCTCCTGTAGGCGGCATTCCGTATTCTAACGCCTCTACAAAATCCTCATCCATCTCATGCGCTTCATCGTTCCCCTGCTCACGTTCTTTCAGCTGAGCTTCAAAACGTTCCCTTTGATCAATCGGATCATTTAACTCCGTAAAGGCATTTGCATGCTCACGGGCTACAATAAATAATTCAAATCGGTCAGTAAAGCGTGGATCTTCTTCATTTTTCTTAGCAAGCGGCGAAATTTCCACTGGATGCCCGAAAATAAAAGTAGGCTGAATTAACTTTTCTTCTACCTTTTGCTCAAAGAATTCATTAACAATATGCCCATAGCGCATTGTGTCCTTAATTTCAACGCCATGTTCCTTAGCTAAGTCGCGGGCTTCTTCTTTACTCATTTCTTTCCAGAAATCAACACCAGTGTATTCCTTGATGGCATCGACCATATGGAGCCTTTTCCATTCTGGCTTCAAATCCACCTCATAGTCACCGTATTGAACCGTTGTAGTTCCAAGAACCTCCTGGGCTACATGAGCAACAAGATTTTCTGTCAAAGACATGATATCACGGAAGTCAGCATACGCTTCATAAAGTTCTATCATTGTGAACTCAGGATTATGACGAGTCGATACTCCTTCATTACGGAATACACGGCCAATTTCGTATACCTTTTCAAGTCCCCCTACTATTAGACGCTTCAAGTGAAGTTCGATGGCGATTCTCATAAACAGCTGCATATCAAGGGCATTGTGATGTGTAATGAATGGCCGCGCTGCCGCACCGCCAGCAATGCTATGCATCATCGGAGTTTCAACTTCTAAATAGCCGTTGTCATCTAAATAACGGCGAATTTCACGAATAATTTTGCTTCGGGTCACAAATGTTTGTCTGCTCTCTTCACTGACTATTAAATCAAGATACCGCTGACGATAGCGCTGTTCAATATCTTTTAATCCGTGGAATTTATCTGGCAGAGGGCGAAGAGCCTTAGTTAAAAATTCAAAGTCATTAACTTTAACCGATAATTCCCCAACCTTGGTTTTAAATAAAGTTCCCTTAACACCAGCAATATCTCCAAGGTCTGCAGAATCAAAAATACTATATTGTTCTTCACCAACGGAATCCAGGCGCACATAAATTTGAATTTGTCCGGTTAAATCTTGGATATTGGCAAATCCAGCTTTCCCTTTTCCTCGCTTCGTCATAATTCGGCCAGCAAGGATAACTGAAACGTTTTGAGCTTCTAATTCTTCTTTTTCAAGATTTCCGTACTTTTCAATAAGGCTTTTTGTATCGTCTGTACGATCGAATCTTTTACCAAAAGGATCTAGGCCCTTTGATCGCATTTCGCTCATTTTCTCGCGCCTTACTCTTAATTGATCGTTTAATTCTTCGCTCACGCCTATCAACTCCAATTTTAATATCTAATATGTAAAGGAAAGGTTCCTGGTAGAAAACTTGTACATATCTTATTATTTTACACAATTTTGCTGATTCAGACATCAAAAATGTGTTTATAAAGAAAAACTGCCAGTTTATTTACTGGCAGCTTCTTTTTTACCAAATGTATTATAGAAAATTTGAATCAATACTGTCAAACATTAGGATACAGTTGCTTCTTGTTCTATGGCTTCCACATCTTCAACCAAAGTACTTAATACGGAAACTAGATCCTGACGTGTAATGCATTCATTGATTCCATTACGTACTTTTGCATTTCCACGGATACCTTTTAGGTACCAGGCAGCATGCTTTCTCATTTCACGTACTGCTACATCTTCATTTTTCAAAGCAATCAGCCTGTCCAGGTGAAGTGTACATACATCAACTTTCTCCTGTACAGATGGCTCTCCGGCTAGTTCACCTGTTTGAAGATACTTTACAGTGCTGTAAATCATCCATGGGTTACCTAAAGCAGCACGGCCAATCATAACACCATCTACACCTGTCTCCTCTAACATACGTTTTGCATCCTGAGGAGTTTGGACATCTCCATTTCCGATAAGAGGAATGTTAATCGACTGCTTGACTTCTCGGATAATATCCCAGTTTGCTTTTCCTTCATACATCTGGACGCGCGTTCTTCCGTGAAGCGCTACTGCTTTGCCTCCTGCACGTTCCACAGCCTGGGCGTTTTTAATAGCATAAATATGATCTTCATCCCAGCCCATACGCATTTTAACTGTAACTGGCTTTTCAACGGCATCAACTACAGCTGATACCATTTCATAAATTTTATTAGGATCGAGAAGCCATTTAGCTCCTGCATCACACTTTGTGATTTTCGGAACAGGACATCCCATATTAATATCAATAATATCAGCATTTGTATTTTTATCTACAAACCTTGCAGCTTCAACCAGTGTATCTTTTTTACCACCGAAAATTTGAAGGCTTAGTGGTTTTTCTCTTTCATCAATATAAAGCATATTTATCGTTTTTTCATTTTTAAAAACGATTCCCTTGTCACTGACCATTTCTGCACAAACAAGCCCTGCGCCAAATTCCTTAACGGTAAGGCGGAATGCAGAATTACACACGCCTGCCATAGGAGCCAGTACTACTGGGTTTTTCATTTCGATATCGCCTATTTTAAGCATAATCGATTTCCTCCTATCCTTTACTGATCTATATATTACTGCTCCTTGGGAGGAGTCAATTCTTCTATACTTATCTGTAATGCCTTTGCTATTTCGTCAGCCAATTTTGTAGTAGGTACTCGATTGCCTCTTTCTATCTCCCCAAGAATGGAAACTGAGATTCCTAATTCCTTAGAAAAACTTTCCTGGGTGTAGCCTTTTAGCTTTCGGTAAGCTCGAATACGTCTTCCCCATTTTTCCGCTTCCATATTCGGACTCCTTCACTTTCAGGTGTTTTTTCTAGGGAGAATGGTAAGGTACTCCGATTCTTGGTCATTTCCAAAAGGGGCACCATTACAAAAGCTCTTTCCTGCATCCGGGGATGCGGGATAATAAGCGTCTCCGTTTCAATATTTTCTTGGTTATAAAGAAGAATGTCAAGGTCTATTGTTCTGGGACCCCATTTTATTTCCCGTTTCCTTCCAAGTGCATTTTCGATTGCAAGGCATACATCCAGTAGTTCCTGGGCTGTCAGTATGGTTTTTACTTCAACAGCCATATTTAAAAATAAATCCTGATCCTCATAGCCAACAGGGTCGGTCTCGTAAATAGAAGAATAATTTACCAACTTTAGTTGCGGGTTATCTTTTAGACTTTTAACAGCCATTTTTAAAAAGCTGAACCGATCTCCCATATTCGTACCCAAAGAAATATAAGCTGTATTTTCCACAGTTACCTACTCCTTGTAATTTCCACCGCAACCGATTGATAATGCCCTGGAATCGGCGGGTCCGGCTTAATAACCTTTACCTTTGTTTCTTCTACCATTGGAAAACTTCCCAAAATCTTAGCAGCAATTTTTTCAGCAACAGCTTCCACTAGCTTAAAGGGTTTACCTTCAACAATGCCTTTACATACATTGTAAAGTTCCGCGTAGTTGACGGAATACTCCAGTTCATCCGTTTCCCCCGCTTTTTTTAAATCGAGGCTAACCGTAAGGTCTACCGTAAATCGCTGGCCAAGCTTAGTCTCTTCGGGAAAAACACCGTGGTATCCGTAAAACTCCATTTTATTAACGTAAATTTTATCCACGGTTTACCCCTTTCCCCATCATGGCATCCATCATTTTTGCCATTCTCGCCATCTCTTTAATATCATGTACACGAACCATCTGGCATCCCTTCTGAATTCCGTAACAGACAGTAGCTCCTGTACCTTCCATACGTTCATTTACAGGGAGATCAAGTGCCTGTCCAATCATTGACTTTCGGGAAGTTGCCAAAAGCACTGGATATCCAGTTCCAACGAGTTTTTCCAAGTTGTTCATCATAGTTATGTTCTCAGAATAGTCTTTTGCAAAACCAATCCCTGGATCAAGGATGATATTCCCATCTCTTACACCAGCATCTTTCACAAGGCGTATACTTTCATATATATCGTTCATCGCATCACGAAGAAAATGCTTGTAATCCCGGTTATTGCGGTTGTGCATAAGGATTATCGGTACATTTAATTCCGCTGCTGTTTTTGGCATATCAGGATCTGCCTTAGCACCCCATACATCATTAATAATATGCGCTCCGGCATTAATGGCCGCGCGGGCGACCTCAGCCTTATACGTATCAATAGAAATAGGCACCTGAACCTGTTCAGATAATGTACGTATTACAGGTATTACACGCTCAATCTCTTCCTCTGCAGATACAGGGGCATGACCTGGACGTGTCGACTCACCGCCTATATCTATAATATCAGCTCCCTGCTCCACCATTTCTTTCGCACGGCTTACCGCAGCAGCGATTGCGTTAAATCTTCCTCCATCAGAAAAAGAATCTGGTGTCACGTTCAAAATCCCCATAATAATTGTCTTTTTCCCATAATCAAGAGTATATGGACCGCATTGAATTATGCTTTTTTCAAATGACGTCATTTTATATCCTCCATAACAAAAGCTCTGTCTACCTAGGCGGAAAGAGCGGAATTTCATAATTATTATTTTACCATTAAATTTATGTTGGATTAAAAATTGTAACCGAAAAAGAAGCATTGGCGCTATGCCAATGCTTCAGGAGATTTTATAATTTACATCATTGTTGATCTTCAAAGTTGTAAAGTGGAGTACTTAAATATCTTTCACCGTTACTTGGAAGGATGGCAAGAACCTTTTTGCCTTTGCCAAGCTGCTTAGCAACCTGAAGTGCGGCATAGATAGCAGCACCAGATGAAACGCCGCCAAGAACGCCTTCTTCTCTTGCAGCACGACGTGCATATTCATACGCTTGGTCATTTGTAACCTGAATGATTTCATCATATACCTTTGTATCAAGAACATCTGGCACAAACCCAGCTCCGATTCCCTGAATTTTATGCGGGCCTGGCTTGCCCCCAGATAATACTGCAGAATCTGTAGGCTCCACTGCAAATATCTTAATTTCAGGGAAAGCTTTACGAAGAACCTGGCCAGCTCCAGTGATGGTTCCTCCTGTTCCGATTCCAGCTACAAAAGCATCTAAACTATCCAATTGTTCCACAATTTCTTTTCCTGTTGTTTTGCGGTGAATTTCAGGGTTCGCTTCATTTTTAAACTGCTGTGGCATATAGTAGCCGTTTTCTTTAGCAAGTTCTTCCGCTTTACGGATCGCACCGTTCATTCCTTCAGCACCAGGAGTTAAAACAAGTTCCGCTCCATAGGCACGGAGCAAATTACGGCGTTCTAAGCTCATTGTATCAGGCATTACCAGAACAGCCTTATATCCTTTTGCAGACGCAACCATTGCTAGACCAATGCCCGTATTTCCGCTTGTAGGCTCAATAAGGGTATCTCCAGCTTTTAATTCGCCCTTTTCCTCTCCAGCTTCAATCATTGCTAAAGCGATACGATCTTTTACGCTGCTTCCTGGATTCATGTACTCCAGTTTTACATAAACATCTGCACTGTTTTCATCTGAAAGTCTGTTTAGTTTAACGATTGGTGTTTGGCCGATTAGCTCGGTCACTGAATTTGCCACGCGTACCATATTCGCCACTCCTTATTCCGAGTATTTTTATTGGATTAATTCAAATTTACCAATTTTTATAAGGATTTGTCAATCAATTTGCACTATTTTTTATTAAAAGTATAGTTCTGTTAAACTTGGCTTTTGATTTTCGTTCCACAAAGGAAAGCTTCTAAGAAGCTTCATCGCAGGGACAGGCCGCCTTTTGCCTGTCACGAAGACACTCGCTTCCCACAGGCGGATTTGGGATCCTCTCCTGACCCGCTTTTCCCGCTGGACATTAATTTACATCATGGAAAGTGCCCGCACGAAGGATTTAAGCAGCATTTCCGAGGAGTTTCATGACCTTCCCAAACAACATTGAGAAAAATTGACTCTGTTCTTTAACAAAGCAAAAATATAAAAAGAAAAGGGAAGAATTTTCATCTATCCCTTTCAGTCCTTTTTCTGTTCGCCATAAAACCAATCAACCTTTGCTTCATCCCAAAACGTTTTGGCTGTTGCAGGCTCTTTCATTTGTTCCAAAGCAATCTGTCTCTTAATTTGATCCTTAACCTCTTTATAAGCATAGCTTTGGCCTTTTATTTTTTCTTGTAGATAAATAATGGCGTAACCATCATCAGTTTTTATTGAACTGCTCCAATGGCCCTTTTTAAGTTTTTTGGCTTCATTAAGATACTTTGCGGGATATCTTTCATCTTCTTCGTTAAGATAGCCTATATCGCCGCCCTGATTGGCTGAAAATTCATCTATAGAACGCTCCATTGCCAAAGCTTTGAAACTAGAACCTCCGGCAAGCTCTTTTTCTGTCTTCTTAGCCTCTGCCTTTGTTTTAACAAGTATATGCGAAAGATGATATGAGTCCGGGACATTAAAGAGGTCCTTATTCCTTTCATAATACTTTCTAACTTCTTTATCCGGGACAACTACATCTTTGGTCAATATCTCTTCCAGCAGCAAGTTGTATTTAATTTGCTCTTTCCATTTTTTCTTACTCGTGTTCTGTCCATTACGGTTTGAGCTGTACATCGCTTGATTCATTTTCATTTCACGGTCAACTGTCTGATCCGATATTTTAATATTATATTTATCAGCCATCTGCCCAATTACCTTTTGATCAATCATATCTTTTAAAACATCCTGGCCATACCGTAATTCAAGTTCGGACAGCCATTCCTGCCTGGTTATTTTTCTGTCTCCTACAGTGGCTACCGTTTCCCCTGTAATGCCTGCCCCGTTAGCACCCTTTGCTTTTGTTAAGAAAAAAGCCACGGTAATGCAATTCAGCAAAATGAGTCCGGCGATTACAAGCCATAGCTGCTTTGCTTTCACCTTCTCTTCCCCCAATAAGACTATTTATTTAGCTTGGCCTTCGAATTCCTCCAGCTCTTCCTTTGAATAATGATACTTTTCATTGCAGAAATGGCAATGGGCTTCAGCCATCCCGTCTGTTTCAATCATCTCTCTAATTTCTTCTGAACCGAGACTGACTATGGCATTGCCAAACCGTTCTTTTGAACAATTGCATTCAAAATGGATTGGCATGGAATCAAGTATCTTTACGTTTTCTTTCCCAAATAG
This sequence comes from Neobacillus sp. FW104-15D2, assembly GCF_058790155.1. Classification (NCBI taxonomy): domain Bacteria; kingdom Bacillati; phylum Bacillota; class Bacilli; order Caryophanales; family Bacillaceae; genus Neobacillus; species Neobacillus sp. FW104-15D2. The sequence goes on from NZ_JBYTCJ010000036.1 coordinate 7,682, forward strand.
CTCTTCAAGTATTTGTTCAGGAGTTAAACCCTTGTCTACAAGCTGTGATATAGGCGGTATAGTCTTAAGCCGCTCTTCTAATTTTGTAATCGTTTCATCCTTTGTTCCAGGCATCAACTGAAAGATAAATCCTCCGGAAGCAAGAATAGTATCATCTGGATTCACCAGAACACCTACCCCAACAGAAGAAGGAACCTGTTCGGAAGTAACAAAATAATAGGTGAAGTCTTCACCGAGTTCACCTGATACAAGCGGAACTTGACCTGAAAAAAAGTCACGAAGGCCAATATCTTTTACAACTGTTAAAGTTCCTTCTGTTCCAACAGCCCTGCGGACATCAAGCTTGCCAAGTTCATTGGACTCGAAATCAACCTGCGGGTTTGAAACATATCCACGGACTCCCCCCTTAGCATTTGTATCCACAAGAATATTGCCGATTGGTCCGCCGCCTTCAATTTTGATTGTCAGTTTTTCTTCGCCTTTTAACATGGCCCCCATCATGACACCTGCGGTCATAGCCCGTCCCAGTGCTGCAGAAGCTGTTCGCCATGTCTCGTGCCGCCGCTGTGCTTCACGGATTGTATCAGTACTTCTTACTGCATATGCTCTCACTTGACCTTCATAGGCCAATGCCTTTACTAAATAATCACTCATAAAAGCCCTCCTAGCCATTATTCCTTATAGTATCCATATTCCGTTTATAAATGAGCTGAAGGCCTTTTAATGTCAAAAATGGATCCACAACATCAATCATAGTTGACTCTTGTGCGATTAAGGTGGATAAACCGCCAGTGGCAATGACCGTTGGTTTTTTATCACTTTGATCCATCATTCGTTTAACGATTCCTTCTACTTGCCCTACGTATCCATAAAGTATTCCAGCCTGCATGGCAGCTACTGTGTTTTTCCCTACCACACCATCTGGACGCGCAATTTCAATACGCGGAAGTTTAGCAGCCCTTGAGTAAAGAGCTTCCGTAGAAATATTGATCCCCGGCGCGATAGCTCCTCCAAGGTACTGGCCTTTTTCATTTACATAACAATAAGTCGTTGCTGTTCCAAAGTCGACAATGACCAACGGACTCCCGTACTCGTGAATAGCAGCGACTGCATTTACAATACGGTCTGCTCCAACTTCTCTTGGATTCTCATACTTAATATCCAAGCCAGTTTTCATTCCAGGGCCAACAACAAGCGGTTTAACGTGGAAATACTTATTGCACATTCTTTCGAGAGCAAACATAATAGGAGGAACTACAGATGAAATAATAATTCCATCAATTTGGTCAAATTCGAGACCAGCATGGTCAAACAATGATTTCACAATCATCCCATACTCATCTTCTGTCCTATTTCGGTTTGTTTCCACTCTCCAATGGTGCTTTAAATCCTCACCTTTATATACACCTAAAACAATATTTGTATTTCCTACATCGAAAACAAAAATCAAGTTTATCACCACTTCATCGAGATTCAATTTTTGTGTTTTTCACTGCAAACATCATATCATATATGGGCGAAACCATAAAAGAAATCGGACATCCTTATCACAAAAGAAAATCTGTTATGCAAAAAAGAGCATCCATAGGATGCTCTTTTCGTTCATGTTTCAATTATACATTTCGATCCGGATCAGAATCATCAGCATTTAAGATGTCCGACGGGCGGTTCTCACCTATTGCCTGAGGACCTTCTTCATCTTTTTTGGTTGTGATATTTACCTTCACATCATCTGACTTTTTTAATCCAACTGATTTTTTATAGTCAGGGGATGTTCTGTCAGGTAAAACACCGTTATCCACAAGATAATTAATTTGTTCAGCATCAAGTGTTTCAACCTTAAGAAGTGTATTCGCAATTAAATCAAGTTTCTCGCGATTTTCAGAAAGAATCTTCCTAGCTCTTTCGTAAGATTCCTTAATTATACGCTGAATTTCAAGGTCAATTTCATAAGCAATGGCATCAGAATAATTCTGCTCATTATTAATATCCCTGCCAAGGAAAACCTGACCTTGGGCTTGCCCGAATTGAAGCGGTCCAAGCTTATCACTCATACCGTATTCAGTTACCATTTTTCTTGCAATGCCTGTTGCGCGCTGGAAGTCATTATGTGCACCTGTACTTACTTCACCAAACACAATTTCTTCCGAAACACGTCCGCCAAGAAGGCCAACGATTTTATCAAGTAATTCTGGCTTTGTCATGAAATAACGGTCTTCCCTCGGAAGCATAACAGCATAGCCGCCTGCCTGGCCACGAGGAACAATGGTAACTTTATGAACCATATCAGCTTCATTGAGTATTAAACCAATTACTGTATGACCAGCTTCATGGAATGCCACAATATTACGTTCTTTTTTGGAGATAACGCGGCTCTTTTTAGCCGGACCTGCAATAACGCGGTCAGTTGCCTCATCCAAATCTTCAATTTCTATCTTTTTCTTATTTTGCCTTGCAGCTACAAGCGCTGCTTCGTTCAGCAGATTTTCAAGATCTGCACCAGAAAAACCTGGAGTTCGCATAGCAATACTCTTTAAATCAACTGATTCATCAAGCGGTTTGTTGCGTGCATGAACTTTTAATACAGCTTCACGGCCAGTTACATCCGGACGGTCTACTGTAATTTGTCTGTCAAAACGTCCCGGACGCAATAATGCCGGGTCAAGGATATCTGGACGATTTGTTGCCGCGACGATAATAATTCCTTCATTAGCCCCAAATCCATCCATTTCTACAAGCAGCTGGTTCAAAGTTTGTTCACGCTCATCATGTCCGCCGCCGAGGCCCGCGCCACGCTGACGTCCAACTGCGTCAATTTCATCGATAAAAATGATACAAGGAGCATTCTTTTTTGCTGTTTCAAAAAGGTCACGGACACGGGAAGCACCAACACCGACAAACATTTCAACAAAATCAGAACCGCTTATCGAGAAGAATGGTACACCAGCTTCTCCTGCAACCGCACGAGCCAACAATGTTTTACCTGTACCTGGAGGTCCAACTAAAAGAACTCCTTTAGGAATCCTTGCTCCTAGCTCGGCAAATTTCCTTGGATCTTTTAAGAATTCTACAACCTCTACCAATTCTTGTTTTTCTTCATCCGCACCCGCTACATCTCTGAAGCGGACTTTTTTCTTATCTTCGTTATAGAGCTTTGCTTTGCTTTTGCCAAAGTTCATAACACGGCTGCCGCCGCCCTGTGCCTGATTTAATAGGAAGAAGAAAAGAATAAAAATAATCACGAATGGAATGATTGATGTAAAGAAGGTAACCCAACCGCTTGTTTCTTTTGCCGGCAATACATCAACTTTTGTATCAGGAACTGCCTTTTCAATTCGATTAAGCATTGTTTCGTTATTTGGCATATAAGTCAGAAAAAACTTATCCTTCGGATAGCCCTCGAGCTGGCCTCTTACCTCATAAACACCACGCTCTGGCTGAAGGGAAACCGATGTAACATCCCCTTTTTCAATATGCTGCACAAACTTGCTATAGGATATATTATCGGTAGGCTGATTATTACCGTTAAAGAAACTAACCACGCCAATTATGACTAGAAATATCAATAAATAAAAGATGGTATTACGGAAAATCCGATTCATTCCTTACCTCCTCCCACGGTCAACAAACTATATTAAATATTATCATAGTAAATCATTCCAATTCAAGAAATTGGTCTTAGTACAATAAGCCAAGTTACTTATCCCAAGTAGGTCTTAGTACAACAGCCTATTCATTATTATTTGAGTACACTTCCGGTTTCAAAACGCCAATATATGGAAGGTTACGGTATTTTTCAATATAGTCAAGCCCATAGCCGACAACGAATTCATTCGGAACAATAAATCCGACATAATCTGCTTCGATATTGCTTTTTCGGCCGGTTGGCTTGTCAAGCAAAGTAACAATTTTAATTGACTTAGCTTTACGGTATTTAAATAAATCAACAAGATAACTTAATGTTAAGCCACTGTCGATTATATCTTCAATAATAAGCAGGTCTCTTCCTTCAACAGAAGTATCGAGATCCTTCAGGATTTTAACCTCACCAGATGATACGGTGGAATGTCCATAGCTGGAAACATCCATAAAATCCATTTCAAGATAGCAGTCCATACGTTTTAATAAATCACCCATAAAAGGCATCGCACCTTTTAATACTCCGACAGCAAGCGGGAAACGGTCTTTATATTCTTCTGTTAACTGCCCAGCCAGATCTTTGATTTTTGACTGAAGCTCCTCCTCACTAAACAGAACTTCTTTAATATCATCTTTCATCATTCCATGTGCCCCCTAGAAGATAGTTGCTTTTAAAAGTAAGCAGTACATAGTGCTCAGCTGCCTGGCTAATGCCCTCAAGCGCTGACTTTTTCAAACCTGGGATCCAAAGGATTTCTCCCTTGCCATCGGTAATTACCGGCCATATATTCCTTAAAGAAATGGGGACTTTACTGTTAATAAAGATATCCTTTACCTTCTTTGATCCGGACATCCCTTTTAACGACATCTTGTCTCCTTTTTCCCTGTTTCGGATAACAATGGGCCATTCCAGGTTCTTTATGTTAAAAAAAGCACCACATTCAGTTAAAAATGGCGACAAATGATCGACAATTTCTAATTTTATGCCGCTGCCATCAGGCAGATAAACAGAACCAGGTTCAGCTAGTTCCAGCCTGTATTTATCATGGCTTTGCAAATCAAATTGAAAATGGCAATCGCTGTAGGACCGAACAACTTTTAATCCGCCAGGAAGATCAAGTTTCCCTGATGGATGAGAGCTGTAAATCAGGGAATAAATCTGATCGATATGTATAGCGGAAAGAGACTCGGGCCTTTTTTTGTAAAGATATTCTAATATTAGTTGAATACCTCTTCTTTGTAAAGGCATTGGCATATCCCGGAAGACATTAGTATCAATAGAAACTTGGCTATTAACTCTTTTAATGATTACTCTATTCATTTTCTCCGCCGTTAATTCCTGTAGGTAGTTTTCATCCGTCTGTAAATCTTCACTTAGACGCTGAAACTGTTCATGGACCTGTCTGTTTTCCGACTTCAAAAATGGAAGGACATGCTTGCGGAATCGATTGCGGCTGTAAACCTCTTTCAAATTGCTGGGATCAAGTCTTGGCTCTAGACCATTAATCCTGCAATACTCCTCTATCTCCTTTTTAGTCATACTCAAAAAGGGGCGGAAAATACACCCTTTATAAAATGGCCTTAAAAAAGGGATACCAGCTCGGGCTTTACCGGAACTTCCTCGTGTAAACCGCATCAGCATAGTTTCAATTTGATCGTCCCCATGATGGGCAAGAGCTAATAATTTGAAACCATACTTTCCCATTACCTCACCAAAGAAATCATACCTGGCCTCTCTGGCAGCAACCTGTGAGCTTTTACCCGTTCTTTCCATCATTTCCGGAATGTTAACCCGTGCCATCTCAAAAGGTATTTCATTTTCTTCACAAAAACTCTTTACGAACATCGCATCTTCAAATGATTCTTCTCCGCGGAACATATGATCCACATGGGCCGCTACAATAGTAATATTCTGCTTCTCTTTTTGCCTCAACAAGTAATGGAGCAGCGCCAGGGAATCCGGACCTCCTGAAACTCCGACTACTATATTTTTGTCTTCGAGGGAAAAGGAATGGTGACTCAAAAAGGCTTCAACTTTTGCTTCTAACATCTTCACTCTTCCTTTTGAAATACCTCTTTACCCGTAATAACAGATAAATACACGTACTTTGTTTTTAAATAGCTTACCACTTTTAAAAGGAGAGCTTCAAAGGCTGAGCTTAGATTTTGGATGTTGAACTAAACTTTCGCTACTTTTATACGATTTGGAGCAAAAAAAGTTTCAAATAACTTTAAATAATATGTAGAAAAAATATAAAAAGGAAACGGCAAGGAAAATAAAGAAGGTTTCCATCCATAACCTGCGTTTTTTCTGTTTTTTGGGTTTTGCCTGTCTTACAGTGCTTTGCCTTTGTTGTTTTAGGGCTGTGCGTGACATTCCTGCCGTCGATCCGGAAGGAATGGTGTTTATTCCTGAAGACTGTGCCTGGGAAACCTTACTCTGTCCAGCAGCGGCGGTGTCATTACCCGAAATCTTTTGGAGAAGCTCACTGCGCATCTCATGAGCGGAAGTAAACTTCCCTGTTAGTGCCTTTAATAGAACATCCTCTATCTGTGTTAACTCCGCTTTTTTCCTTATTGCATCCCTCAGCTGGCCTATTCCACCTATTGTTTTGGAAAACCTTTCTGGATAAGCTGTATTGATTAATACCATAGCTACAGCAAACAAATCATAAGTGGGTTCAGCCTTCCTGGTACCAATTCCCCAGTATCCGCGATCAAAAAACTCTGTAAACTCTTTAATAGCTCTTCCTTTTTGAGTGGTTCCGCCAACATCAATACACCTAATCCGGGCAGGAGGACCCTTAACAATTAAATTTTCAGGCTTTAAATCCCCAAAAACCCATCCTTTTTCGTGCAATATAGCTAAATCATTTAAAAGCTGGAGAATAAGAACCATTGTCCATACGCGGCCTTTTTGCTGAATATATGAAAGTAAATCTGGTCCTTCTATGTATTCCATTGCATAAAACGAAAAAAGCCCCTTACTGCTTTCCCAGTCATCCACATCAAGCAAAGAAGGTCCGAGGGCGGACCCTTGGACCTTTGCGAAGGATTTTAAGACATTTGCCTCAGAAGTAACCGACAATCCATCTTGACTCATTTTCAAGGCAATCTGCATATTTCCATGCTGTGCCAGATAAACGGTTCCGTTCGCACCGGATCCCAATTCCTTTATCACTCTAAACTGCTTCCTATGCCATTTTCCTGTTATCACAGTGCCGGGAATGATATTAAACGGATTCTTCAAAGGATGATTCATCATCACCGGACAAAAGGCTCCTTAATGATCTTTTTTGTTTAAATGATGCTAAAGCTTCCTTAATAGCCGGCCCTGTAGGCGTAACCCCGCCAGTGCTTAGCTGAGGGAAGATAGAACTTAACGCCTGCAGTTTAGGCGACCAATCCAAGAGTTTTTCAACATCTCCATTTTTCCCGGGAAATACACAAACGGAATATAGGTTAGCTCCTGATCTGGCACCCATACTTAAAGATAGATCAATCAGGGCTTCTTTTACTGTTGGCAGTTTACTTTTCATGCTTGCACTAGTATCCACAAGAATCATGACTTCAAGATTTACAGTCTCCCCCAGTTCATCTACCACTTCCATTACTTCTCCCCTTTTTTCAGGCGGAAGATCTTCAAGTGATTGTGATCGGCCCAGGATTTGCTTTAACTCTCGATTAACAACACCCTGAAGGGTTTGAGTCATTGCTTTTCTTGTTACCATTTGAACTGTTTGGGAAAGCTGGCGAGCATAAACAATTTGATGAACGCCGCCGCCCGATAAAGCAATACCCTCAATTTCTTTCATTCCTTGTTCGTCTATCCGATCCTCGTTAATAACTCCTATTACATTTACGGTAATTCCCTGCTCCTTAGCTAGTGCGGCCATTGCAATCGGGTCTTCACCCTGGTTCGAACAGCCATCCGTAATTAATAAGATTTGCCGAATTTTACCTGCGTACATTCCCATTCCCCTCCGTTAACTGAATTGTTACCATTTTCGACGTCAACTGGAGGATTTATACCTATATCTAACTAAGTCTTTAAACCACTCTAAGCCTGTTTTTTTAATTTATACATTGGAATGGATGCCCACTTCGGGGTATTATGTTTGATTTTCGCAACTGTAACAGTCATATCATCATCAATAGAGCCAGAGCCTGAACGGATAACCTCCTCCATAATTAAATCTGCCATCTCCTGAGGTTCGTCAGTTTGAATCTCCTGTATTTTCCTCTTCATCCATAAATCATAATTTTCAACATGGCGCGGTCCCTCAAAGACTCCATCGCTCATCATGATTAACAAATCTCCAGCCTTAAGCTGCTCGCTGACTACATCAACATCAAACTCCTGTATGATACCTATAGGAAGATTGCTCGCCTGTATTTTAATTACCTTACTTCCTCTTTTAATAAAGCTTGGGGTTGAACCAATTTTTAAAAATTTCGCTGCTGCATTTTGCAAATCAATTACAGCAAGGTCGAGAGTAGAAAATATTTCATCTGTTGTTCTTAGTGAGAGGACAGAGTTAACAGATTTTATTGCCACTCTTTCTTCAATGCCCGATTGAAGAATCTGCTGAAGGAGCTGGAGGGTCTCCTTGCTCTCATAATGAGCTCTTTCTCCATTGCCCATGCCGTCACTAATTGCAATGGCGTACTTCCCGCAGCCTAGCTCAATTGTAGAATAGCTGTCCCCTGAAACAAGGCCTCCATCCTTTGCAGCATGCGCTACGCCTGTTTCAACCGTAAAAGTTTTAGAAGATCGGAAGGTTACCTGGCTGAAGCCACGTGGATATTCTGATTTCTCTTCCGAAATGACTACAATGGTTTCCCCCAATATATCCGATAGCATCGGAGCGATTAACTTTTCACATTCACCATGTCCATTAGGATATGGAATGGTCATATCTATATCAACGTTCCCCTGTTCAAGACTGTATATTTCTACATGCTCAATTAAAACCCCGAATTCCTGAATTGCCTCCATTATTTGCTCTTCCTGTTTCGAATGATTTTCTCTTTCTCTTTGGATTTCCTTAGCAAAGTCACCCATCACTTCTGAAACTCCCAAAAGCTGATCCGCAACAAGTCTTCTGCTTTCCAAAACCTGCTTCTTTAATTTTTGATTAGCCTGGTAAAACGTGAGCTCTTGCTGGATCGTATCAATAACTTTCTTTGAACGGGAACAATATTTGTCCCATTCCCTTTCCAGCCTTTGAGGGACGGTGCCATCATTTTGGTCTAATTGATGCATAATATCTTCCATGTACTCATATGTTGTATTAAAATTCCTTGTCCAGCATTGATCTTTCTTAAAACATGTCTGACAGGTCTTTTCTGTAACATTGCTCATAAAATAATCCAGTTCTCTAAAACTATCATCATCTGATACTGGAGTGCTGGCATTCGAAAAGCTTTTGGATAAAGCCTCAAACACATCTGAAAATTGAGCTACCCGCCGTGCTGTAACATCCCGCATTTTCCGCATGTATTTTTGCTGCTCGGCAGTATACTCCGGAGTGCCAGGAATATATTTGGCCAACCTTCCCGACAATGCAGCAGGGGTAAGCAAAAATAAAGCAATAGCTGCAGCAGTTTCAAATAGAGAAACAGAAAGCGTGCCGCCTCCCTCACCATACATACCAATCAGCAGGGTAGAAATAAACAGGCCAATTGATACACCAATTTTTTTACCTTCCTTAAGCAGACCTCCCAGAACCCCTGAAAAGGCGAGTAAACTCATATGATAAAAGCTCGATACGTTCGCAAGACTGAAGATCAATCCTGTTACGACTCCAACGGTAGAACCAACTGCGGCACCTGCTACATAGGAAAACAAAAGGACAAGATACCTTGACATGATATGCTCTAAAGAAAGGCCGTAAACCTTCCAGCCAATTGTTCCAGTCATTATAGAAGCCAGTAAAATAATCAGGCACACAATTTCTTCTGTTTTTAAGGACTGTCTTCGTTTATTAAATGTTATTAAAGGGATGCTTTGCATAAAAATCAGCACTAAAATAAATCCAAGGCTGCACTGAACTCCTGCCATCATCCCATCGTAAACCGATAATTCCTTATGGACAATAAATGCTTCCGCTAACTTACTAATCAGCAGAACTCCGCTAACAAAAAAGGGAAGGGCTCGTATTTCATTTTTCAGCCACTTTTTAGAAATTCTAAACACTAGCAGGAACAAGAATGCCGATCCAAATGTAACAACAGAATTTTGAAGGCCTATTGTTGCTGCGCCTGCAACTAGTCCAACTAGCGCGATAGGGGCACGGTCCTTTTTAATAATGTAGACTGCAGCAAAAAATGGCAGACAAAACGGAGTAAGCTTTGATAGTATTAAAGCCCTGCCCAATAAAAATCCAAGAATCAGTAACAAATATCCTTTTTTAAGGAAGAAGGATTCCAGTTCAGTTTTCAATTTCTTCATACCCGACCGAAATTTCCACCTTGTTGGCTCAAAGTTAACTTCCCCCATAGGTTTCAATAAGCCCTGTTCTGCCTTTTCCATCCATTAACACTCCCCCATCGAGCTCTTATTGCAGATTATTATATAGGGACATGCTTTCAAAGATTGTCAAAATAGCGAACAAGCCATGATAATTCATTCGACTGTTTTTTTTAAAAAGAACACAAAGGAACAAAATCCTAAGGAATGAAACAATCATTTACAGATTTCATAGACTTAAGCGGTTTATTCCCGAATTAAGGAGGGTTTAAAAAAATAGATTGACATACCTTTTTAATCTTAGTATTATATAACTTGTTCGTTAACAACTTGGCGGTGTAGCTCAGCTGGCTAGAGCGTACGGTTCATACCCGTAAGGTCGGGGGTTCGATCCCCTCCGCCGCTATTAAACTGCAGGATAAACTCCAGTATCTTTTTAGATACTGGAGTTTTTTTCGTTAATTGATGGTTTAGGTCAAAAAGCGATAGACTCGCATTTTATCCTCAAAATAGGATTTCCTGCGTCCCATGATTAATAGAGTGAACGATCAGCCTTTATATTATCCCTTTGAAAAACGGATGAAGCTTTTCTTATCCTCTGCCTTTCGCCTGATCAGGACTTCCTAGGAAAAGCTGGTGCATGCGGGGATATTGCTGCCCAAGCCTTCCTTATCTGTTATCAACTCACTCAGGATTTATGGATATACAAAAAAAAACAGGCATGCCCCGACGGACCAGCCTGTTCCACGTATATAAAAACAGAGTACTGCTAAACTTCCAATTAAAATATGCAGCAAGTTAGCCTCGTCTGGCTCCTCTTCCCCCGCGTTTCGATTCTGTATTGCGCTTTAAGGAAGTCAAACGATCTTCGCTATCTTTCAAGAACTTTGCCACTTTAGACTCGAAATTTTCAGGTCTGGCATTTCTGTCATTCGTTCTTCCCTGCCGAGGACGTTGTGAATGTGAATGAGATTTCGGCTGTTCCGGACGGTCCTTTGCCTTTTTAATAGACAAACCAATCTTGCCATCCTTCTCAACATTAATGACTTTCACTTCTACCTGGTCGCCTACTTTTAAATGATCATTGATGTCCTTAACATAGTTATCTGCGACCTCACTGATATGGACAAGTCCAGTCGATCCCTCCGGCAGCTCCACAAACGCTCCGAAATTAGTAATCCCTGTTACTTTCCCTTGTAACTTGCTGCCTACTTCGATTGACATAAAAAGATTTTTCCTCCTTAAAAATATAAAAAATCATACATACTACATATTATACAGAATGGAAAAAATAAGTGTCAATAAGACTACCTGTTGGTTTATTTTTCCTCGGCATCTTTTGGAAGATTAAAAATGATTTCGTTCTTGTCAGATAGAAAGTATTCCTTCCTGGCAAGCTTGGCAATATAATCGTCATCATTCAATTTTACAATATCCTCTTTCAGAATGGCCTGTTGTTTCTTCATGCCCGCCAATTCCTTTTTAAGCTGTTCCCTTTGGGCCAATTTACCATCAAGGTCGGCTGATTGCGTCAGAATTTGAGATATCATAAAATACCCCACAAATACAGCAAAGACAAAGAACAGCCCCAGCCTTCTCATCAGGAATTTTCTATTCCGGGTAGTTGCTAAATCAGCGTTTTCCCGTTCCTTCACATAAGGTGATTCTATCTTTGCGATCTTTCGCCTGTTGCGTATTGCACCCATTCCTCGCAAACCTCCCGATTCCATTCATTTCTTACTTTTCCACCTATTCAACCATCTATTAAGATAATTCTTGATTTTTAATATAATTCCTGCCACACCATTATATAACTTCTCGACGGGTTTTTTAATATATTTCGGCAAAAGCTTCCAAAAAAATAACAGAATTATTCCAAAGGGCTTTAAAATAACCTTTATGATTACTAATATAGCCTTAAATAATATCTTTACAAGGGCAAAAAGCCCCCGAGCCGCAAGCAAAATAGCAGCGATCAGCAGCTGTATTAATCCGACAATCGGCTTATATACCAACAGGCGAATAGCGTTTTTGAAAAACCGGTAGATCGCCATTACAGTAGAAATAACTATTTCCAGTAGTTTTCGATAAAAGGAACCTAATAAACTTTGATAGGCTGCGAATCCACAAAGCAGAGCCACAAATATATAAAATCGAAGCTCTCCTTTATTGGAAAGGAAAAGAACATAAAAAACGATTAATGCCTGTACGGCCCAAAACAGCAGATCATTCAAAAAAACAATCCATACTTTCCGTTTGGGGCGCTTTAGAAACCGCTGGTATGTATCCAGCATTGCCCCAAAAAGCGCTCCCATACCAATCATGGAAATCATGGTAATAAACTGTGTTGAAAGACTCATCGGAATAACTTGCTAAAGAACCCTTTAGACTTCTCCCCATGCTGCTCGTCCAGATAGACGAGATCAAAAATCTTTCCTTTAATAGAAACAATCCCTTTATCAACATCCAGGTTTTTCATTTGAAGATTTTGCCCCCTGATAGCGAGAAAACCCATAACCGTTTCCAGCAGGAATTCCTCATTATCAAAGCTTTCGACTTGTTTAACTCCGGTTATATCGAGCAGTTTTCTTCCCCGCATGACCACATCATGGTCGGGAACCGTACTTTTTGCTGTGTTTGTTTCATAATATTGACTCATTATCATCCCTCACAATCACTTTGTACAACCCTTTTGTACATTTGTATGTGATTTGTTAAGGAATTAGAACAAGCAGGTCCCTTCCCTCTATCCAAAAAAGTCGGGAAGAGTGCTATTTAAAATTCTTCTCTTGGAGCCCTTTCTTCGCTTACGATCGTGTACATTTCTGCCGCTTCTTCCTTTCGGGAAGTTTCTTGAAGGCGTTCAATTTTCGCGGTCACAGTACGCTGTCCAAGACGGATCGTTAACTCATCCCCTACCTTAACAGTAGAACTGGCTTTTGCTTCTTTTCCGTTGATCTGGATTCTACCCTGATCCGACACTTCCTTTGCCAGAGTTCTTCTTTTAATTAATCGCGAAACTTTTAAAAATTTATCTAAGCGCATCCTATTTCCCCTCTTTTCTTATAATGTTGTTCATAGTCCCTTCGCTTTTGCTTCATCCCAGTATTGGTCAAGCTGTTCTAAAGAGTACTCCTCAAATCCCTTGCCGCTTTGACGGACTTTTTCCTCAATAAACTTAAAACGACGGACAAACTTTTCATTTGTTGCAAATAAGGCTTCTTCAGGCTGAATTTTTAAGAATCTGGCGATATTAACAAAAGCAAACAATAAATCGCCATACTCTTGTCTCGCTAAAGAAATAAAGCCTTCACCTTTCACGAGCTCTTCTTCAAATTCCTGAAGTTCTTCTTTCACCTTCTCCAAGGCCGGACCAATTTCCTTCCAGTCAAAACCTACTTTTGCTGCTTTTCTTTGCAGCTCATAAGCCCTCAATAGATTAGGAAGTGCAAACGAAACCCCATCAAGCAGTGACTTTTCTGGTTTTGTCTCTCCCTTCTCCTGATTTTTAATTTCCTGCCAATTGGCCAGGACCTCATCTGAGTTTTCCACTTTTACATTGCCAAAAACATGCGGATGGCGCCGGATCATTTTTTCCGATAAAATCTTTATGACATCATCAATGGAAAAATATCCTTCATCTTCTCCAATTTGTGCATTGAGCATTACCTGCAGGAGAACATCGCCCAGCTCTTCAACAAGATGGTCAAGGTCCCCGCTGTTTACTGCATCTATTACTTCATAGCTTTCCTCTATTAAATACTTTTTAAGTGACTCATGCGTCTGCTCTTTATCCCAAGGACAGCCATTTGGGCCTCTAAGCTGAGCAATAATTTCACGAAGCTTCGTAAATTCCTGTAAACGAATTTGTTCGTCCTTTACAGGGGGTACATAAATCGATGTCAGATTGTTCAATGACACTTTATGATCAAGCTCATAAAGCGGCACAGCAGTAATTTCTTCTTCAGAACTTCCTGCTGCTGTGACAATGTAGACAGTATAGTCATCGGGCAGTCGTTCCATAAGCGTTAGCTTTACCTCTGATGCAACAAACTGGTCATAAACCTGGCTAATAAAAATATGCTGAGTAATTTGCAAGTCCGATGGCTGCAGATCCGTTCCGTCCAAAAGCTGAAAGCCTTCAACCGGGTCAATTTTTAATGCCTGAAAAATAGCATCTAAAAAGCTTTGCCCTCCGCCAACCAAAATCTCTACACCTTTTTCGGGCCCATAGTTCAAAAGAAGCTGGACTGTCCTTTCAGCCACAAGCGGGTGGCCGGGAACAGCATAAATAACTTTTTCGGTATCCGCCTTTTCAAGGAGAACCGAAGCAATCTCCTCGTAAACTGCCTCAAATTGGTCATGCTTTTCATAGATGGAGTCAAATGAGGTATATTGAAGTCCTTCCTTTTCCAATTCCGCAATAACTGGATGCTCCTTTGTCCTTAAATACAGATGACCCGAGTTCTTTAATTTTTTATAAACACCCAAAGGGAGCTGGTCGAGATCGCCTGCACCCAAACCCATAATTTCAATCGTTTTTTCCATATTTTTGACTCCTGTCGCCCTTTGGCAATAATAAAATTAATTTACTTCCAAATGGAAATAAAGCAAGATCTTCTTCACGAAAAATTGACGAACGAATGACAACGAATAAAAATAAGAACCCTCCGAGCATTACTGCACTCAATGCTTGAATGGCAGCTGCAAGCCGTTCCGTTCCAATTACCCCATATAGAAATTCCGTTGCTGCTAAATATCCTTTCAAGATCAAAATCATAATCAGAGATCCTGCAGCAAGGACAGCAATAAACCTGGATGAGATTAACCTGATGGAAAGAACTTTACGAAGATTTGCACCGAGCAATAAGGTAATGAGCGCCATTGAAATAATGGTTGCCCAGGCTGCCCCCTGTGTTCCAAATAAGGGAACAAGTATAGCATTAAGAACATACTTAACAGGGAAGGAAGCCAATATGACAACAGATGGAAATACCATCTTCCCCAACCCCTGCAGCACAGCTGTCACGGTTGAGATGACAGAGGTGAATAGAATGACCATGGACAAAACTCCAAGAACTTCAGAACCGCTGCTATTTTCAAATAGCATTATATTGGTTGGCTTAATAACAGCCCATAGACCCGCTGTTGCACCAACACCTATAACTAGGCTGATCTGCAAAGCAAGCCTGATTTTTTCCCTTAAAAAATCGATATTTGCCTTCATTCGTTCACTGGTGATAATAGGAACCAGAGATAACGACATGGAAGTAGATAAAACTGTGCCAAGCTGAATCAAAGGCTGCCCCCTGTCAAAGATACCTTTTAAGGCCTTTGCTGTCTCAACTTCTATACCACTTGCTATTAAAAGGGAGTATAAATTTAATGAATCTGCCATTTGAAAAAAAATCATCAGCATCCCACTTATGCAAATAGCCATCCCTTGGAAAACCAGAGCTTTCAGAATCCATCCGGTTCCTCTGAAAATACCTCTTTGTCCAGCCTCTTTTAACGAAAAAACATGACCTTTCTTCCTCAGCCATAAAAACATAAATAAAAGTACAGCTGAAACCAGGCTGCCTGTAACGGAACCAAACATAGCCCCTCCACCAACAAGATACAATGAAGCTCCTCTATGCATGAATAAGTAAGCCAATATTAAGATGGTTCCAACCCTGATTGCCTGTTCGGCCACCTGAGAGACTGCTGTTGGAAACATGTCTCCATTTCCCTGGAATAGCCCTCTTAGCAAAGCAACCACTGGAAAGGTAAGGAAAACAATTGATACCACTTTTAATAAAATAACGAGCTGCGGGTCATCCATCCAGTGGGCAATCTTTTCAGAGCCGACATAAAGAATTAAAAAACATATAAGGCCGAATAATTGTAAATAAACATATGTAATAAATAAAAAATGGCGAGCGCCAGCTAGGTCATTCTTTTCCCTCAATTCAGCATACAGCTTTGATATAACGACAGGAAAACCGGTTGTTGCCAAAACTATCGCTATTCCATAAAAGGGGTATACCTGCTGATAAATATAAAAGCCTACATCTCCGGCTATATTTTGAAATGGTATTCGATAAACTGCACTTAATACTTTGGTAATTAAAGCGGCTGCCATTAAGATGAAAGCGCCCTTTAATAGATCCTTCGAGTGACTTGCGGGCTTCATAGCCCATCCCCTTCCTACAATAAGTTCCACCGTATTATAGCATAATGCCCGCATGTTTCACGGTAAAATGCAGGCACATAAAAAACTATACCCTCTGTAAGCTATGCTTTTACATGAATGATTCCAAAGGCACCTTTGAATAGGGGGAGTCATAGTGGAAACAGTATTGTAGTTCAACTTTGGTTATCACCTTTCTTTCATGAAGATGGTTCCGGGAACGTGTTAGCATTTTTCCTTGAAAGATTATTTCGGGAACATTTTCGTCACGTTTCCGTTTTTCCTCCAAGTTGAAAATCATGAAACATGAAAGGTCCTCCGTATTTTCAGCGTAAAAAAAGGCAGCCTAAGCTGCCCGTTCTCCTAAGAGTTATTACTATGATTCCATCTGTCTCGCTAAGAAGCCAGCTGCTGTTTCAACCGCTTTTTGTTCCACTTCACCAAGATTACCTTCTTTGGCAAAGATAATAACAGCACCAATCGGGTCACCATTTGCAATAATTGGTCCAATCGTATAGGCAGAAATTGCTTCCTCGCTGCCTTCCACAAGTGCCAGATCACTCTGCTGGTTCATCAATACTGAATTGCGGTCTTCCATTGTTTTTTCTACCAGTTCACTGATGTTTTTGTTTAGATAATCCTTTTTAGAGCTTCCAGCTACAGTAATATAAGTGTCCCTGTCACAAATTAGAACAGGATTACCAAGGCTGTCATATAACGCTTCTGCGTATTCTTTTGCAAAATCACTTAATTCACTAATTGGAGAGTACTTTTTAAGGATTACTTCTCCATCCCTGTCTACGAAAATTTCTAATGGATCCCCTTCGCGAATACGTAATGTTCTTCGTATTTCTTTAGGGATTACTACACGACCCAAATCATCGATTCGACGAACAATACCAGTTGCTTTCATCCAATGTTGCCTCACTTTCATCTGATGATTTTATTTTTGGCAATGACAAACTTTATTAGAAATCACCACCAACTTTGAACTTAGTATCTTTTCTAGTTGAAAGTTCTATACACCAATAGAGTATTTTTTTCTTTTCCTGATAAATGTTCCAAAATAGGATAAACATACCAGTTGAAAAAGGCAGCTATATTAGGAATATTACCCCTGGGTATTGCCGATGAAACTTTTGGGAGGTTACAAAAGCATTACAGTTTTTAATTTAATGTCTTTTCTTTTTTTGCATAAGAAAGGCCCTTAACCATTTCAAAGGTTAATTGAAGCCACTGGATGATTTCCATTCCTTTAATATGCAGGCCTAACTTGAATTTTTTTCCGTCCATTCCCGGACCAACTGTTCTGCCATAAGGATGGATTAACTTATGGATTTCCTGAATATTTATCTCATTGCTTTCTGATTCTTTAACCAAGATGGCGATGTCTTTCTTGTTTTGTTTAATAGTCTCCACCCCTGCAAGAGCAGCATAAACCTTCATCTCCGCGATTGTAAACAGATAGGACACTTCATCAGGATATTCCCCAAAGCGGTCCAGCATTTCTTCCTGTAGCTCCTGAACATCATCGAGAGATTGAATGCCTCGGAAACGTTTGTACATTTCAATTTTTTGATGGCCGTCTTTTATATAGGAATCAGGTATATAAGCATCAATTTCAAGGTCAATTTCTATCGCTGCTCTTATATCCTCTTTTAAAGCACCCTTTCTCTCTTCAACAGCTTCCTTAAGCATTTGCGAATACAAGTCAAAACCGACAGAATCAATAAAGCCATGCTGCTGTGCTCCCAGCAGATTTCCGGCCCCGCGAATTGATAAGTCCCGCATGGCGATTTTAAATCCTGAGCCAAGCTCTGTAAATTCTTTTATGGCCTGAAGCCTCTTGTCAGCAACCTCTGTCAGGACCTTGTCCTTCCGGTAGGTGAAGTATGCATAGGCAACCCGATTCGAACGGCCGACACGCCCTCTTAATTGATAAAGCTGAGAAAGTCCCATTCGGTCTGCCTCGAAAACAATTAACGTATTTACATTCGGAATATCTACCCCGGTTTCGATAATGGTCGTACTAACAAGGACATCAAATTCCCCTGATAAAAAGGAAAGCATAACTGCTTCCAATTCATTTTCGGACATTTGACCATGAGCGTAGGTTACCCGGGCATCAGGAACAAGCATGGATATTTCCTCTGCCTTGCGTTCAATATCCTCCACACGGTTATATAAAAAGTAAACCTGACCATCGCGGGCGAGTTCCCTTTCAATTGCCTCCCGAACAAGTCCTCCATTATACTCCATCACATACGTCTGGATAGGGAATCTATTCTCAGGTGGTGTTTCAATAACAGATAAGTCCCTTACCCCGAGCATGGACATATGAAGTGTCCTTGGTATTGGCGTAGCCGTTAAAGTGAGAACATCAACATTTGTTTTAAGATGTTTAATTTTTTCCTTATGCGTTACACCAAAGCGCTGTTCTTCGTCAATGATCAGCAAACCGAGATCACGATAATTTACATCCTTGGAAAGAATGCGGTGTGTTCCTATGACAATATCAACAGTACCTGCCTTTAACCCTTTTAGTGTTTCAGTCTGCTGTTTTTTCGATCTAAACCTGCTCAATAATCCTATATTAATCGGATAGTCCTGGAATCTTTCTCTTATCGTTTCATAATGCTGCTGAGCAAGGATTGTTGTCGGCACCAGTAAGGCAACCTGCTTTCCATCTGCAATTGCTTTAAACGCAGCACGGATTGCCACTTCGGTTTTTCCGTAACCAACATCTCCGCATAGCAGACGATCCATTGGCTTTGCTTTTTCCATATCCTTTTTAATTTCAAATATGGAACGGATTTGGTCCTCTGTTTCCTGATAAGGAAATGAGGTTTCAAATTCCCTTTGCATATCTCCATCAGGTGAAAACTGATAGCCAACTGCGGCTTCGCGCTCGGCATATAGTTTGATTAGATCATCGGCAATATCCTGGACAGATTTCTGTACTTTCGTCTTTACTTTCTTCCAATCACTGCCGCCCAGTTTATAAATTTTGGGCTCTTTGCCTTCGGAACCAACGTATTTTTGAACCAGGTCAATTTGTTCTACCGGGACATAAAGCTTATCTGTCCCCTGATAGCGTATATGAAGATAATCTTTATGGATACCGTTTATAAGCAATGTTTCAATGCCAAGATATTTACCGATACCGTGATTAACATGAACAACATAATCGCCAATTTTAAGTTCGGAGTAACTTTTAATTCTCTCTGCATTTGATAGTTTTTGCCTGCGCGCAGATGGCTTTTTCGTTTTTTTATTAAATAGCTCCTCTTCCGTGATAACAGCAATTTTTTGAATGGTCAATTCAAATCCTGTTTGAAGGTTTCCCTGCATAATCTGTGCTATTCCAGGACGTATCTGGCTGTCATTCTTTATTATAGATGCCTCGATTTCATAATCCTCCAGAACCCGCTGCAGTTTCTTTACCCGCTCTTCGTCCTGCCCTAAAAAAGTAACAGAGTAATTTCCTTTTTTCCATCGCTCTGTTTCCGCCTTAAGCAAATGCATTTGACCGTGGAAACTTTGCATGGGCCTGCATGATAAATTAATAATATTTTGAGGATTGGTATTCGATACATGTCTTAGAAATAAAGAAAGATAAAGCATTGGATGTTTTTTTCTTTGCAATAGCTCCGGCAGGTTATGGGAAATGGAAATATCATGGATGATATGACCCTCAGCCAGCAATGATGTATACCATTCTGCTTCTTCTTTTTCCAGTGAAACATCCATTTCTTGAACTCTGCTGATCTCATCTATAAAAACAAGCCCATTATCAGGCAGATAATCTAGCAAACTATTTGGATTTTCATAAGCTAGTGATAAATATTTAAAGATCTGGTCAGGCTTTATGCCATTTTTCAGCTGTTCAATTTCATAACCTATATTTTGTGAGAGAAGGATTTTTGCTTTATCATCCCTTACTCTTTTCAGGCTTTTGGAAAGTCCTTCTTCCAATTTGCCAATCAGCCTTGCAAAGTCACTATCTTCAAGCGGTGCCTCTGTAGCGGGCCCAATCGATATCTCTTTCTTTTTATCCTTAGAGCGCTGATCCTCTATCGAAAATGAACGAATGGAATCAATTTCAGTATCAAATAGTTCGATTCTAATAGGAGATGTTTCCGTTAACGGATAAATGTCTATTATTCCGCCCCGCACACTAAACTCCCCTGGAGTGGCTACCATATCTGACCTGTTATAACCCATTTTAACAAGCTGTTTGAGCAGTCCATCTATATTAATATCTTCGCCCATCTTTAGGGACAGCTGATACTGGTTCCACAGGTTTTTAGGCGGAAGAATTTTTCTAAGGCCTGCCATTGGCACAATAACCACACCATTTTTATGCTTTCCCCAATGGTTTAAAGCTTCAATTCTTTGACCCTTTAACTCCGGACTAGCAATACTCATTTCTGCGGCAATAAGTTCATTTGCCGGATATAAAAATACTTCCTGCTCGGTTAATAGATTCACAAGGTCATCAAAAACCTTTTGAGCCTGTAATAGATTGTGGGTAACCAGCAGGACTGGCCTTTTGAGTTCTTTATAAACCGAGGCAACAAGCAGTGTTCTCGCCGACCCGGATAATCCCGCAATTAACTGTTCCTTTAATCCTTCTTCAATACCGCCAATAATAGAACGAGTATCTTCCTGCTGAAGAAATAGTGTTTTTAGACCCTCCAAATGCTGTCCTCCTCTCTCGAAAAGCTTTATCATCTGCTAACCAATGATAAAGCTGTCAATCAAATCAAAAATATAAACAGAAAAATGCTTTGGACTTTTTCCAAAGCGTTCTAATGTATTAAATAATCATATTGATGATAGTCTGGGTTCCGTTCTAATGTCTCCTGGCAATCCTCGCAAATGGCAGTTACATGTATATTCCCTGCATGATCGTAAGACACCATATCCTGTCTCTCAGTAACCGTTAATTTATCTAAACCAAGACTTTCACTATGAATGGAAACGCGGTCAATGGAACCGATATTTGTTCCGCAATGACGGCAATGGTAATGAATGGCCATGCCTGTCCCTCCCTGTAATCCTACTTTTTATATATTGTTTACAGATTGGGAGGAAGTTATTCAGACAGTTTATATTATGACATAAAGCCTTTCATCATTACTGATTAAAATCATTCATAACCTGCAAAAATGGCTTATCAAGCCATGTTTCACAGGCCTCTGCACTCTGTTTCACGGCTTCCTGCATGACAGGCTGTTCCTGTTTGGTAAAGGTTCCAAGGACATAATCGGGGACAAATACACCTGGCTCAGGCCGGTCAATTCCGATCCTAATCCGATTAAATTGCTGTGTCCCTAAGTGAGCTACAGTAGATTTTATTCCATTGTGGCCGCCTGGACTTCCTTTTTGCCGAAGACGGATTTTTCCCGCCGGCAGGTCAAGATCATCATAGATAACAACAAGGTCCTCTGTCTCTATTTGATAATAATCCATTACTGCACGAATAGACTCTCCTGATAAATTCATATATGTAAGGGGTTTAAGCAAAAGAACTTTCTCTCCTTTAAAGAAACCCATCCCGTATATCCCCTTATGCTTAGACTGATCTAGAGGGATATTAAAACGGCTTGAAAGTTCATCTATTACCTCAAAACCTATATTATGTCGAGTTTTCGCATACTGTTTGCCCGGATTTCCAAGCCCAACGATTAATTTCATCTGTTTCACCCCATTGGCTTACAAAAAAGCGTTTTCTTTAAAACTGAGGATACTGGGCACTTTCATGCCTTCATATCTTCTTTTATTATATAAGATAATTGCAAAAGACGTAACCTTTTCAGGCTACGTCTTTTTTTCTATTCACCGCTTGGCTGCGTTTCTCTTCCTTCTTCATTTTCAGGAGGATCTGATTCCTGCTGTTCACCTGAGTTAATTTCCTCTTCCTGCTTAGGAGGGAGTATCGAAGCGATAACTTCTTCTCCTTCATTGTTAATTGTATATTCCCCGGAAACTGGAATATCAGCGACTGTAACTGTTTCTCCCACTTGGAGACTTGTTACGTCTACTTCAATATTAGCTGGAATCTGATCTGGAGTTGTGGTTACAGAAACCTGGTGAACCGGCTGCTGTAATACCCCGCCATCCTTAACACCTGCTGCGTCTCCCGTTAATACGATGGTTACGTCTACTGTCAATTTGGAGGATTTATCTACAGCCAGGAAATCAGCGTGTACGATTTCGTTTCTAATATGGTCCTGTTGGTAATCAGTAAGGATAACGTCTTGTCTGCTGCCTTCTACATCAAGAGAAATGACACCATTCCGGCCAACTTCCCTGATTGTTTTTAGAAGATCAATGGAACTAACGGAAACTGGTTTACTCTCAACCTTTGATCCGTAAAGAACCGCCGGAATACTGCCACCTTGTCTTAATTTTTTTAGTCCTGATCCTCGAAGCTCTTTTCTTTCCTTTGCTTGTAGAACAGTAGTCATATTTTTGTCCCCTTCCTGTTTCTGAGCTAAAGTGCAAGGTTGGTTCCGCTGTCACCTTAAGGCTAAACAGTACCAATTTATATTAAATAAATGCCTCTTTAAAAAAATGCCCCAAAAAAGGATTGTCTAAACGTAAATTTTAAAGTGTTACGTAAAGCTTTTAAAAACAAGAAGATTATTTAAACTAAATTGTTCAGCATTTTCGAAGAATGGTGCCGTTCTGTATTTGTGAATTTTTGTGAAAAATACGGCTGTGTTAAAGCATATTGATGATTTTGCGTTTGTTGATTGGAGCGGAAGGCGCGAGACTCCAGCGGGAAAAGCGGGCACCGAGAGCGAAAATCAAAAGTTAATTCTTAACAATGCTGAAAACAAAAAAGGGCTGTTAATTTAAACAGCCCTTTTGACATTCCTATTTTTTTATCAATCAAAAAGAGTACTTACGGATTGCTCTTCGTGGACACGGATAATTGCTTCACCGATAAGAGGAGCAACAGAAAGATTAACAATCTTTCCGGTTATCTTCTCTTCAGCAAGTGCAATTGAATTAGTAACAACTAATTCTTTAATTTTAGAGTTTTCAATCCGGTCAATTGCTGGACCTGACAGTACAGCATGGGTACAGCATGCGTAAACTTCAGCAGCCCCATTTTCAACAAGAGCATTAGCTGCAAGAGTAATCGTTCCTGCAGTATCAATAATATCATCTATTAAGATGGCCACTTTGCCTTCAATATTACCCACAATATTCATTACTTCAGCCACATTCGGTCTTGGACGGCGTTTATCGATAATAGCGATTGGTGCTTTTAAGCGTTCTGCCATTTTTCTTGCTCTGGTTACTCCGCCATGGTCAGGGGAAACGATAACAATGTCTCCGTCTAACTCTCTGTTTTTAAAATACTCGGAAAGAATAGGCACACCCATTAAATGGTCAATTGGGATATCAAAGAATCCCTGAATTTGAGGAGCATGCAAATCAAGACAGATTACGCGGGTTGCTCCAGCTGTTTCAAGCAGGTTAGCTACCAATTTTGCAGTAATCGGTTCTCTGGCACGTGCTTTACGGTCCTGGCGGGCATAACCATAATACGGCATAACAATATTAATTGTTTTTGCAGATGCACGCTTTAAGGCATCAATCATGATCAATAGTTCCATAATGTTTTCATTTACCGGAGCACTGGTAGATTGAATAACATATACGTCGCAGCCACGAATACTTTCTTCTATGTTGATCTGAATCTCACCATCACTGAAACGGGTAACGGAACATTTTCCAAGTTCTACTCCGATTACCTTTGCGATTTCTTCTGCCAGTGGATAATTTGAGTTCAGGCTGAATACCTTTAAGTTAGGATCTAAATATTGATTTGACATGACGGCCTCCATTATTCTTCTCTTATTTCTTCAGGTTAAGCTTTTCAACATAATTTTCTTTATTCACCTGGCGTGCACGTGCAATGGACAATGCTTCACCTGGAACATTATTTGTTATGGTAGAGCCTGCTGCAACATATGCGCCCTTACCGATCGTAAGAGGAGCGACAAGATTGGAATTGCAGCCAATAAACACTCCATCCTCTATTTTAGTCAGGAATTTATTTTTTCCATCATAATTAACTGTTATAGATCCGCAGCCAATATTAACATCTGCTCCAACCTCAGCATCACCAATATAACTTAAGTGAGATGCTTTACTTGCTTTACCTATCACAGCCTTCTTAATCTCCACGAAATTACCGATCTTAACTTCATCCTGGATAGCAGAATCTGGGCGAATATGTGCAAATGGCCCGATGTTTACGTCAGAGCCTATTGAACTTTTAAACGCAGCAGACTGACGAATAACCGTGTTGTCACCAACTTCGCAGTCTTCTATTTCAGAAAAAGGTCCTATCATGCACTCGGATCCTATTGTAGTATTTCCTTTTAAAATAGTCCCTGGAAGAAGTACAGTATCCTGTCCAATCACTACATCTGGTCCAATATATGTATTGGATGGATCAACAATTGTAACTCCATTTCGCATATGCTGCTCATTTGTTCTATTCTTCATAATTCTCTCGGCTTCAGCTAGCGCTACCCGATCATTCACACCAAGAGTTTCTTCAAATTCATCCGTTTGGAAGGCTGATACAGTATCGCCCTGTTTTTTTAGTATTTCTATAACATCCGGTAAATAGTATTCACCTTGGACATTATCGTTTGAAACATTTGAAAGAGCATTAAATAAGGCTTGATTATCGAAACAATAAGTACCGGTGTTTATTTCATTAATTTTCCGCTCTGCCTCTGTAGCATCCTTATGTTCCACAATTTTTTCAACATGTCCATTCTCATCGCGGATAATCCTTCCGTAACCAGTTGGATTCTCAATGCTGGCAGTCAGAATTGTTGCTTTAGCAGATTGTTCCTCATGGTGTTTGAATAGAGATTCCATGGTCTCAGCTTTAATTAAAGGAGTGTCACCACATACAACAAGAGTGATCCCTTCTTTTCCTTCAAGCAGATCCTTGGCCTGGACAACAGCATGCGCCGTACCCAGCTGCTGTTCCTGGAAAACATAATGGCTTTGCTCGCCAAGCTGGGATTTAACCAAATCCGCCCCATGGCCGATAACCGTAATAATTTCCTCTATGTGAAGCTTTGTAATTTGATCAACCACATGCTGAACCATCGGCTTTCCGCATACCGGATGCAAAACCTTGTAAAGCTTTGATTTCATCCGTGTACCCTGGCCAGCGGCTAAAATAACAGCAAAACGTTTAGACATGAACAGGCCTCCAATTTACCTTTTTATCCATTAAAAATATTATCGTAAATAGCCCGGCATTTCAAGGAATGAACGCAAGTCCCTTAAATTGTCAGAGGTTTTTTGAAAAAGATGATTAGGAAAGAGTACATGGGGGTATAAAATAAGCGAAGATTAATTGATATGAGTTTTGTACGTAATCTAAACTTTTAAGAAGGATATCAATATCCAAGTCTTTTCAAAATAAAAAGGCCTTACTTATGAAGTAGGCCCTTGTTGCATGTACTTAGGAAGCTCCGGCTTCTTCAAATTCAACTTCTAGTTCCCCTAAACGATGATATTCCGCCAAGACTGCTTCCTGAATTTTTCCGCGTGTTCCGGAATTAATTGGATGGGCAATATCACGAAATTCTCCGTCTGGAGTACGTTTACTTGGCATTGCGACAAATAAACCATTGTTTCCGTCAATTACACGGATATCATGAACTACGAATTCATTATCCAGAGTAATTGATGCAATCGCTCTCATGCGTCCATCTGTAGTTACGCGGCGTAATCTAACGTCAGTTACTTCCACTCTGTTCACACCCCTTTTTTTATAGATGAAATTCTAAATTAATTAATTCAACAAATTTTTTTAGATTCCTTCTAAGTTTTAAAATTTTTTAGAAAAATTAGGGCAAATTGGTGAACAAATGTAAAAAATGACCTTTTTAATACAAAAAATGGTGGCTAATTGGCTGGTTTTATAGAAAAAGCCCGTTCATTAGGAACGGGACTTTAAATATTTCTATTATTTTACTAGAGCTACAACTTCAATTTCTACAAGTACATCCTTTGGCAAACGGGCCACCTCAACACAGGATCGGGCCGGCTTATGGTCTGTAAAGTATTCTCCATACACTTCATTTAAAGCTGCAAAGTCATTCATATCCTTGATAAACACTGTTGTTTTTACCACTGTATTCAAAGACGCACCAGCAGCTGCCAAAACAGCATGCAAATTTTTAAATACCTGATGTGTCTGTTCGCGGATGTCCCCTTCAACCATGGTCCCTTCCGCTGTTAATGGAATTTGGCCGGAGCTGTAAAACAAATTATTTACAATAATTCCCTGTGAATATGGCCCAATGGCGGCAGGTGCCAGATCAGTTTGTACAGTTTTCATTGATTTCTCCCCCTAATTTGTCCTTTTAAAAAAGTTGCCTTCTTTTACATTGATTTTTTTATCACGAACATCCACATCCGAAAGCTGAACAAGTGATAAATATTCATCTACAAGCCGTTCTTCTATCCTCTCTGCTTCAACCAATACAGCAATGCCAGCTACATGTGCATTGAATTCTTCAAGAAGGCTTTTCATTCCAATTACCGTCCCGCCGGCTTTCATGAAGTCATCTACGATTAATACACGGGAGCCCTCCGCAAGACTTCGTTTTGAAAGAACCATCGTTTGAATTCTCTTTGCCGATCCAGATACGTAATTAATACTAACTGTTGGGCCCTCTGTAACTTTGCTGTCTCTTCTGACTATCACTACCGGTACATTTAATTGGCTGGCAACAGCATAGGCGAGCGGTATTCCTTTTGTAGCGACAGTCATAACAACATCAATTGGCGTATTGGAGTAAGCAGAGGCAATAATTTTCCCTGCCTTTTGCACGATAGACGGATTTCCAAGAATATCAGTTAAATATAAATAGCCTCCAGGCAGAAGTCTGTCGGGATTTCCAATCAACTCACATAATTCCTTTATAAAAGGTCTTACCTTGTCCTCGCTTACCTTTACAAAAAATTTCACACCGCCGGCTGCTCCTGGAACTGTTTGCAGCGTGCCGATGCCTCTTTGTTCAAAGGTTTCTTTAATAATTCCCAGGTCTTCACTTATGGAGGACTTGGCTGAATCGTAACGTTCAGCAAAATATGTAAGGGGAATCAACTGGCGAGGATGCTCCAGCAAGTAATTTACCATATCAATCAGTCGTTCACTGCGGCGAAATTTCATAAAAACCCTCCAAAGCCGTATATTATAACCTTATTATAATTATATTGTACGGACTTAATCAAGAGTATGCCGTTCGCCAAGGAGCCTGACCGCAAAAACCTGGTCACAAAATCCCCTTAATCCGTTATAAATCCGATGCATTCTTGAATCATGCTGCACCAATCCAAATACTGTCGGACCGCTGCCGCTCATCAGTACGGAATCCGCGCCAAAGCGTTTCATTTGATCTTTAATCTGAGCAACATCATGATGAAGATTCAGCGTAACTTCCTCGAGAACATTGCCCATATTCCGGCAGACCTGCTGATAATTATTTTCTGCAATTCCCTCAATCATGGACTTTGTATCGGGATGCTGCAATCGGGCTACATCTAGCCGTCTGTAAATATCTGCCGTAGAAACTCCAATAAACGGTTTTGCCAGAATCACCCAGCAGGTTGGAGGAACAGGGAGTTCCTGTATCTTTTCTCCTCTGCCGCTTGCGAGTGCCGTTCCTCCATAGACACAAAAAGAAACATCGGAACCAATTTCTGCCCCAAGAGCCGCAAGCTCATCCATTGAGAGGCCAAGACCCCAAAGCTTATTTAACCCCCTTAGAGCCGCAGCTGCATCACTGCTGCCTCCTGCAAGCCCTGCAGCAACCGGTATATTCTTCTCTATAGCAATCGTAACACCCTTTTTAACCCCAAACCTATCTTTTAATAGCTGAGCTGCCTGATAGGCCAGATTCCGCTGATCATCCGGAACAAAGCGGTTATGTGAAAGTATTTTAATTTGGTCTGATTCCTGAAGGGTAAGTTCAACCCTATCTGCCAGATCAATTGTTGTCATAACCATCTCAACTTCATGATAACCGTCTGGACGTTTATGCAAAACATCTAATGTTAAATTTATTTTCGCCGGCGCTTTTATTAAAAGCTTCACTGCGTCCACCTACTTTTGTAAAATTCCACGTTCCTCATATTTTGTCCTATTTTACCACAAAAAGAAAGCTGTAAGACGTCTAATCCGAATTGCTTCCAGAATAATTATTTTAACATCCTTGACGAAAGAAAAAAACGTCCAGCCGGATTTTGGTTTATCTTATTTTGTATAGGTACCAGATAGGCTCCCAAAGGAGTCCAATCGTTTCCTTTTTTTGTTCCATACATTATTTCGGTCACGTAGTGGCTCTTTCAATACCGTAAATCCCTTTTTTCTTGAATTTTGGTCAAGTAGGACACTTTGTTACTATTCTTCCCCTCTGCCTTTGATTTCGGTCAGGGAAATCGTTCTCCACCTAGAAAAAAGAAGCCAGGGCTGCCCCTGACTTCTGCCGATGTGAATTGCTTTTTAAAAGCTTTCCTATTGAAACAGGAAGGTAGTAGTTATTATCGCTTATTGAGTAACTGCTGCTCTGCAAGTTCAATTGCCCTTTTGACCATATTGCCTGCATCTCTTGCACGGATTCCGCCCCAGCCTTCCTGTTGAACGACATCGTAAAAACCAAGATCTTTTGCTAGCTCCTCTTTAAAACGATCAGACATGACGCCTCTTCTTCTGGCCATCTGAAAACAACCCCTTTCATCACTGTCGGCATTTATAGTATGGAAAGGAATCTATTTTTTAATTAATCCTAAAAATGTAAAAAGCAGCAAACCAGATGGTTTCCTGCCCGCTTGAAGCGTTATATTTAGCTTAAAGCCACTTGTCCTGCTGCATCTTCGTAGAAGGTAATTTGAACCGTTTCAGTTAAAACATCTGCATAGCTGTAGGAAACGCGCTCAAAAGCGTTCTCTTCCTGATCTAATTCAATAACAAATACAGAGGGATAAGTTTCGGCAAGTACACCAGACCGTTCAATGGTCTTTCTGCGTCCGCCATTTGCTTTTAGCAACAATCGTTTCCCTAAGTTTGAGTCTAGAGCCTTTTTAATATCGGCTAATGTTTTTGGCATTCGGTCCACCTCACTATGTAAAGTATAACACGCTGACACATTTATGTCAAACAAAAACATAAAATTATATCAGTCAAACAAAAAGTTTGTCAATAACTTTTCTTATGCAATTTCTGATATTTTTCAACATTTTTAGCGTGTCCATTTATAAAAGGTTATATGTATTGGCTTTTAACCCCTTTACAATTCCCCTTTTTTCACAAATATAATCTAGTAAGATAAGCATAAAAATTTTGTACCCTATAAACAAAAAACCTTTCTTCGTAAAGAAAGGCTTGATCTATTCTTCTTCTTGTACTGGTTTGTATGGCATCCCTGTCCTTAAGACGCCTTTTGTTTCAATTCCTCCGAGCCCTTTTTCACCTGAAAGAGTATTTCGAAGGACATCCCATACGTTAATTCTCTCCATGAAGGGTGTAAAGCTTATTTTTGCAACGATATAAACCGGATCTAATGCATGAATATTAATTCTTGATGGAGAACTGGCAAAATTGGCACCTGCCTGGATTAGAGATTCAAAATGTGACTGGCAGGCACCTGCAAAAATAACGAGCTGATCCAGGTGAGGCGATTTTTTTCGTGCCTCTAATACGGTTTGGACAAAATGCCTGGAATGGCGGTATGCATTAATATCCCCCATCTTTCCTTTTGCTTTGGAATAGGCATCATGACCCGTTATAACCAGGATATCAGGCCTGTAATAGTCTATCAGCTGGCCAACCTTTGCAGGCATCTCTTTTTCATTACAGTGAACCCCAAAAACAGGAACACCAATTTTCTCATATACCGTCATGCACTTCTTTAAATAGGCTGAATCACCATCCATATGAAGGACTTTTCCGGGCATCTGAAAATATGCAGCTGTTTTTGAATAGCCGTCGGTCGTTTCATATTCCTGTCTTTGCCGCAGTAAATCTACATCCTGTCTAAAAAGCCGGAAGGATTGTTCTTCCAATGTCTTGGATTCCTCTATAAGCTGTCTCCGAGTGTTTTGGTCAATAACCACAACATCATCATATGGAGCGTCAGCAACGATACGGAAATCCTCACCATAAAGAATGGCATATTTTTTTCCGTTTACTTCAGTTATATCTATAACCCGGAATAGAATATCGCAATTGTATGAATGCCTGCCGACAATATCATTCTTCTTAATTTCCACTGCCGTCACTCCAATAAGACCAGGAATTTATAGGCCTTTATATTTCTCTCATAAGCTATGCAATGGCCTTGCTTGTTGTGAATTGGCAAATTAAGTAAGAAAAAATGTATACCCTGCCGTATTATAAACTATCACCGATAATCCAGCGCTTACCGCCGGGGTTAAACAAGGCGCTTCCGTTTCTATCTCCCCCGGTCTCGCGGATTGCCCGCGGAGCAAGTCTATATGCTTTTATAAACAAATAGTTTAAAAAAAGAGCCAAAAAAAAGACCCTCGATTAAAGGGCCTCATTAAAAAGTGGATACAATTCATCGCTTAAGCGGCCAAATTCCGTGAGTGAAAGAGTTTCTCCTCTTCTGCCTGCTTCAATTCCGCTGGCAGCCAATGCAGCCAGTATCTCCTCTTTCCTCTGTTTTCCATCAGGAAGCTGGCTTGTCAGATTATTTAGGATCGTTTTTCTCCTTTGGGCAAAGCTTGCTTTTGTTACCTGAAAAAAGAAGCTTTCACTTTTAACTTCCACTGGGGGTCTCTCACGTTTAGTCAGTCTTATTACAGCAGAGTCAACATTAGGCTGCGGAACAAAGACTGTTTTAGGAACAACCATCACTATTTCAGCCTTAGTGTAGTATTGAATGGCAATCGATAAAGATCCATACTCCTTCGAACCCGGGCTGGCAGAAATCCTTTCTGCTACTTCCTTTTGGAGCATAACGACTATTCCTCTGATAGGGAGCTGATCTTCCAAAAGCTTCATAATGATTGGTGTTGTTACATAATAAGGGAGATTGGCTACAACCATGACATCCTGATTGGCGCTAAACTCTTCCTCCATCGTTCCTTTAACATCCGCTTTCAGTACATCCTGGTGGATTACTTTTACGTTTGGGTATGGTGAAAGTGTATCCTTTAAAATGGGGAGGAGACGCTGGTCAATTTCAAATGCTGCAACCTTTGCAGCACTTCTGGCAAGCTGCTCAGTAAGAGCTCCAATTCCCGGACCAATTTCAATTACGGCTGAACCTTCTTTAAGCTGAGCCGCTTCGACAATCTTCTTTAAAATATTGGTATCAATTAAAAAATTTTGTCCCAGACTTTTTTTGAATGAGAATCCGTATTTTTCAAGAATCTCCCTCGTTCTGTTGGGAGTTGCAATGTCTTTATTCATTTTCTTCCTCCTGAAGTATTGCAGCAAGGGCTTTTGAAAATTCCTGCCTGCTGATCTGAAACATCATCAAGCGTTTATGAAGCTGTTTTCCATTGGCATAGCCTATTTTAAGAAGCTTTCCAAGCTTTATACGCCTTTCTTTGGCTCCCTCGCCACCTATAAGTCCAGCATCAATCAAATCACCTTGAGTTATAAGCTCCTCTATTTCCTCCTGCATTAAAAGCGCATTCTTTAAAGCTTCGCGTATTACTTCCGGAGTTGCATGCTCCACGCCAAGACCTTTATTATTTTTAGCAATGGCTTTTTCCTTTTCTAAAAATGCATGCTTACAGCCCGGGACATTCTCTGTTATAATTTTCCTTATTTTTTCTCCCGGAAAATCAGGATCAGTGAAAATAATAACACCCCTAGTCTGCTGAGCAAGTTTCACCTTTTCAATTGTTTCACTATTAACCGCTGAACCATTTGTTTCAATCGTATCAGCCTCAACAGCTCTTTTTATTGCTGTTGTATCGTCTTTTCCCTCTACTACTATGATTTCTTTTATTTTCATTTTTCCTCCAAAAAAAGGCTTTTCCAAAGCCATAAATACATATAGACACAAATTAACACAGTTTTTTTCTATATTTTTAATTATTTTTCTTAAATCACCTTGACGGTTTAAAAAAATTTATATATATTGAAAAAAAACTGAAACATTTCTGTAATATAATTCGTCTATATAATAGTAAAACCACATAAATTAATATTAAATGTTCCACTGTTAGTATAAAGAAATCCTGAAAAAAAGCAAAATGCAGAGGACCCCCATCCCCTGCATCAGCATAACTATTTAAGTATTTTAATTTTTACTTTGCGTGCACCCCAACGGTAAGCTTCAGAATTAGAGGGGAAAAAGACGTCGATCTTGAACCCTCTGATTGCACCACCGGTATCAGCCGCTACTGCGTATCCATAACCTTCTACATAAACCTTCGTTCCAAGCGGAATTACACTCGGGTCTACGGCAATTACCTTTGCCCCCGGGTTAGCCAGAAGATTGATTCCTGTAGCTGTATGTCCTGAGCATCCATTGCAGCTGGCTGTATAAGCTGTACTGCTAACATAAAATTCTTTACTTCCACTTACCTCGCCACGTGAAACCTGCTGCGCTAATTCTTTGGTTCCCATTGCTACTACTTTGTCCTGCTTATCTCTTACCTTTTTCTCACTAATCAGTTTTCTGGATTTTTCTTTGCCGTTTTCAAGGATTACTTCAAAGTTTTTAGAGATCAAACCCTGCTGTCCCTCTGTTACCACTTTCTGTTTTCCCTTTTCCAATTGGTTATCCTTCTTGGTTACTACAGCAAATTGTACTGGTTCTTCCACCACATCGGTGACTTTTTCTACTCGAATAACGTTGATAACGGCATTTTCCATGACTGTTTGAGTCAATGACGGTTCAACCCGGTCTAAGTTATTAAGCTTGATTCCCTGTTGTTTTAAAAAGTCAGCGACCGTAGCCGAAGTGGACCAAACCTGTTTCTGATGTTCGCCGTCCACTAGTGTAAGCGGCATTGCTTTTTTGATAGCAACTTCCATCTTACCCTTAATCATTTCTTGCGTTCCTGGAGAAATTTGGTCATGTTCGTTCAAAACAATGTTTTGTTGTTTGAGGAGCTCAGCAACTGTTTCTGCTGTTGTCCAGACTGTTTTTTTCTCGTTTTCTTTCACAATTTGAACCTGTTTAGCCGGTTTCCAGACAATCGCAAGGTTATTTTTCACCTTGGAGTTAGTCGTGGGAAACACGTAATCTTCTGAGCGTAGGGATATATTAAGATCGTCAAAGATGTCCTGAATCGTATCTGCGTGTGTTTTGATGACTGTTTCCTTGCCATTTAATGTTAATGCTACTGTTTTCTTCGATCCCTCATAAAATAGAACTCCGAGGGTAGCTGCAAAAACTAGGAAACTAGCAACGAGAATCATCACTTTCTTTCCGCTCAAAGACTTGGAAAACAGGTTTTTCATGTCTTTGATTACGATGAAAAACGCCTCCTTTTCTTTGGAGTGATTATAAAGAACTATGGTGCCGGCTGTCAACCAATACACTTTGCTGGAACGTATTTTTAATTATGCATAAAGGAGGACAGAATGCAAAGGAAAACTTCTCGACACAAACTATCCTATGATGAAAAGGAGACATGTAGAACATTATATGATTAGAAAAATTAGGACAAGCTTCCCCCGATCTCGACAGATTGTCCTATCGATTTATGCCGAAAACTTTTCTGGCATTCCTGGTTGTCACGCTTGCCACTTCTTCAAGAGAGAGGCCTTTGATTTCAGCAATTTGCTCAGCTACCAATCTTACATAACCGGGTTCATTTCTTTTTCCTCTGTACGGGTGAGGAGCTAAATAAGGACAGTCTGTTTCAATTAGTAATTTTTCCAAAGGAACCTCACCAGCCACCTCTTTTGGTTTTTTCGCATTCTTAAAAGTTACAGGACCTCCAAGGGAAATATAAAAATTCATTTCAACACATTCTTTGGCTGTTTCTGCACTTCCACTGAAGCAGTGCATAATACCCCCTACTTCTTCTGCCCCTTCTTCTTTCAGAATATCAACAATATCTGCTGTAGCTTCACGGTTATGAATAACAATTGGCAGCTTCACTTTTTTAGCCAGCCTGATTTGTTTACGAAAAACTTCCTTTTGAATGTCTTTTGGCGACTTGTCCCAATGATAATCAAGGCCCATTTCCCCAATAGCTACCACCTTAGGATTTGAAGCCAGCTCCTCGATCCATTTCAAGTCTTCCTCTGTCATATCAATGGCATCGACCGGGTGCCAGCCGACACATGCATAAATAAACTCATACTTTTCTGCCAGCTCCATTGCCTTCTTGATTGTTGGCCGGTCAAAGCCGACAACTGTCATCTCCGAAACACCCATTTCCTGTGCACGCGAAATGACTTCTTCTAAATCCTCTTTATATTGCTCATCATTAAGATGGACATGAGTATCAAATAACATAGTTTATCTCCTCTTCAGAAAATTTTAAGAGCATAGAGTTTTACCTTTTTCGCCAAAAAAATCACACTTTGATATTCCTTATTTTACACAGTTCGACGAATTTTAGAAAAGAATTCTCCCTTTAGAAAAATAAAAAGGAATGCTCCTGACGCTGTTACACGTGGAACATTCCAAGGTTAATTACTTCACTTTTGCCCCGTTTGGAAGGCTTTCATCTACTGAAGCAACCGACAGTTTCCCTTCGACAGAACCTGCCAAAATCATACCTTCTGACAACTCGCCGCGAAGTTTTACTGGTTTTAAATTTGTTACGCAAATAACCTTTCGGCCAACTAATTCTTCAGGCTTATAATATTGTGCAATACCTGAAACTACCTGACGTTTTTCATAACCAAGATCCAACTGAAGCTTTAACAGCTTATCAGCTTTTTTCACTGGCTCAACATGGAGTACTGTTGCCACCCGCAAGTCAATTTTCATAAAATCATCAATCGAAATTTCTTCAGTATCAGGTTTTTCAACCTCAACCTTTGGCTCTTCCTTCACAGGCTCAGTTCCCTGCATTTGAGTTTTAATGAATTCAACCTCATCTGCAATTTCAAGACGAGGGAAAATTGGGTTTCCTTTTTGAACTTTGGTTCCTGCCGCAATCTTAGAGAACTCTGCAAGGCTATCCCATGCCTTTAATTCTTCTGAATCCAGTCCAAGCTGTCCAAAAATTTCAGAAGGAGTTTTTGTTAAGAACGGTTTAAGTAATACAGCCACCCTGCGCAGAGATTCTGCCAGGTGAACCATTACACTTTCAAGTTCAGGTTTAGCTTCTTCATTTTTCGCAAGATTCCACGGCTGCGTTTCATCAATGTACTTATTTGTCCTGCTGATTAGCTGCCAAATGGCTGAAAGGGCTACTGAGAACTCCATATTTTCCATAGCTTCTTCATATTTCTCGACTGTTTCTTTATTCATCTCCTGAAGTGAGGAATCGAACTTGCCAACAGTTCCTTTATACTCAGGGATAAAGCCGTCAAAGTAGCGGTCTATCATAGCTACCGTTCTGTTCAGCAGGTTTCCAAGATCATTTGCCAAGTCAAAATTGATTCTTTCGACAAAGCCTTCTGGAGTAAATACACCATCTGCGCCAAAAGGAACTTCACGAAGCAAATAATAACGGAGAGCGTCAAGTCCATATCTGTCAATCAAGGTGACCGGATCTACTACGTTTCCTTTAGATTTGGACATCTTTCCGTCCTTCATCAAAAGCCAGCCATGGGCAAATACCTTTTTAGGAAGAGGTATATCCAAAGCCATTAACATAATTGGCCAGTAAATAGTGTGGAAACGGACAATTTCCTTACCTACCAGATGAACATCAGCTGGCCAGTATTTTAAATACTTGGAATCATTATCTGTTCCATAGCCAAGAGCCGTAATATAGTTAGATAAAGCATCTATCCATACATAAATAACATGTTTAGGATCACCAGGAACTTTTATTCCCCAGTCAAATGAGGTTCTTGAAACTGCAAGATCCTCCAGGCCCGGCTTAATAAAGTTATTGACCATTTCATTCTTCCGCGATTCAGGCTGGATAAAATCCGGGTTTTCCTCGTAGAATTTTAAAAGACGGTCAGCATATTTGCTCATTCTGAAAAAATAGGATTCTTCCTTAACCTTTTCAACTGGCCTTCCGCAGTCAGGGCATTTTCCTTCGACCAATTGGCGGTCAGTAAAAAACGCTTCATCCGGAGTACAGTACCATCCTTCATATTGATCCAGATAAATGTCTCCCTGTTCAAGAAGCTTGGCAAATAGTATTTCGACAATTTCTTTATGTCGGTCTTGAGTAGTCCGAATAAAATCATCATATGAAATATCAAGCTTTTTCCATAAATCCTGAATTCCGCTCACGATCTCATCTACATATTGCTGAGGTGTGATTCCCTTTTCTTCAGCCTTCCGCTGAATTTTTTGACCATGCTCATCTGTTCCTGTCAGATACATAACGTCATAACCACGCATCCTCTTATAGCGTGCCATTGCATCGCCTGCCACTGTGGTGTAGGCATGCCCAATATGTAAATTTCCGCTTGGATAGTAAATTGGTGTTGTCAGATAAAATGTCTTTAACTTTTCATTCATGAAAGTCCCTCCTTATCTTTCTATAAAAAATGAATAATATATTCATTATTGCCTCTTTCCTTGCTATTATATCAACAAAATATACCGAAAATCTGCTGTTTGTGCAATAATCCTGCCATTAAAATCCTGCAGTTGGGTAAAATAACCTTTTTAACTATCCCTATAAAAAGCTTAGTGGTAACGAATCATATGACGGGACATTTTAAATTACTGTTGAAATATGTCGAAAAAGTGGACAATCATCATTTTATTAAAATTATTCAATTTTTGACTTTTCTATATAAAACTTTATTACTTTTATAAAGAAAACATTGATTGTATAGTGTTTTATAGTTATTCCAAAAGTTTCTATTATTTTTCCGGCGAAAGTAATTGACGTTTTTTGGAATGGCTGGTATTATTAAGGTGTTGAAAATTTTGTCGAATAATGACGAATAAAACTATATAGAGAAAATGTTTATAAGCGAGAGGAGAAAATTTAAATGAAATCTACTGGTATCGTTCGTAAAGTTGATGAGTTGGGCCGTGTGGTTATTCCAATCGAATTAAGACGTACACTTGGTATTGCTGAAAAGGATGCTCTTGAAATCTATGTTGATGACGAGCGCATTATTTTGAAAAAATACAAGCCAAATATGACTTGCCAAATCACTGGTGAAGTTTCTGATGACAATATCACCCTTGCAGGCGGAAAATTAATTCTTAGCCGTGAAGGTGCAGAGCAACTAATCAAGGAAATCCAAAACACTTTTGAAACTGTAAAATAAGATTAGAAACTTGATTAAACGATATAGATATAAAAAGCTTCTCCTTCCAGCTGGAGAAGCTTTTTTATTATTCTCGGCTGTCCTTAATCAATATGAAAGGCCTGATAAACTTCCCTTTTATTCATTCCCCTGTCTTTAGCCGCCTGTTTAATTGCCTCTTTGGAATTCATTTG
This sequence comes from Neobacillus sp. FW104-15D2, assembly GCF_058790155.1. Classification (NCBI taxonomy): domain Bacteria; kingdom Bacillati; phylum Bacillota; class Bacilli; order Caryophanales; family Bacillaceae; genus Neobacillus; species Neobacillus sp. FW104-15D2. Next base: position 45,556 of record NZ_JBYTCJ010000036.1, read on the forward strand.
CCCAGATTCTATGTAATGATTCACATGATCCTCGATAGATATATTTGCCCACCATAAGTTTTCCTCCTGCGGTACCTCATCCGTACCTTCTATGATTAGGCAAAACTCTCCCCTTGGATCATTCTCATCCGCCCAGCTGACCACTTCGCTTATCGTTCCTCTTACAAATTCCTCAAATTTTTTTGTAAGCTCTCTGCACACAGCAATCCTTCGGTCACCTAATACCTCAAGAAGCAGAGCAAGAGTGTCTTTTAACCGGTGGGGCGATTCATAAAAAATCAACGATGCTTGTTGTTTCTTTAATTCTTCAAGCTCTTTTCGCTTTTCTTTCTTTTGCCGATTTAAAAAGCCATAGAAATAAAAAGGCTGGCTTAATAGCCCAGAAGCAATCAAGGCTGTAACAGCAGCATTTGCCCCAGGGAGTGGAACTACAGTCAGCCTTTCTTTAATCGCACTTTCAACAAGTTCGAATCCCGGGTCGGAGATGGCTGGCGTACCTGCATCAGTTACAACGGCGATTTTGGCACCCTCCCGCAGTTTTTCAATCAGCTTGCCCCCGCTTGCTTCCTTATTATGTTCGTGGTAGCTAATTAGCGGTGTTGTGATCTCAAAATGATTGCATAGTTTTTTTGTATTACGGGTATCTTCTGCAGCAATAAGATCCGCTTCTTTTAAAATTCGGACGGCCCGGAAGGTCATATCCTCAAGATTGCCAATAGGTGTTGGAACCAGATAGAGTATCCCTTTAGTATTTTCATTTTCAAAGCTTTTCTGCTGCCACATTTATATCACTCGCTTCTCTATTTAAAAATTGCTCTTTTTTCAGCCTGGTTAATTGCTTAAACCTATATTCTGCTTTCATTGCTTCCTCTTTTGTATCAAATTCTTTGGCAAATGTAAGACTGACAGGACCACGCCCTCTTGTGTACTTGGCTCCTTTCCCTTCATTATGAAGCTTCAGGCGCCTTTCAAGATTATTGGTATATCCGCCATAATAACTGCCATCCCTGCATGTTAACACATAAAAATAATGTTCGTTATTCACCATATAAAATCTCTCTTATCTCTGCAGTATATTCATTTTCCTCATTATAAACAAACAGAGGAGGTAAAATCTTTAAATCTGGATTTCCATCCTTAGCTCCTTCAACAAGCAGGATATTGGATTCCTTGCCTGCCTTCGGATAAACAAACTGAATCCTTTTTGGCTCAAGCCGATATCTTCTCATCAATGTAATAATATCTATTAGTCTTCCTGGACGGTGGACAAACGCCGCCTTCCCCCCGGGCCTCAATAATTGGCTTGATACCCGAACCGTATCTTCCAGTGTACAGAATATTTCATGGCGTGCTATGGCTAAATGTTCGTTAGGGTTCATTTCATTCTTAGAAGGTGTAGGAAAATATGGAGGATTGCAAGTAACAATATCATATTTACCATGACCCAGCTTTTCCGGCATTTCTTTAATATCTCCGTGAATCATATGAAGCCGATCCTGAAGTCCATTATAATCAATACTTCTTACAGCCATATCATAAAGGCGCTCCTGAATTTCTACCCCAGTAATAGTACCTTTTGTCCTCGCACTAAGAAAAAGCGGAATAACCCCATTTCCACTGCATAAATCAATTAAATTCCCTTTTTGAATCGGGACATATGCAAACCTTGCAAGAAGAACGGCATCCAGGGAAAAAGCAAAGACAGAGGGACTTTGAATAATCCGCAAATCCTCAGCAAGCAAATAATCCAACCGTTCATCATCTTTTAATATAACCATTAATAATCCTCCGTTAAAATATCCTTATAACCAGAAAAATAGCCTTCCAAATGGAAGGCTGTCTACTTTTTATTGAGAAATGATAAACAGAATAAGCAGTCTCCCTCTTTTCGCAAACTTCCAAAATGCAGATTGCAGATATGGAATCCTTCCTGGTAAAGACGGGCAAGATTGTCGTATCCCTCGCCAATATCAATGGCTTTTTCACCTTTACTAACAGTCGGGCCTGGCTTTTTCCGTTTATCCCCTTTTGCTTTTACTTCTGTAGCGGTTAAATCAAGACGGCGTCTCAAAAGTTCATTCTCAATTTTTAACCCGTGATTTTCTTCTAGTATTTCCGCCAAATGCTGCTTTAACTCACCAAGTCTCTGGTAAAGCTCGCCAATTTGGCTCTCCATATTCGTCACTGATTCAAAAATCTCTTTCTTATCCACGCTTCCACCTCATTAATCTGTGGATTGTACAGAAAAGGCACCTTCTTTAATAATTTCCTCCAGCGTGTACTCCAGAACTCTTTCCTGCTCTTTAAACTCTATCTGAAGAACTCGCTCCAAAATATTTAAACCTACAACTTTCCCTTTGCCCATTGGAGTTTCAATAAATTCTCCCAGGTCCGGAAGCTGCTCTTTTGCAGATTCATATTCATCATTTTCGTACTTTAGGCAGCACATTAAACGTCCGCATAAGCCGGAAATCTTTGTAGGATTTAAAGAAAGATTTTGATCCTTGGCCATTTTAATTGAAACCGGATCGAAGTCACCTAAAAAAGTTGAACAGCAAAGCATACGTCCGCATGGCCCGATACCACCCAGCATTTTTGCTTCATCTCTTACTCCAATCTGGCGAAGTTCGATTCGGGTACGGAAAATTGCTGCCAGATCTTTTACCAGCTCACGGAAATCAACTCTTCCATCAGCGGTAAAATAAAAGATTACTTTATTGCGGTCAAATGTATATTCTACATCTACAAGCTTCATATCAAGATTATGCTCATTTACTTTATCACAGCACACTTCGTATGCTTCCCGTGCGGCCTGTCTGTTTTCTTCCACCAGCATCCGGTCCTTTTGATCTGCAATTCTGACAACCTTTTTCAATGGAAGCACTACATCATGCTCGTCCACTTGTTTACGTGGAACTACAGCTTTTCCATATTCCACGCCGCGGACAGTTTCCACGATGACAAAGTCGTCTTTTTGAATTGAGAGATCTCCGGGATCGAAATAATATATTTTCCCCGCTTTTTTGAAGCGTACTCCTACAACATCATACAAGTGTAGATCCCTCCTGCAATTTTAAAACAAGCTGCTCCATCATCAATTGAAGATTCATATTCGCCTGCAGCTTTCTTTTGGCATCCAGAATGGCAGTCATTTGCCCAGAGATGCTTTTTCCTGAAGTATGCAGAGCAAATTGCTTTAAACGCTCACTTTCCTTTTTAAAGACAATTTGATCCTGCTTGTCTAGCTGTATATATAATAAATCCTTAAAAATAAGCAATAAAAGATCTAAACCACGATTTACCTGCTCTTTATCTTTAAAGTGTGGAAACCAATCCCCCTGAAGGGTGACCATTGCTTCAAGCGGATTTTTTTTCAACACTTCATATAATTTTACCACTATTTTTTGGGCTTGTGCAAACCAATCATCGACATTTAGTGCTATCGCCTCATCCAAATTATTCGTGATATGTGCAAGTAAAGGGGCATTTTGTAAATCAATGCCGTTTTCTGTCAGTTGTTTAACCATGGCAGAAGTGGGTAAAGGTTTAAAAGATAAAATTTGGCATCTGGATATAATAGTTGGAAGTATCTGCTGAACCTGCTCTGTAACCAGCAGGGCCGTTGTCTGTGAGTTTGGTTCTTCCAAGAATTTCAGAAGGCTGTTAGCAGCTCCTGGAGACATTTTGTCGGCATCGATTATCATATAAATCTTTCTGGATGACTCTACAGCCTTTTTCGAAAACTCTTCCTGTAATTCTTTAATCTGCTGTTTTTTTATTGATAACCCATCCGGCTCCAAAAGATGAATATCCGGATGATTTCCACTGTGAATTCTTTTGCAGTTATTGCAGCTTTCACAGGGTTTATATCCTTCAACAGGTGATTCGCAAAACAAGGAACGGGCAAGCAGCAAACCGATATCCCTTTTTCCGGTGCCCCTCATGCCTTCCAGTAAATAAGCATGGCCTACGCGGTTCTTTACTATGCTGTTTTTCAACATTTTCAGCACTGTAGGCTGCATTTCTTCCAATTGTCCCCATGTTTTAGCCAACCCTATCACTCTCTTACGTATATAGATTAATCAATAGACCCTTGATTTCCCCTATTTTCCCTAATACATCTATTGACTTTTCTTCTTTTTGCGTTAATTCCTCGGTTAATTCAATCAGCTTCTGATCTATTGTTTCCACTGTCTTTAACGATCTTCCCTGCCCAAACTGGTTCCAGCTATGGGACTGCTTAAGCCCCATGCCAAAATCCACGGTTTCTTTAACAAATTTCTTTACCAATGTCTTAAACTTTGCTAAATCCTTAAAGTTTCGGGAACGGGCAAGCCTGTCCCCTGCAGTTCCAATATCATCTAGCAGCTGCCTTAGACCATCGACATGAAGCTTTTGTTCCTGTTTTTGGACATAGTCATTAAACCTTGAACTATTTAAAGGCTGCTGCTTTTGGTCTGCCTTCAGCTGATCTATATTCAAGCGTAAATCCTGATTAATTTTCATCTTTTTTTCCTCGGACTTTTCTTCTAAAATTGCATAAAGTGTTCAACTGGTAATACAAATACTGTAGCTCCGCCTACTTGTACTTCAACGGGATATGGGACATAAGAGTCTGCGTTTCCTCCCATTGGAGATACAGGAGCGACCAGCTGGTCTCTTGACTTGCAGCTTTCCTTAATAACTTGAAGGGCTTTATCTACACGGATGTCATCAGTACCAATCATAAAGGTTGTATTTCCAGCCCTTAAAAAACCACCTGTTGAAGCAAGCTTAGTAGAACGGAAATTGTTCTCCATCAGAGCCTGTGATAAACGATTGCTATCCTGATCCTGTACAACAGCTAAAATTAACTTCATATAAATCTCCCCTTCAATTTATTCCCGACAATATTCTCTTTCTATTATAACAGGTATTAATGTTCCATACATGGTAATCAAAATGGAAATTATCAGGAATTCCTATTATAATCTTAATCTTTACCCTTTTTTTATTGAATTTAAGCTAGCAGGCAAAACAGTAAGAATTTTTATATAAAAAAAGCCTTCTGAGAAGGCTCATTTTCTTATTTTTTCGATACGTTCTTTAAGACTTTCTAATGCAAATGTAAAAACATCCTCCACAGAAGCTGAAGCATCAATTGATATAAATCTCTCCGGGAAGCGTTCTTTTAAAATTAAATAGCCTTCTCTCACCTTTTTATGGAAATCGAGAGCTTCGAGATCAAGCCGGTTGATCTCCCTGCCCTTATGACTGTTTATCCGCTTTAATCCCTCTTCAGGTTCAATATCAAAATAAAGAGTCGTATCAGGCATCATATTTTCAATAGCAAACTGATTAATCGTAAATACTTCTTCCATTCCCAAGCCTCGGGCATAGCCCTGGTAAGCAAGCGAACTATCAACAAATCTGTCACAAAGGACTATACTTCCTTTTTCTAGAGCAGGCTTTACCTTCTCTGTAAGGTGCTGTCTTCTGGCCGCCGCATATAGCAGGGCTTCGGTCCTCGGGTCCATTGCAGTATTATCAGGATTCAGGATCACCTTCCTGATTTGTTCTGCAATTTCAATTCCACCCGGTTCTCTTGTCATCAGCACTGGATATCCTTCTTCTTCAAGCCGTTGTGCGAGCATGGCTATCACTGTGGATTTCCCTGCTCCCTCGGGCCCTTCAATCGTAATAAATACTCCGTTTTCCATAAAAAATTATACCCTCCAAAAACCGGTCCTATGTAATGCCATTAAGGCCGAAATACTTTCAGCATATTTTTTTCTATAATCGAGCCTCCCTGAAATCTGGCTCCGCTGTTTCTTAATTTCAGTAGGTTTTCCAACATTAATATTGTAATCCTTTCTCCTGCCAGGATTAAAGGGATTCCTGGCGGATAGGGGATAATCGATTCAGCTGCAATTTCTCCCACTGCCTCATGTAGGGGGATCTCTGCTTCCTCATAGTTAGGCATTTCATCAAAAGGGATAGTAAGCTCAGAGATGACATTCCCTTTATATTTAGTGTAACTTGGCTGAACGGCTGTTTTTATATCTTTTAAAGAGCGTCTTATTTTTTCTAACGTTTTATTGACCGGGTATTCCATTCCATCCTTCAGCAAAGGGAAAACAAACAAAACGTTAAAAGGATCCGCCAGCTCCGTATATATATCATTAGCCTCCAGAAGACTTTGGATTTCAAAACCACTTAAACCACAGGCAGATTGTATCGTTATTTTTAAAGGGTCGCCCTGTCCATTTGGATATTCCAAAACTTTAATTTGGGGTATTTCCTTCAAAAACTGCCTGAAAAAATCAATTTGTTTAAGTACATACGTCTTATCCACTTCTCCATAAGTACCAAGATAACCCCTGGCTAAATCCAAAGAGGCCATTATTGGGTATGATGGGCTGCTGGATTGGAAAATACGCAAATATTCTTCAACAAACTCAAGCTTTATTCTCTGGCTATTAAAATGCAAATATGAACCCATTGTCATTGCTGGAAGGGTCTTATGCGCAGATTGAACAACAATATCAGCTCCAAGCTCCACTGCTGATGACGGAAATGAACCACCTAGTTTAAAATGCGCCCCATGGGCTTCATCAACCAGAACAGGAATATTCTTTTCATGTGCTAAAGTGATAATGCTTTCCATATCCCCGGCTATCCCATAATAATTCGGATAGGTAAGGATCAGTGCCTTTGCCTGGGGATAGACTTCAAGTGCTTTTTCAACTGTTTCCCTGCTTATTCCGGATGCTATTTTCCAGTCAACCAAATAGTCAGGACCTAGAAAAACGGGCTTGGCCTTTGCAAGCTTTAAAGCATTCATAATGGACTTATGGCAATTTCTTTGTACTAGAACTACATCATTTACTTTACATGCTGCCATTACCATAGCTAAATTGCCAGAAGTAGAGCCATTTACAAGAAAAAAGCTTTTATATGCTCCATATAAATTGGCAAGCAGTATCTGCGCTTCACGGATGGGACCTTCAGGAGAATGCAAATCATCGAGTCCGGTAATTTCCGTAGCATCCAATTTAAGAATTCCTCTAAAGTTTTCCCTTTCTTCAGTTGGAAAAACTTCTCCATATTTATGCCCAGGTACATGAAATGAAATAGGCTTTTTGCTGCTATGTTCGATGAGCGCTGTATATAAAGGTGTCTTTTTTTGATCCATTATCTTTACTTCCTTATAAGTGTCTAATCCATTCTATCAAAAAGCAGTGGCCGGTACATCTTTTTAGAAAAACTTAGCATCCGCAAAGTCCATTTTGCGGATGCTAGTTTTTCTTATGCGTTCAGAATCTATGGATATAAATTTTGATTAGCTAAAAAAAAGCCCTTAACAGGACTCTTAGGAAAAAATTTCAGGTGTCGTTATCTTTTTTAACTGTTTTAAAAAATACTTATATTTTGGATGATTCGTTTCTGTATGAATCAGTTCCATTTCGCATTCAGTGCAGATAAAGACAGTGTATAGATGAATACCCTTTTCTTTAAATTCCTCACAAATAACGCAGCTTTCCCCAGGCTGGTTATGCGCAAATAACGAACTCATTCCTCCACCTCCATACACCCATTCTGCCCTGGCCCTTGGATTTGTATACAATTTTTCGAATTATATTTTTGCTATAGTACTTGAATACTATTTTATGAGTCTCTTTGGGTTTACGTGTATGTCTATCTTGGATTTCTTAAAAAGGACGGGAAGTATTTTATCTTTTAGGTTGTTTATAGAGTTATAGGACAATATTTACCCTTATTGGAACCTATAATGTGGTTTCATGGCAGGCTGTGTGGGCTCCGGAACTTAGATTAAGCAGAGGAGGACGGACTGAGTGTGGAGAATAGCTGGTTTTGTGTAGAGAAGATCTCATTATGTGTAGATTGTTGATTTCCGCCTCCAAGCGATCATTATCTCTAGGCGGTGAAGGCTACTGCCTGTTTGCTGCTATAGTTGATTCTGCCCGTGAGACGCTGATTAAAGGTTAATTCTTTGCTCATGTGTTTATACTTTGTCCCCGATAGACCGGTTCAAGGACAAAGTCTTTGCTCCTGTGGTTGAGTTTTGTCTCCGAGACGCTATTCATAAACAAATAAAAAAGACAACCCATACAGGTTGTCTTTCGTTTGCCTGGCAACGTCCTACTCTCACAGGGACGCATGTCCCAACTACCATCGGCGCTGAGAAGCTTAACTTCCGTGT
>NZ_JBYTCJ010000037.1:0-18661 GCF_058790155.1 Neobacillus sp. FW104-15D2
TCTCGCGAATATGGTCATAGCCTTTTTTAAAATTTCTACCTCCTGTTTGAGGCGTAAATTTTCTTTTTGGATTTCTGTAATGTCAGCAGTTGTTAAGCCATCACTACTCCCTTCGATAGGAGACAATGCTTTGATCCATTTATAAATAGTTACTTCAGATACACCATATTCGCGGTTGAGATCGCTCACAGATGTGCCAGATCTGTGTAGTTCGACAATTGTTTGTTTGAATTCTTGGTTATAACGTTTTTGTTTCATTCCGGACACGTCCTCTCTATTTTTATGATAGAGACTTAACTAACTTGTGTCCATACATCCATACTAGTACCACTTATTCAACAAACGGGCAGGTTAGTTAAAATAAGAACGGCTATTTTATAACAAAGAAAACTCGCCAATATAAGGGCGAGTTTTGCTTTTTTTATATGCTATTTTGGGTGACAAAAGGAATGTCATTTCTGTGCATGATTTTAGAAAAGTACCTCAAAAAGGAACCCTTTAATGATGAAGTCGGTGGCTTTTTTATTAAAGAGGAGTTCCTCCCATATTAATTTTCTCATCCCAATCACGGGTAATTTTTTTCCCGTCCTTAGAAACTGTTAATTGAGCCTTTTTCTCAACGATTTTAGTTGACTGACCATTATTCAATTTCAATTTAATCGTATAATCGCAATTAATACTTCCATCATCATTCTCTTTAGTCTTATTCATATACAAACTTTCTAATTCTATACTGGTATTTGTTTCCTTCGCAAATTTTGATACAATTAGAAAAGCACGTTGTTTATATAAAGTATCTAGAGCCTTTTCAGATAAATATTCCTTAGCTTTGTTTGCTATTTCTTCATAAGTAGGTGGGTTACTTGGATCTTTCACCGTATACTGTATGGTTTTATATTCTTTGGCAAGCTTTAATATATCATCAGAACTGACAGCGTTTGCCTTATCAAGGCAACCACATAATCCAAAGACTATCAAACAGATCGTTAATAATCCAAATATCTTTTTCATATTTATCCCCCCTAGTATAAAAACATTATTGTCTTACCATTATTATACAAATTATTTAAAATTGTTGCAATTGTATATCAGATAGTACCGAATCTGGCTACGCTTCCTAGGAAGGACATTGATTTTACGATGTTAGATGATTGATAGCAATCCTGAACTCAAATCTAATGAAAAAAATTGAACGTATTTCATTGTGTAAGGGCTTTAAATAAATTGCATAGATTGCAACTTTCTTCAAAAATTAATTCTGTTTTCAAATCGTATTAATTTAAATTCCCATCTGTATTCAATGGGCTAACGGGGGCATTAGAGGAATAACAAAACTTGAAAAGACCTGTATCATTGATTACTTAGTAATTTAAGTTACAGGATTTATCTATAGCTAATTAATCGTCGTTATATTTGTTAACTCAAGTACTCTTTTTTTATATTCTTCTTTTATCCTTGAATATTCAATTATGTACGAAATTTTAATCTCAAACCATTCTTGGAATTTATGAACAATACGAATGCTTTTTATTATTGGTTGAAAATAGTGGATGTGTCCCACAATTAATTCATAACGGTGATTATTAAAATATGTAATAGATACTTCATTATTAAAATCCATTGCTTCACAAATGGCTTGGTCTAAATGCTCCAGCTGCTGTTCGTCTAATTCTGGCATTGGAACATACTCCATTTTCTTTAAACCTGCACCCAACCCCGGCGTTATAGATACCATTCTAAACTTTTTTAGACCCCGTCCTTAAACAAATATTGAGTAAAACCAAGGTGCGTTTTTCATTTGGAATTAAATAAATAAAGCCAATTAGGGAAGGTGGAAAAAACCCTAATTGGCTTAACTTTTACTATTTATGTTTTAAAGATTCGATATCAAGCTGGACTTTATTTTCCTTATGACTTTGATACTTATTTTCTATTTTTTCATAATATCCTTGAGAGGGATTTATTAATGAGTATGGATTCTGATCTTGGAAATCTCTTAAAAACATAACATACTCTTTTTCATTCTTGAAATGCTCTGTATGTTCATCTTTATATGTCACCTTGTCTATAGTTCCACCTAATTGCTTAACCTCAATAATATCTCCCGGCTTTAAATTTTGCCCCTTGAATACTTCATTCACTTTTACCCTTGAAACAGTATAGACGATATCTCCTTCTTCCTTTGATACCTTTCCATCTTTACTTGGATTTTCTTTAGGATCTTTAGAGGCTATGGGGTGAGCAGTATTAATTATTTGAATATGACTATTTAAAATCTTTCCCTCAATGATAATATCTGCCCTGTTTTCCATAACCGTTTGGGAATCATATGCAGGATAATCTGCATGATAGTATTCAGTCTTATTCTTATTTAAATATGTAAAGCCAACCACTATTGTTAATGCCATTAAAAAAGTAAAACCAACAATAAAAACCTTTGACTGTTTCCTCATCAACTTTCCTCCTTATTAATAATAGGCATTTACTCCGTTAATATCATCAGTTTGAGGCTTATACATTGTATTTCTATCACGGCCGCTATTCATAATAGAAGTGTTATTGTTATGGTCTAGTGATAACGAATGCCCTATTTCATGTACTGTTGTACTCTCTACAAAATGATCCCAATTAGAAGCATCTGCATTTAGTGTTCTTGAGTTTAATTTGATATTAAAACTAGTTACACTCCCCAGCCAATTTGTGCTCGGTGTGTAAAGTCCGTACCATGAATCAGCATAATTTGCTGCGTAAACTTTATTACTTGAAGTACCATCATTGGTAATCCAAACAGGTGTGCTTGTAGAATTCCAACTTGATACTGCAGCAGAAATTCTATTAGTCCAAGTTGAGTTATAGCGTGAATAACCAAAATCAAGTTTATAAGTGGCACTTGGATATCCACCGTCATAATAAACATATGCACTTGCATAGGGCACTAAGAGAAAAATAGAAAACATTGCTGTTAAAATTAAAGATACAAAACTATATTTCTTTTTTTTAGCAAACATTTCTAAACTCCTTCCGCTTAGGTAGTTTTAAGTTTAAAAGATTAAAACTTGCACTGAATTTAGCTTTTCGAATTGAACCTTAATCACCTCCACATTTAAACTGAGACCTAATACGAAAGAAACTTGTTTTTCTTGAATGTAAGATCCCTTTTTATCTCCAGCATCAACGTAAGAGGTTAAATCACTTTTTAACGTACCAATATATGGAATAATTATCAATAAATCTTAAAATATAGCTTTGTATATTAGATTGGGAAAATTTCAAGTAGATTTGTGGCGCTCAACTCAATTTTTATAAAAAGATAAATAAACTTTTCATATAAAAGTTGGATTTATAAGGTTTATGGAAAGTAAATAAAACCAATCTTGTTGAGAATTTCAGATAAACAAAGCAAATTAGGAAGATAAAAGTATTATTGATAATGATAAATATTTCGTATTTTAGGTCAAAAGACAACAATCCCACAAAGAATATTGACGATTAACTGAACAAACGGGGGGAGGTTAGTTGAAGAAGAAATAGTTAAGATTGCATTAGAATAGGTTGAAACGGTTGATTTAGCACTGAACGCAACTGAAGAATTGTATTAATCTAAAAAGGTTTCTTTAAAACGGTTTTAAACAAAGGTGGCAGCTTATTAAAATCGAACATTGACTGCGAGTCGGCAGGGTATTTATAGGTCTTTAAGTGAGTATGATTTATTAACTTCACTTCAGGTCCATAAGAAATCTGATAAATCATTTTGTCCTTGCCAACTGGAACGTGATGACCACCATCGTCTGGTTCGATTGCAAATGTAATCTCCAATACATTGCCAAAGAGGTGATTTCTTTTTGTTTCAACCACATCAATGTTCTGTGGAGTAACTTGCGGATAATAGTCCTTTAATATCTTTGGATGATAATATTTATTCAAATCTTCTCTGATATAAGGTGTTAGCATAATCATAAGCATATCCTGTAACCGAAGTTCTTCGGAATCTTGAGTTGGTTTATCTGTTGAGGCTGTTGTTGTTTGAAAAGAAGTAATAAGAAGAAGAGATAGTATAAAGGCGATTAGCACCTTTTTCATTCTTTTAAGAACACCTCTTTAAGACTATTTAGTTGTATTATTACCTTTTCTGAAGGTTTAATTAAGATTTGGATAAAAATGTTATTATAAAGAAAGATATTGGGGGGATATAAGATGAAGTTACTCATTAATTTATTGCCTTTGCTTTTGGTGATTTTAGGGGTTCTAAATTATATGTATTTTGCTAAAGACATTGTTTCAACTTTTGTACTTTTATCTCTTAGTGTTATAGTTTCGGTATTTAATCTGATAAAAAAGAAATATACGTTTGCTTTATTAAGCATTGCAATTGTTATAGGTTTGGTAGGATTATTTTCGCATCTGGTCAATTCGGGTATATAAAATTTTTTCTTATTAAAGTAACTAAGTTGAGTAAGGCAAGGCTTTCGGGTAATTCACACTTTGAAGGTTTCTTTGAGAGGAATGACCAATATTAGAAATGGATTCCCATTTCTAAAGATAGGAATTTTGAAAATGAATGGAGAATACATATCCCAGAAAATTTAGATGTTAATGGCTTTAATGAAGGAATATCTAATGAAGATGGAGAAATTAATTTTGGAGAAGATATGTTGATGGGATTGGATTCTCATGGGGTCCAACGGAAAGTCTATTCTGGTTCGCAGTATCTTCTTTATAAAGTGGATGGTGTGAAAACCGTAACGCGTACAACCCTTGCTAAAAAAGAGGGAGATGGGGTAGCAACGGACATTGATTTATATGAAGGACCGGCACCTTATCACAGCGGATATATGCTGCAAGATATTACAAAGAATACCTCCACAGCATTAAACTGTGATATTTTCGGTCATTATTTACACACGGTCACACCTACCTGGATTAGTGGCATTTCCATATCAGTAGGAGAGATTTCTATTACTGGCCCGGTTGTCGATTCGGATTATAAGACTGACCAATTCATGACATGGCCTTAAAATTTGAAAGGTAGGGGTTTAATGGGCAATTCTTTATTCGTATTTATTATTAACATTCTAGGTGGGATTGTTTTATTTTACCTCGGTGCTTTTGTGTTTGGCAGCATCTTCGGATTAAAGGCAAGTGCGGCAATGGCCGTCGGTATCTTCTTATTTATACAGTTGTGTTTTGTTACAACTCTTATATTTAGGTTGATGCATCGGGTGAAGCTGTTGGAAAGAAATTCAAATAAGTGAAAGCAGGCCCTGATTGATTTAAAGGATTCCTTTTTTAGGTGCTTTATTGATAAATGACATTAAAACTGACGTGTGAAATTGGCATACGTCAGTTTCTATATTTATTAATGTCTTTATCCTATTTGACACCCTTTTTGACATAGCAATTGACATTATGATTTATAATGACCAATAAGTATTGTACGATTAAAAGTGCCAAAATATCTGTCAATTTCAAAGTCGCTTGGCTGCCAGCAATATCGTTTTCTTATTGAAGTAACGGGCAGGTTAGCTCAATAAGGTATACATAAAAACCTAGTTTTTTTGGCTAGGCTTTTGTGTACATTAGAATTTACCTCGCTTCCATTGAACTTAATTTTTTTGCTTCTGTAATAATATTATTAATTAATGATTCAACGGTTTGACTTTTGGCTAATCTTGGACTTTGACCAGACCAAAGTGACATGAAATCTTGATTGTTTTGTGCAGCAGAAGTTTTTCTAATATCTTGAGTTAATGTGTTTTGAACAGGATAATCTGGTAAAAGTGGTTCGTGCTTCTGCATTTCTAAAATAAATCTATTTTTAATTCCTCTTGCCCATTTTCCAGAAAATGAACGAGTGAAAATAGTTTGGTCTTCGTTCGCATTAAGAATTGCTTCTTTATATACCTTTTGTGCTCCACTTTCCATACAAGTCAAGAAAGCTGTCCCCATTTGCACGCCCATTGCTCCTAAACATATAGAAGCTATTAACCCTCTTCCATCCATAATTCCTCCAGTAGCGACAACAGGAATGCTTACATTGTCCACAACTTGTGGAATTAATGACATTAAACCAATCAAACTTTCTTGCGAACTATTAATAAAGTTCCCACGATGCCCACCAGCTTCACTGCCTTGTGCCACAACAATATCCATTCCTGCTTTTTCATTTTCAACTGCTTCTGTAACAGTAGTAGCCGTTCCCATCAGAATAATGTTTGATTGTTTTAATTCAGCAATCACTTCTTCAGAAGGAATGCCAAATGTAAAAGAACAAATAGGAACCTTTTCTTCCATTACAACCTTAATTTGTTCAACAAATTTTTCAAAAACATCATTAAAATGAGAAATTTCAAATTGCTCTTTTGAGTGCAGCTTTAATTGCTGACGGATGGGGTTTAAGAACTGGTTAGCCGATTGAATTTCATTCTCTGTAACTTGAAATTCGTTCGGAACAAATAGGTTAACACCAAAAGGGTTGGACGTTAATTCCTTTATTTCTCTAACTTGTTTCCGTAATTGAACAGGGGTCATATAGCCAGCCCCGATCATGCCTAGACCCCCAGAATTTGAAACCTCAGCTACTAATTTCGAAGTTGTTACTCCTCCAGCCATAGGAGCTTGTATAATCGGATATTTAATTTTCAATAGTTTGTTCATTTCATTATTTAACATAATTACACACCTCGTTTTTAATTTTACTTACTGATTAATTTTCCTTTAGGAGGTTTCCTCTCAAACTGAATTCCATTTAAAAGCAAACCTGCCCCAATTAAAACGACAATAGATGCTCCTATCAAAGCAGCATTAAAATTATGAGTGGATGATGATAAGATTCCAGCAAGAGTTGGTCCTATCAATTGTCCAATAGCATAAATAGCGGTTAGTATGCCAATCGTTCGGCTGCTATTAGATGGATTAATTTGCCGTCCCAACGTTGTAGCAAGTGTAGTGATACCCATAAATGTGGCTCCGAATAATAAAGCACTTACGATAAAACTAGTTTTCGAAATCCAAAAGGCTGGCATCGCCATACCCAGGGATTGCAATGCCATTGCAAGAACTAAGGATTTAACGAAGCCCCATTTTTTAGCTAGTATAGACCAAATAAGGCAGGATGGAATCGCAGCGAAACCAACCATCATCCAAACTAAGGTTGCATCTTTTTGAAAGTATGAGGTCTTTTCAGCGATAGATACAATAAACGTTCCTGTAACAATGTAACCCAATCCTTCTAAACCATAGGCAATAGTCAACCATAGGAGCCATTTAGTTGGGGGGACAAGTGCAAAAGTTTCTTGTTTATTTTTTATCTCAACAGTGTTGGGGGCTTCATCGAGCCAGATCCATACGAAGATGGCTAGGATTCCACTGACAACAGCTAGTCCTATCCATGTACCTTCCCACTGATATAAATGGGTTAAACTCGGAATAATTAAACTGGATAAAAAAATTCCAAATCCTACCCCTCCATAGAATAAACCCGACCAACTGGTTTTGTTTATAGTAGCAAGTTTATCTAACACGATACCAGAGGCTAGGACCAACACATAAGCACTGGAAACCCCCGATAGAAATCGAAGTACATACCAAAGGAAATGAGAGTATGTTAGCCCCATTATGGCAGTGGTAATTATACTGATGATTAGACTAATTTTTAAGATAATCACTCGATACTTCTTCAAAGGTACCGCTCCTGCTAAAATTGCTCCAAGCAAATATCCAGCGTAATTACTTGATGCTATATATCCAGCAACTGTATTCGAAAAAGATAGATCTTTTTGCATAAGTGGAAGAATGGGGGTATAGGCAAACCTTCCAATCCCCATAGCAATGATTAGTGACAGTATTCCCCCTATTAAAAAAAGAAAAGATTGCTTCTTCAAATAAAAACCTCCAATAAAATAATTATATTTAAATCATATCTCTTATCTGGTATATTGAATAATACATAATATTGATATTTGCTATCAGTAAATCAGATGGCAAAAAAAGAGGTGAGGATTTTGATGGATTTGCAAACATTAAAAGTTTTCCAGACTGTTGCAAAGCTGGGAAGTATATCACAGGCAGCAAGAGAACTTCAATATGCACAATCTAATATCACGATGAAAATACAGCAATTAGAAACGGAACTTCAAACAACCTTGTTTTATAGACATAATCGTGGGACTGCTTTGACAGCCAAAGGAAGCATGTTGTTAACATACACGGAAAAAATTTTTCATCTTATAGAAGAAACGAAAAACGTGATGAATGATGATCAAACGCCAAAAGGTCCTTTAATTATTGGTTCTATGGAAACAACTGCGGCAGTTCGGTTACCAGCCATATTTTCAAAGTACCTTAAAGACTATCCCGACGTTGATCTAACCCTAAAAACAGGTTCTACGGAAGAAAATATTCAAGGTGTTCTTCAGTATGAACTTGATGGAGCATTTGTGGCTGGACCTATTGAACACCCCGATCTCATTCAAAAGGAAGTATTTGAAGAGGAATTGGTACTCGTGACAGATTCAATTCATCCGCCCATATCTTCTATCAAAGATATTCAAACGAGGACACTACTTGTCTTCCGTACAGGATGTTCATATCGGGAAAGGCTTGAACAATGGTTTCACCAAGAGAGGGTGATTCCTAAAAAGATAATGGAATTTGGAACCCTGGATGCAATCATTGGGTGTGTATCTGCTGGTCTAGGTATAAGTATGGTTCCACAAAGCGTTGTTGCAAAACAAATACAAGATGGAACTCTTAGACATCAATCACTTCCGAATCCATTTGGAAAAGTCAAAACAGTATTCATTTATAGAAAAGATAAGTATACACATTCATCATTATTAAAATTCATAAATATGTTAAGTAATTAAATGAGATTGTTAAATATAAGAGCTGAAATTAAAGAGTTAGAGGGTATCTTAATCAAAAAGTTTGTGAATAAATACACTTAAAGTAACGGGTGCTTATGTTGAAAATGGGATTGCTGTGGCGATCCCATTTTTTGTTATTGAACTACCGGGCAGGTTTGTGGAAGAAGGAATTTTAATAATTAAAGGGAATATACATATTATTTGCATCTCCGAACAATGTTGTAGAACCTGGACTAGAAACGGTTTTAATTAATGGCTCTTTTAAAAAGGGGAAAAGAATGAAAAAAATCAGATTGCTGGTGCCTATACTGTTATTAACGATTTTGACAAATGCTTGTTTAAAAAAAGAACCACCAAAAGAGGATGTGTTCCGTCAGGAAGCAGAATTTTCCAAAGCTCTCTCGACCTATATTAACGGACATTTTGGTGTAAAAGGGTTGGAAACCTCTTGGTATTGGGATATCAGGGGTTATACCGTGGACATTGGAGGGTCGCAGACTGTCGTTACCGTTATTACAGATTTACCTGAAGGAGACCCGAAGATCGCTAATATGGCCAGTGCCTTCCTCGGATTTTTAAACAGCAACACCACTGATAAAAGGTACCAAGCCGATACTTTATTAGTGACCCAGAACGGAACAGGGAAAGTGTTATATTCGAAGGTGACGATAAGTTCTGACTGAACAATCGGACCGCTTTGTGTTTATTGAGCTATTGAGCAGTCTAGTTTAAAGAAGGATTTACTATTTCTGTATAGAATGAAAAGATAGTTAAAACCATAGGAAGATGCGTAGGGGGGGAATGTGGAATTTAAGTTAATTATCATACGAGGAAATTCTGGGAGTGGAAAAACAACAACCGCCAAAGGTCTTCAAAATCATTTGGGGCGTGGAACACTCTTTGTTTCTCAGGATAACGTTCGCCGTGAAATGCTGAAGGTTCAAGATAGAGATGGGAATCTTTCAATTGATTTCATTGAACAAATCGCTGAATATGGTAAAGGTAAATGTGAATTTGTTATTGTTGAAGGAATAATGTATAAACACCGTTATGGGGAAATGCTGAATAATTTAATCCAGTTCTTTAATCATAAGGCATATACTTATTATTTTGATTTATCTTTTGAGGAAACAGTCAAACGTCACAACTCTAGGTCGAAAAAGATGGAATTCGGAGAGGTTTCGTTGCGTACCTGGTGGAATCCAAACGATTATCTTGGCGTGGATGGAGAAACAGTATTGACTAATGATATGTCAGAGAACGATGTATTTAAACTGATTTTAAATCAAATGCAAAAGTAATTATTTAGTATGAAATACTAATATTCTCCTTCAACTATCGGGGGCTTATGTGAAGTAATGGGTTGTCTCATTAACTCTTTTTTCTTAATGAGCTAAAGGTTTAGAAGGATATTTGAATAGAAAAAAAGAATTATCATATAAAAATCCCAAATAATGGGGGAATCTTTATAAAAGTTATAGTTTTCATTCAATTACTTCTACTTTTATTGGTTGCGTGTGATCAAAAAGCTGATCCGAATACTGAATTAGCAAAACAGTATCTTAATAAGAAAGGGTACTCTATTGTTTCTTACAAGGGTAATAATTCTTATACACTTTATCGTCATACCCTTATTAACGATATTTCAACATGGGCAGTACAGTCAGCAAATCCAGATAAATATATAGGAAAAGATATTATAGAGGAAATATTTATCGTAAAAAATCACCCTCTAAGTACTATATACGGTTCTCAGGAAGGATTTACTGATCAAGTTCAGGTGAATGTGTTAGTAAATCATCGTAAAGTAATTGGTGGGACTTCAGTACCGATAGGCAAAGGCTTGCAAGGCGAAAGCTTGTCAGCACCCCCTTATTCATTAGAAGGAAAGCTTCCTGGAGAGATATTAAGAAAGAAATATTCCGAGTGGTATAGAGAATGGTTAGAGAAATATAGCGATTACAAAAAGGGCCCTATTACACTTCATTAAGGAGTAGAGCCTTTTTTCTGTTGTTCGACAACGGGACTGGTTTGTGCAATAGGGAAAATTTTATTAGTTGAACAAAAAGGTATGGAAATATAAGAGGTAGAATTTAATTAAAATATCAGTGTTAAGGGGGAGATAATGTGTCAAATAACACCAATAAAATATTCGATGAGGGACTGGGGTTTGAATTAGAAAATCGTCAAAGAGAAGAAATACATGAAGCAACATTAAAAAGTTCAAAGTGGGATGGGGTTGATTTTAGAGAATCATCCTTATTGCATGTAAACTTTGAAGGTTCAAAATTAGAGCATATTAATTTTAGCAATGTTAAAGTAATTGGATACAGATAGGTGGCTCCACATTTGAAAATATTGTACGTCCAGACATTTATGCAATTGGCGCCATGTTTAAAAAATCTGATTTAACAAATGTAACTTTTGAGGAATGCAATTTACAAAATGTTAATATACTTAACTCCAACATTGAAGGCTTAAAAATAAATGGTATACTCGTAACCGATTTACTTGAAAAATATAATTCATAAAAGGTGATATTAACGAACGGGATTGAGTTTTAAAAAAGGAAATTTATTTTGAAAAATGGAGGTCGCTGCGGCGATCCTTTTTAAAGGGGCAGGTTAGTTAAAGAAGAATAATTCATCGAATATAAAATGATAATATGTTTGATATTGTTGTTTTAAAAAAAACGAGGTGCTCCTCTTGGTGAAGCTATTTATAGTGACAGTTATATTAGTTCTTTTAGTTGCCCTAAAAATGCCCAGAAAAAGGACTAGGCACGAGTTACTAGCTACAATACAGTTTGCATTGTTAATGAATTTTGTAACTGATTTGTATCTTGATTTAAAGTACAAACTTTACTGGTATTTTGATAAAAAACAAATAGAGTGGTCATACCTAGCTGTAGCCCTAGGTGAGGTTGCTGTATTAGTTGTTTTTTTAAATTATTTTCCCCTGAAATCAAATGCCATTAAGAAATTTATATATATCTTGGGATGGACATGCATTCTTGTACTACTTGAGTTGTATGCAGTTTATATTAGAGTTTTACATTATGGTGAATGGAATATAATCTATTCGGCGGTGGTTTACTTTATTTCAATGTACATCCTTTATTTCGTATTAGACTACACGGCGGATAGAAGAGAAACTCAGTAATAACGTCGCACATTTCTTCTTGAACTACCGGGGGCTTATCTTAAGGAATGGTGTTGCTGCGGCAGCATCTTTTTCTTAATATACTTAAAGGGCAGGTTAGTCAAGAAGGTTTCTAATCCACTTTTTAGAAAATAGCTAGCCAATTCATAAAGTTAAAGTAATCAACAACTTGAACCTGAAAAAAGGATAAAACACGTTCTATAGTGAAGAGGTCCAGGCACTAGAGAATAGAAGGAAAAAAACTTGCAGGTAGTTAAATTCTGCAAGTTTTTTTTGATTTTAACTAGATAACTAAGGAGTTCCAATTAACCTAACTTAATTCCAGCATCAAGTAATGCTTCCTCGACGACTTCCATCACAATTTGGCTCTGTTCTAACATATAATTGGCTTTGGAATAATCATTCTCCTTGATCATTTTTTCAAACTCATAAAATTCTTCAAACATTCTGTGTGGATGGACTTTATTATCAATGATTCGGCTATCCTCTCCATTCATATTCAACTCAAATGAATCACAAACGTTCGCTGATCCATTTAATACAATGGAACCTTTATCGCCTTGAATTAGAGTACGTATTGGTGCTGTCGAGTCCTTTGCACCAATACAAGCTACTTTACAGGTTGGATAGTTTAATACAAGAATACCAGACGTATCTATATCCCTTTCAACGTTTGCAAGATAAGTTACTGAATTAGGCTTTCCTAAAATTCCAACCACAAAATGGATATTGTAAATATTGATATCCATTAATGCACCTCCTCCTGCTTTTGGGTTAAAAGCCGGCAAGATTTCTCCCTTTTTAAAAGCATCATATCGAGATGAATATTGAGAATAATTACACTCGATTATCTTTAAATCTCCAAGGGCATGAATGGATTCTTTAATTGATATGTAATTGGATAAATATTGTGTCGTAATTGCTTCAATTAATATTAAATTATTTTCTTTAGCAATATTTCTTAGCTCAGTAAACTCACTGAACTTTATTGTAAATGGTTTTTCACATATTACATTTTTTCCTCTTAATAAAGCATTTTTAGAAAAAGAATAATGAAGATGATTGGGTAGTGCAACATACACGGTATCAATATCCGAATCCTGTAAACATTCTTCATAGTCGGTATATATTTTTCCAATTCCATATTCGTTTTTCATCACTTCCATTTTTGGTATACTTCCGTTAGTACCAAAGATGGCTATTAATTCTGTATCAGATAAATCCCCAGCTATAGTTAAAAAATCAGCAACAATTTTTCCAGAACCTAGTATTGCGAGTTTCAATTTAATTCACCTCATTCTTTGTTATGCAAATAACTTTTCGTAAACTTCAATTTTGTTAATACCTTCTACAAGAATTTGTATTTTTTGAATAGTTTCTTGATCTTTTACTATTTTTTCTTAATTAACTCCTGATTCCTTCTGCCAAATACTGTTATCGTGACGTGAATAAATGGTTTTCACATGAATGTCTTAGTATATTAATGAAAAAGGTAAGTGATTACGGTTGGTACTTTTTCCGTTTCCGATATAGGTAATCGTTAACATAAAAAATTCCTCCAATTCTCTTTTGTAGCTTGATTATATTAAAGGTGATATGGTTTGGGAATGCTTTTATATCAGATTGGACCTTATTTTCAACAATACTTAGAATTGTTGATACTAGACTGAACATAATGTTTGAAAAGGTGCTCATTTTAATGTTGTTGACGAGCATTTCTGTCAAAATTATGATCAAATAATATTGAGTAGTTATTTTGTACAGTTCATGTCGTATCTGATTTGATAAATAAAATAATTACTTATCGTCAGACAAAATGGAGGAAGAAATGACTTTACTAAAGAAACTTGAACAAAAGCAGGGCTTTACTGATACTGAAATAAGGATTGCTGATTATATATTAATAAACTTAGAAGATGTTCCTAATATGTTTATTCAAGAGCTTGCAGAAAACACATTTTCCTCCCACTCTGCAATTATTAGACTTAGTCAGAAGTTAGGTTACTCAGGTTATAGAAATTTTAAAATAGCTTTAATCCATGAAATTCAAAGTAATAAACATGAATTTGCACATGTTGATCCTAATTTTCCTTTTCTGCCATCTGACAGTTCAATAGACATTGCAAAGAAAATGGCTGACTTGACAATAGAAACAATCAGAAAGACTTTAGTGAAACTAGATAAGAATCAATTAAATAAAGCTGTAGATATTGTTAGAAACGCAAACAGAATTTATCTTTTTGGAAATGGAGACTCTCAGATTCGTGCTCGTAGCTTTCAAAACAAGTTTATAAAAATTAATAAACACCTGATCATCGCTGATGAGTATGGGGAAACAACATGGAATGCATTAAACTTGGAAAAAACAGACTGTGCCATTTTTATTAGTTATGCTGGTAGTTCGGTTGCCCACTTAAAAATATTAAAATATTTAGCTTCAATGAAAATCCCTACTATACTTTTAACTGGTAATTCGGAATCCACTATGTCTAAATTGTGTGAATTGACATTAGAGGTTCCTTATGACGAATATGACTTTTTTAAAGTAGGGACCTTTTCTTCACAAATATCCTTTGAATATATCCTAGACACACTATTTTCAATTATTTATGCCAAGGAATACACCAAAAACCTCAATAATCTAAAACAAAAGGAAAAGGCATTTAGAAAATGGGAGCTGGATTAATATTACTCAATGAGTTTACTGACTTATTCGGCTTATTCGACTAATGGGGCAGGTTAGTGGAAGAAGGTATTTCCACCATAGATAGAGAAAACTGTTAATAGGAAATTTATAACACTTTTAGGGGATTGGGAGGAAATAAAGTGAGCTATGAAATAATTACATTACCAGGCTATCGGGCAGTTTAGTTGAAAAAGAAATATAAGAATTATTTTTTAAAATGATACACTTTAAAAAAGGGGGAGATTAAATGACTTTAGAGGCTGTTATGCTACAAGTTAAGCAAGGTATGGAAGAGGAATATGAGGACGCATTCCGAGAATCATCAAAAATTATATCCTCTATGAGGGGCTACATATCTCACGAATTACAACGATGTATGGAAGTTAAGGGGAAATATTTACTATTAGTGAAGTGGGAAACATTAGAAGACCATACAGTTGGATTTAGACAATCGAAAGAGTATCAAGAATGGAAAAAACAACTACATCATTTCTATGACCCATTTCCAACAGTGGAACACTTTGAAAATGTTCAACTATAACGGGTTCACGGGGCTGGTTAGTTCAAATTGCTGTTTTATATATAATAAAAGACGGTGAAAAAAGCACCGTCATTTATTAGCTATTTATTTTGTGTTATTTCTTTGTAATAAAGGTAATCGACTTTATGTTTGGTAGCCATTAACTGCGAAGCCAAAATCGCCGTATAAACAGTGGTTAGTACAATTGCTCCAACACCAAGACCTGAAAAGTTTAGTTTATTAGATGCGCTCATTCCATTATTACTTGTGGTTGCTTCTTCCATTTTAAAACCCCCTAATTTCTTATAGGGATATTATCTGTAACGGCATTTAAACTTATACCCTAAAAATAAATAACTGATAGAAAGGAAATAGGCAGGTTTCCTAAAAAATCTTAAGTTTGTGAAAAAAAGCACTTAAACTATAGGGGGCATTTCTTAAAGATGGAGCTGCCAAAGGCGGCTTTTTATTTGTTCAACTAACTGGCAGGTTAGCTAAATATATAATGGTTTTTATTCCCTGTTACAAAATAATCCAGTATTATTAAATAGATAGTAATTCCAAGGGTTGGAGTGATAATATGCCTTTTACTTTAGTGTCTTTGGTTTTTGTAATTGCTTCTATTTTAGTTATCCAAAGAATGGGGATTAAAAATCCTTTCTCAAAAGGGATTGGTCTTGCTATTGCAGTATCTATTTTAGCAGCCATTAGTCTTGCACAAAACTATACCCAAAGCCTAATTCCTGAGGCCAATGATGGGATTAGTATTTCAAATGTGATTGCCTATTGAATCATTGGGGAACCACAGTGGTCTCAAGAAATGTTTAAAAATTTCTTTGAACAATCAATTTACATATCCTTATTTTTAATTGTTTCTTATCCAATTACCCTAATGCTTGAATCAAAATTGGGTAGGAACTCTGCTAATGTAATACAACCCAAAGAGGCAGCTTTTTTGTCTTTTTCAACTAAAGGACAGTTTAGTTTAAGTGTAATGATTCACAATCTGCATTTTTAGTGAAAGATAGGTAACTTTCTAGGTTAATACATCTTCCTAGCAAATATCCATTGCCTCACACAAATTGACCCCCACCATTAGGCAGGGGATGCATGTAATTATCGTTTACCACATACGAAAATTCAACTGTCAGGTGAGAATTCTTGCTAGACCGAATGCAACTGCTGCAGCAAGTCCTCCAGTAATCATTGTTTGAAAAGCGCTCTTCACCGGAGAAGTTCCTGTAAACCGTCCTTTTACATATCCAAAAATAAGTAAGGCAATAAGTGTGACAATAACAGAAACCATTAATGCTGTTGCAGGTTTATGAAAGATAAAATATGGAAACAAAGGGATTAACCCTCCGACAATATAAGAAATAGCAATGGTAATCGCACTGTTTCTCGCTCTTGTCGGCTCCGGCTCTTCTAGCCCCAATTCAAATTTCATCATAAAATCGACCCATTTTTCAGGGTTCTTTTTCATGGTTTCAGTAATCGATTTGATTTGGTCTTCTTCAAGCCCATATTCCCTGAAAATTTCAGATACTTCCTCTTCTTCACGCTCTGGTAGTTCTATTACTTCGCGCCGTTCACGGGCAAGTTCAGATTCATAATGTTCTGCATCTGTTTTTCCTGCCAAATATCCGCCAAGTCCCATTGCAATTGATCCTGCTGCAATTTCAGCGCCTCCGGCAGTGAGAATTAATGTTGTTGTATCAACAGCACCGGACAAACCAGCAGCTAATGCAAACGGTACGGTTAATCCATCTGACATACCAATGACAACATCTCGAATGAGGTCAGATCCAGAAAAATGTTCTTCTACGTGATGTAGATGTTGATCCATTTTTTCACCTCCCGTTTAACTAATATATCATTAATAGAATAAAAATCGATTAATCACCACAAGTATTAAATAAATTGGGGATTAAGTTAAACAAATGAGGTTGTCTCGGCAAAAAAACCAATTCTTATTATGCTAATAAAACAAATAAATAATTCAGATATGAGAGTATTTGGTTTGATTGTGAAATATTGTACTTAAACAAACGGGGGCTTTACTCAATAAGGAGTAGGGCTTTTTTCTTATTTCACTAAAGGGCAGGTTAGCTTAAGAAGACTTTTATATTTTTCCACTTGTTGAGTATGGGTGCTAAAATAAACAAGGACAACAACGACTACAACAATAAAATAGAGGTGTAAGAATGAAGTTAGATGAGTTTACACTTGGACAAGTGTTCCAAACTAAATCATTAAAATTAACAAAAGAAGATATTATGAGGTTTGCAGGTGAATTTGACCCTCAATATATGCATTTGGATGAGGAAAAGGCAAATCAAGGCAGGTTTGAGGGAATTATTGCTTCTGGTATACATACGTTAGCCATTTCTTTTAAGCTTTGGGTTGAAGAAGGTTTCTACGGTGAGGATGTCATTGCTGGTACACGGATGAATAATATTAAATTTATTAAGCCTGTGTATCCTGAAGATGTATTGCATATCAATGTTGAAGTAATTGATAAGAAAGCGACTAAAGATGAAACAGGGATCCTTACTGTATCGTTAACTACCTTTAACGATACAGATGAAAAAGTTTTTGAGGGCGACCTGTCCGTATTGATAAAACGATGAAGGGGATGAAAAATGCAAACTGTTTATTGAACTAACAGGGGCTTTACTTGAAGAAGTCAGATAAAAAAGTCGGTTCCTTAATGTACAGGGAATTCGATTTTTTAATGTTTGAATTTGCTTAGCGTACAAAATTTCCGAAATGTTGGCGATACCCCCTCAATAAGACAAAAGTAGTAAAACTGGAAGAATGCGAATTTGATTTTGACTATGCAAAAAAACATGATTGATCATTTTTAGGAATGGGAGTCCCGAGTACATAGTTTTGGGACTCCTTTTATATTTTTGGAAAAATCAAGTGGCCACTGCCCATTTCGTTTAGCTAAGTATCATACCTTATTTATGGCGCATAAACTAAAGCATGAATCTGATTGGAGGTTTAGGAAAATGGTAATATATCCATTTAGTTATCCCTATAGGTCCCAGCCTTATCCTCAGTCTTATTATCAATATTCTTATCCTTATCCCGCCTCTTATTATGGAACTTATCCTCCAGGATATTGGCATATAGGAGGTCAAATGGCAGGTATATATGCCGATGGCCATTTGGGAAGCGGACAGGGGACTGGCTACAATGTTGGCGGTCATTTAGGAGGAGAACATGGTCTTGGGGTTTATTCGGGAAGCCAGCTAGGCGGCGGTCAAGGGATAGGTGTCCATGCAGGCGGTTATTTAGGGGGCCAGCATGGTCTTGGGGTCCAAGCAGGCGGCCAGCTAGGCGGCGGTCAAGTGCTCGGCATTCAGGCAGGCGGTCATTTAGGGGGCCAGCACGGTCTTGGTGTTCAGGCAGGTGGCAACTTAG